>JBCCDA010000087.1:0-19222 GCA_039033215.1 Pseudomonadota bacterium | reverse complement strand
CCTTCTCCACCCAGCACCCGCGCAATGACAAGGCGCGACCGCCCCGCCGTCTGGTCGAGGTAGAGATCTATCGACGCTGGATGGGCGAGGTGCAGCAGCGATGCCAGCCGCAGCGACGGGCCCGGGTTGGTCGCATGCGCCTCGGCCAGGGCAGCCAGCTCGGTGTCCGCCGCCGATATCACGACGATGTCGGCGGGATCCTGCGCGAGGTCCACCGCCTCGTCGCTGTCCGCGCTGCCGGGTTGTGCCAGGAGAAGGTGCATCAGACCGGCTCCCGTCCGCGACGCGCTTTGGGGCGAGCACTGCGAGGTCCCTGTGGTCCGGCGTACGACGCCCTGCGCGCCTCGAGGATCTGGGCGCGCGGCGTCATAATGCGCGTTCCATGAAGACCGAGGAGCCGTTGTCGACATAGGCGCCGAAGGGGGGCGTCTCGCGGTAGCCGAGCTTTCGGTAGAGCGCGATGGCATCCGGGCTGGCAAGGCCCGTTTCCAAACGCATGACGGGGAATGCTTCGCTGCGGGCTATGTCCTCGAGCGCGCTGACGATGCGGGCGGCGACCCCGCGTCCCCGGTGTGAACGGGTCACGAAGACGCGCTTGAGCTCACCATAGCCGTCGCAGGGCGCCATGCCGCCGCATCCGACCGGGTCGCCGTCCTCATAGGCGACGAAGAACCGCACGTTGGCGTCCAGAAGCTGGTCCGGAGAAAAGGCATACCGGACTTCGGGTGGATAGATTGCTGAAAGTTCGGCCTCGCTTTCTGCAATCATCCCCAGGGCGTCCGGGGACAGCAGATCATCGCGGCGCAGGTTCACCGTCATCTGGTCAGCGCGGCCTCGATCGCGGCGCGGTCGAGGCCCGCAAGCCCGATGACCACCAGCCGGGTCGCGCGTGGGTCGGTTCCAAACGGGCGGTCGAAGTAGGTCTCGACCCTCGGGCCCACCGCCTGGACAACCAGGCGCATTGGCTTGCCCTGGACCGCGACGAAACCCTTCAGGCGCAGAATGCCTTGGGCGCGAATCGTCTCGGCCAGCCGTTCCGCGAAGGCATTTGCATCCGCAACTTCGCCAAGGGTCAGCGAGAAGCTCTCGAACTCGTCGTGGCCATGTTCGTGTTCATGATCGTGATGGTCGTCCTCGCCCTCGTCCTCGTGATCATGATGGTGGTGATGCACCTCGTGGCGGGCGTCCATGTCCCCTTCGGCCGCGAGGCCGAGACCCAGCAAGACATCGGGTCCCAACCCTTGGACGGCGGACCGCACGAAGCGTACACCGTCGCGGGACTGCGCCGTCAGGCTGCCGACCAGAGTATCGACGTCGGGCCCGTCCATCGTGTCGGTCTTCGAGACGACGACCATGTCGGCGCAGGCCAACTGGTCCTCGAAGAGCTCCGACAGCGGCGTCTCGTGATCGAGCGCATCATCGGCGGCCCGCTGGCGGTCTACGGCGGCCACGTCATGGGCGAACTGGCCAGAGGCGGCGGCGGGTCCATCAACCACCGTCACCACGCCGTCGACCGTCACGCGGGTGCGGATCTCCGGCCAGTTGAACGCACGCACCAGCGGCTGGGGCAGGGCAAGACCCGAGGTCTCGATCACGATGTGCTCGGGCGGGTCGGCTCGGCCCAAGAGTTTCTCCATCGTCGGGACAAAGTCGTCGGCCACGGTGCAGCAAATGCAGCCGTTCGCCAGCTCGACGATGTCCTCCTCGGCGCAGGCGGCATCGCCGCAACCAGCCAGCACGTCGCCATCGACGCCAACGTCGCCGAACTCGTTCACGATCAGCGCGATGCGCTTGCCGTCTGCCTTGGCCAACAGGTTGCGGATCAACGTTGTCTTGCCGGCGCCAAGAAAGCCGGTGATCACAGTCGCGGGGATCTTCTGGGGCATGTGTCTCAGGGTCCTCAGCGGGTCAATGGGGGGTGCGTGCGGCGGGTCTCCCAGCCGGCACGTTCAAGCTCGGGGTCATCGTGGTCCTCGGCCGGATAGCCGAGGCAGAGGTAGGCGATGAGGCGCCAGTCCGCGGGCACGTCGAGGTCGCGGTTGAGCCGGTCTGGGTCCAGGATCGATACCCAGCCGAGGCCAACCCCTCGTGCGCGTGCCGCCAACCAGATCTGGAAGACCGCACAGACAACGGAGTAGCGCCGCATTTCAGGCATCGTGTGGGTGCCAAGCCTGGCTCCCTGCTCCGTGCCCTCGTCACAAAAAACGGCGATCTGCACGGGCGCCTCGTCTAGGCCCGCGAGCTTCAGCCGGGCATAGAGCCCACGCCGGCAGTCGTCCTGCGCGGCCAGGGCCTCCGCATTCGCGGCCTCGTAGTTCGCCCGGACAGCCGCCCTGGCGCCAAGGCTTTGGACATGGACCCAGCGCCACGGCTGCGACAGCCCAACCGAAGGGGCCATATCGGCCTCCGCGAGCAGGTCGTCCACCGTGTCGGGGCAGAGCGGATCGGTCCGAAAGTGGCGCACGTCCCGGCGCCACCGAAAGAGCCGGCTCAGCCCGTCCTGAAGATCAGGACCAAACTCCATCAGTTGCTCCAGCGGCCGCGTGTGGCGTTGATGAGGCCAGGAAGACCAGATGCCCGCGCGGATCGCTCGGGCACCCAGACGTCAGGGCTGGTCTCAGGCGGCGTGGAACAGCCGGTTGTGGCTGAGCGCAGAGCCCTGCAGGCCGTTCCGACCTGCCTTGGCCAGCGCAAGGATGGCCAGATCAGCGAGCGGCTCGATCAACAGGACCAGCATGTAGGCCGCGCCAAAGCTCATGACGGCGTTGACGTTCTCCGCCCCGAAGCCTTGGCCGTAGAACGCCCAGAACGCGACCCAGGCGACGATTCCACCCTGGTAGGCCGCCGACAGCTTCAGCGCTTGGCCGTAGGTGATGTCCACATAGGCCGTACCGGGTGCGATGATCCGCTTCGCGAGCGCGCCGATGGCAAAAAGCGGTACCAGCAACGTCGTGATGTTCACGAAGTACATCGGCACATCGGAGGGCGCGAAAAGGAAGCCCTGCATCAAGAGGCCTGCCGCAAGCCCCACCGCTGCGGGGCCGATGCCCACCAGCAGCAAGATTGTGGTTCCTAGGATGAAGTGGACTTCCGACACGCCGACCGAGAAGTGCGGCAGCACCTCGAAGAAGATGAATACGGCGAGCGTGGCCAGGACGGCTCGTGCCACGAAGGACACCGGGTTATGAGTCTTGAGGTCGTTCCAAACGCATTTCAGCGCATAGCCACCAGCCGCAGCGGCGGTGCCATAGGCGAGCACCATCTTGGCGCCATCAACGATTCCGGGTTCGATATGCATGTCTTCATCTCCTCGTCCCGTCCACCCGACGGGTTGGGTTGCACCATGCATGGCAGGTCTCCTGGCTCACGGTGTGTCGGGTCTCCCCGGCCAGCGTGCCCACCTTCCCGGTGCCCTCGAAAGGACCCCAGTGGCATTTGGGCACGCGCACCGCTTACAGTCGCGGGGGCGGCTGCGGTTTTGCGCTCCCTAATTGGGTCGGCGCGCACCGCATTCCCTCTTGGCCCTGTTCGCCCCCTTTTTGGGAGCAGGGTCGGGACCATGCACCACCGACGTTCGTGCACGGGTCACTTGCTGTCAAGCTGAGTTGACGACGAAACGAGGTCAATTGCCGACACGTAAGGCCGCGTCGAGCCAGACAAGCGCATCGTCGAGCGTGTGCACAACCGGACCAGGTGGCGGCGTGGGCCGATCGACGACAAGGATCTCGACGCCAAGAGCCTCCGCCGCGCGCAATTTGGCCGTGCCACTGCCGCCAGAGTTCTTGGTGACCAGATGTGTGATCTCATGGTCACGCATCAACGCAGTCTCACCTGCGATCGTGAAAGGCGGGCGGTCGAGCAAGGCTGCGATGTGGGGAGGTTGGGGGCCCGCCGGCTCAATGGTGCGAAGTAGGAACCGGCAGTCGGTTCGGTCACGAAAGACCGCCGCATCGTGCCCGGTCGTCAGCAATACCCGGGCGCCGGGTGGAAGGGCCTGGGCTGCGACGGTCAGGTTGGCGACATGCCGCCATCTGGGCCGCTCGGGCCACGGTGGGCGCAGCACCCGCACCCGTGGGATCACCGTTGCGGCGCAGGCCGCTGCCGCGTTGGCCTGCATCTGGCTCGCAAAGGGGTGAGTGGCGTCGATCACGGCAGGGGGGCGGTGCTCGTTCAGCCATTCGATCAGACCCGGGATGCCACCGAATCCACCTGTCCGTACCGGGACAGGGTAGGGGGCTGGATGACGGGTGACCCCGGCGAGCGACGCGACCACGGGCAACCGCCTTGCGTCCAGCAGCGCGGCGAGGGCTGGCCCCTCCGTGGTGCCGCCGAGCAGAAGAAGCTGGTTCATGAGGCTGAAGCCCGTCCTACGACCGCTCCGGACCGGTCGATGACAAGCGTGTCAACGTCCACAGGCGCGTCGCGCAAAGTTGTACGGACGGTCGTGAGGGCGGCTTTGGCCACGGCCGGCCCCAGTTCCGGCACATGCCCCAGCGCCTCCAGTGCGGTGTTCGCCGAGGCGACCGCTGCCCGGTTGGCTCCTGACGTCGCTGCCATGTCCGCTAGCCGCGTGAAATCCACCTGCGAGCGGCCCGAATGCAGGTCCAGGGCCCCTTGGCCGAGTTTCGTCATCTTGCCAATGCCGCCAGCGATCGTCAGCCGGGGGATCGGATGTGTCCGCAAGTACTTCAAAAGGCCTCCGGCGAAATCACCCATGTCGAGACAGGCCGTCTCGGGCAGCTCGAAGAGCGCGCGAGCGGTTGCCTCGGATGTGGCGCCCGTCGCGCCAAGAACATGCGGATGACCTGTCGCCCGTGCCACGTCAATGCCACGGTGGATCGAGGCGATCCAGGCCGCGCAGGAGAACGGACGCACGATCCCGGTGGTCCCCAGTATCGAGATGCCGCCCTCGATTCCAAGCCGCGGGTTCCAGGTCTGCCGCGCAAGATCTGCGCCGCCAGGGACGGAAACCGTGACGTCGAAATCCGGAGCGAGCGCATGGTCACGCGCAACGTCGCGCAACGCCCCCGATATCATCTGGCGTGGAACCGGGTTGATCGCGGGCTCACCCGGTGGGATCGGAAGACCGGGTTTCGTCACCACACCAACTCCGTCGCCGGCGTGGAACCTCACCCCGTTGCCGGGTGGCGCGGACGCCACGCGCACCCTGATCAGGGCCTGATGGGTTACATCTGGATCATCGCCCGCGTCCTTCCGGATCGCGGCTTCGGCATAGGTCTCGGTGAGGGTCGAGTCCTCGATGGCGAAGTCTGGGGTCTCACCTCTGGGCAGGGTAACGGTGACGCGTTCAGGTACAACGCCAGTGGCCAGTCCGATCGCTGCCGCCCGCGCGGCCGCCGTGGCGCAAGCACCGGTCGTCCAGCCGCTCCGTAGCACCCGGTCCTTGCTCTCAAGGCCCGTGGCGCCCACATTTGCTCTGCTCGTCCTGTCTCTGCCTCCGGACATTCGGGCTCCGAGGTTTCTTGTCTGGCGCGCCTACAGGAAGCTCTGCTCGATGCCGCGCCGCTTCTGCGACGACCTTTGCATCCGTTTGGCCGCGTCTCAAGTGCGCCGTGATGCGGGGTGGGTTGGGAGCTCGGTCGGTCACTGACAACAATTTGGCGCAATCGGGCTTCCGGCGCGCGGTCCGCTGGCCTATGGTTTTCAGATGAGTTCGCAGTTCACCCCACCGACGACCCCGCTTCCCGAGCTGATGCCCGGGTGGGTTTGGCTTGTGGGGGCAGGACCTGGCGATCCGGGGTTGATGACATTGCACGGCGTCAACGCGCTCGCTCAGGCGGATGTCGTCGTCTACGACGCCCTTGTCGAGCCGGCGATCCTTGATTGGGCCCGCCCTGGCGCCGAGATCGAATATGCCGGTAAACGTGGCGGCAAGCCGTCACCCAAGCAGCGCGATATCTCGTTGCGTCTTGTCGAGCTCGCGCGGGCCGGCAAGCGGGTGCTGAGGCTGAAGGGCGGGGACCCGTTCGTCTTCGGGCGCGGCGGCGAGGAAGCGCAGACGCTTGTGGCCGCCGGGATCCCGATCAGAATTGTCCCGGGAATCTCCGCGGGGATCGGAGGGCTGGCCTATGCGGGCATTCCGGTCACCCACCGTGATGTGAACCAGGCGGTGACCTTCCTGACCGGTCATGATCAGACTGGTGACGCCCCGGGTGGCATTGACTGGGAGGGGTTGGCACGATCGGCCCCGGTGATCGTTTGCTACATGGCGATGAAGACGCTGCCGAAGATCTCGGCCGCGCTGATCGGAGGTGGTCGGTCGCCCGATGAGCCGGTGGCGGTGGTCTCGAATGCCTCGACCCAGCGCCAACGGGTTGTGGAGACGACTCTGGGTCGTGCCGTGGCGGATGTGGCCGCGGCGGGCATTGAACCACCGGCGCTTGTCGTGATCGGCGAGGTCGTGCGCATGCGCCAGGTGCTGGATTGGGTGGGGCAGATCGCGGGAGAGCCGCCGCGGAACCTCGATCCGCTGGGCGCGCGCCATCAGGCGGAGACCGGCTGACGCCGGTCGCGTTTTTTCGCAGTGCCGCCTCCGCCCTCCACCCACCCGCCCGCGGGCGCAGGCGGCACTGCGCGTGGGTTGCTGATCTCGGCGCCGGCCTCCGGTCAGGGCAAGACCACCGTCACACTTGGCCTGTTGCGGGCGTTAGCCCGCCGGGGGCTCGATGTGGCCCCCGCGAAAGCCGGTCCCGACTACATCGACCCGGCCTTTCATGCCGCTGCGTGTGGTCGATCCTCGGTCACGCTGGACGCCTGGGCGATGTCTTTGGGCGATCTCAGGGCGCGGGCACCGGTCGGGGATCTGGTCCTCGTCGAGGGGGCGATGGGCCTCTTCGACGGCGCGTGCGGTTCTGACCGTGAAGGACAAGGCGCCAGTGCCGGTGTTGCCCGTGCGTTGGGCTTGCCGGTGCTTATGGTCATCGACGGGGCCAAGACGGCGCAGTCCGCGGGGGCGGTAGTGGCCGGCATGGCTGCCTGGGCGTCGGACGTGCGGATCGCCGGTGTGATCCTCAACCGCGTCGGTTCGGCCCGGCACGAAGCGATGCTTCGCCGATCGGTCGAGACCGTATGCCCGGTGGTCGGGGTGCTCCGGCGCGATCCGTCGCTCGCCCTGCCGTCCCGTCACCTCGGCCTTGTGCAAGCGTCCGAGCGCGCGGATCTCGACAGCTTCATGGAGCACGCGGCGGATGCCGTCACGGCGGGGTGCGATCTCGACACGATCCGGGCGCTGGCCCAGCCTGTTTTGCGTGGCGATGGTGCGAAGAGGATCCCCCCGCTCGGGCAGCGCATCGCTGTTGCGCGGGACATCGCGTTTTCGTTCGCCTATCCGCACATCTTGGACGACTGGCATGCTGCGGGCGCCGAGATCATTCCATTCTCACCGCTCGACGACGACGCGCCTGATCCTGCAGTGGATGCAATCTGGCTCCCGGGAGGCTATCCCGAGCTGCACGCCGGGCGTCTGGCGGCGGCAGGGGGCTTTCTGACGGGACTTCGGGATGCGGTAGATCGGGGGTGCCTGATCTATGGCGAGTGCGGGGGCTACATGATCCTGGGCACAGGGCTTGTCGACGCAGACGGCGGGCGCCACGCCATGGCAGGGCTCCTGGCGCTGGAGACAAGCTTCGAGGCAAGGCGGCTCCATCTCGGATATCGTCGGTTGGATGGCGGGCCGCCGCCGCTGGGCGGGGCGCTCGCCGCGCACGAGTTCCACTATGCGACGACACTGCGTGCCGACGGCACGCCGCTCTTTCAGGCCGCCGACGCCGAGGGCGCTGATCTCGACCCTATGGGTTTGCGTGCTGGTAGCGTCATGGGGTCCTTCGCGCATGTGATCTGCCCCGCCTGAGACGTTGGTTCCATCGGGCTATCCGTGGCAAAATGCCTGCGAACGGGGGCCGCCGCCACATGCAACTCGATTTTCAGACGCTCAGCGCTTTCTTCCAGACCAATTGGGGTTGGGCCGCGGGCCTGGCCGCCTCGATGTCCGCGCTCACCCTCCTGGCAGGCCTGCTTGCCAAACCCCTGAAGGACAACATCGCCCTCTGGCTCATGGGCACGCATGAGGAACGGAGCTGGGCGCGTAGCTTCATCGCACTGTTCGATTCGGTCTTCGGCGTGCGCCACCTCTCGCTGACTTGCTTCCTGCGCTCGGCCATAGCCTCGCTGATCGCCGTCACGTTGATCTGGCTCCTGATGGGCGAGGCTGGCGCGATCGGCATTCGGCTGGAAAAGGAGTTTTCCCTGGGCGCCGTCCTGATCCTCGCGCTCGCGGTGAACGTTCTGGCCGACTACATCTCGCTCCTCGAGACGCGGTGGCTGCTCGGCTTGATGCCCCGCATCCGGAGCTGGTGGGCGCAGGCACTGGTCCTAGCGGCGGACCTCGTGATCTCGGCTGCGATCATCTGGCTTGCGATCCTCGCCTATGTGCACACGCCGTTCCACGAGGGCGAGATCAACAGCTTCGCCGAGATCCTGGGCGTCTTCTCGATCTTCTCGGTGCTCTTCTATTCGACGTTTCTGACCAGCGTCTGGACCTGGGGATACATCCTGTCGACCTGGGTCTTGCGGTTGGTGAAACGTTTGCGCCTGGCCGAGTGGCTGGATGTCGAGGGCCAGCCCGTCCGCATCCTCTCCCTCGTGACCGGCGCGGTCACCTTCGCCGGAGCGCTCGCGGCCTCCGTACCCCTTGCCAAGGACGCCGAGGGCCTTTCCGCCGCCGACCGCGCCCTGTGCACCGTCTTCAAGGGCGAGGTGTGTCTCAGCGTTGCCGGGCTGACCGAGGCGGAACGCACGAAGCTGGATCTTGTCCTGCCAACCCTCTCGGCTTGCGACGGCCTCTTTATGGAACAGTGCGTGAACCTTGGATTTCCGCAGGCGGGGGTGGGCCGCCGCGCCGCCGCGGAGATGGCCGATTTGGCCTGTGGGGCGGGGGATGCCTATGCCTGCGCGATGCTTGGGTTCATGTACGAGCATGGGCTCGGTGTCGGGCAAGGTGTGGGGAAGGCGTCGCTGCTCTACCGCCGGTCTTGCGATGCAGGGCATTCAGCAGGTTGCACGCGGCTTGCCCTCCTGCGGGCAGCCGGTGGCGCCGTCGGGCAGGATCTGGCGTACGTTCTGAGGCTTCTCGAGCGGTCGTGTGACCGCAACCATGCGCCCGCCTGCGCAGGGTTGGGCAGGCACTACGAGAAAGGCATCGGCGTTGGCAAGGATCGGGAGGTGGCGCTCAGCTACTACGAGCGGGCGTGCGGCCGCGGTTACGGTCCAAGCTGTCGTAGCCTCGCGCAATTGATGTTCCGTGGTCCGCCTGATCCTGCCGTTGTTGCCCGAGAGCGGGAATTCACGCGCGCTCTGTTGCGCCGGGCCTGTGCGATGGGGAACGCGGACGCCTGCGAGCACGTTGAACCGCTTGGCACCCCGGCTGGCGATACGGCCCCCGCCCGTTAACCTGCCGACTTTCTGTACATACAGTTGCAATACGCGAGCAATACGGCTGCAATACGGATGCAATACGCCTGCAATACGGGTTGAATCCCAGCGCCAACGCGGACGTCAGGCGGTGCGCTGGGGGCGCAGAATATGCGGGTGAGCCCCGTCATAGAGCGCGGAATCGCGAAAATTGGCCTCCGACAGCGCTGGACCGAGCAAAATCAGCGCCGTTCGGGTGATTTTTTCCGCCCTGACGCGGTCGCGGATGGTCGAGAGTGTCCCGTGCACGAATTTCTGGTCCGGCCAGCCGACCCGGTACGCCACGACCACGGGGCAGTCGGCACCATAGTGCGGTGTCAGTTTTCGCTCTATTTCCAACAGGTTACGGATGGACAGATGGATGGCGAGTGTGGCGCCCGTCCGGCCGAGCGTGTCCAGATCCTCGCCCTCGGGCATCGCCGAGGACTTCATTGCAGTCCGCGTCAGGATCACCGTCTGGGCGACTTCGGGAATCGTGAGCTCCCGGCCCAGGGCCGCTGCGGCCGCCGCGTAGGCGGGAACGCCCGGCACGATTTCATAAGGAATATCAAGGTGCTGGAGTCGACGGATCTGCTCGGCGATCGCGCCGTAGAGGGACGGATCCCCCGAATGGACCCGCGCGACGTCCTGGCCGCGGGCCGTCGCCTCGGCCATGACGGCGACGATATCGTCCAGCACCATCGGGGCGGTATCGCGAACCAGGGCGTCCTCGGGCGCTGCTTCAACGATCTGCTCTGGGACCAGAGAGCCCGCGAAAAGGCAGACAGGACAATTGCTTATGAGGCGAAGTCCCTTGACGGTAATCAGGTCCGGATCGCCTGGTCCCGCGCCGATGAAGTAGACGGTCATTCGGCGGCCTCCTGGTGTTTGGCAGCGTAGCCGCGCGGCGTATAGACCCGGTCGCGGCCACCGACCCGGACCATGCGGGACTGGCTGGAACCCACGATCACCACGGTCATCATGTCGACCTCATCAACGGAAACTTCATCAATTTGTCTCAACGTGATCACTTCGTCCGGTCGCCCAAGGGATCGGGCGAGAACGACAGGCGTCTCGGCAGGCCGCGCGCTCTGAAGGACTTGAACTGACTGCACAAAAAGATCTCTGCGGCGCTGGGAGACGGGATTGTAGAAGGCAACGACGAAGTCCCCGTCCGCGGCAGCCTGGACCCGGCGTTCGATGTCCGCTCGGGGTGTCAGCAGGTCCGAGAGCGAGATCGCGCAGAAATCATGGCCCATTGGCGCGCCGATCCGCGCAGCGGCTGCCTGCATGGCGGTGATCCCGGGGGCGGTCACGATCTCGACACGGTGCGCGGCGTCCGACAGATCACCCCGGTCGAGCAATTCGTAGACAAGCGCGCCCATCGCGTAAATCCCTGCATCGCCTGAACAAATCAGCGCGATGTCGCGGCCCTGGCCAGCTTGCTCCAGGGCATAGCGGCACCGGTCTTCTTCCCCTCCCAATGGGAAATCCGCCCGCGGTTTGCCTTTCGCGAGGGGGCCAATGAGGTCGATGTAGAAGCCATAGCCTACCAGCTCGTCGGCCTGCGCGATGAGTTGGGACGCCTCGGGTGTGCGCCAGGCCGTTTGCCCCGGTCCGAGCCCGATCAGGGCCACTTGCCCGCGCTTGCGCCCAGCCAGGCTCACGATCGGTGTCGAGGCGTCGGCAATCGCAACGGTGGCATTGGCCGATTTGCGTTTTTCAACAACGAGTTGGGCGTCCGGCCCACCTGCGGCGAGGGCAGCTCCCTCGGCCACGCCATGACAGCCCACTTCGGCAAAGACCACGTCCGAAGGGTTCGCCAGCCGCGTCGCCTGCGCTTCCAGCTCCTCCGCGGAGAAGAAGCGTGCCGGGACATCCAGGCGCCGTGCCAGATCAAGGACTGCCGACTCGTCAGCCTTGAGGTCGAGCGAGAAGACGCCTGCAACGGCACGCCCTTTCACTGCAACGTCGCTCAAAGCGTGTTGCACGAGCGCTTCCAGTTCCTCGCTCGCGCAGTTGCGGGCACAACCGACACCCACGGCGAGGGAGGTGCGCCGGTACTTCAGCGTCCATCCGTCCTCGGTGAGGATCGCGGCTTCACCCTCCGAACCGGTGCTATCGACAAGAACATTCGGTAACTCTTTCAACGGGTTCAGGAACGGTGGCGCATTCGAAACACGGCATGAGTGGCCCGACAGAAGTGCGGCCGTTACCGGGCCGACTGACTCTGGGCTGTCAAGGCGCCAGCCTGGAGGTGGTGCATCCAGTGCGACCCCAAGTGAGAGATCGCTTGCCGTCGTCACTGAAGCTGTGATGCCTATCGCGGTCGCGATCTGCCGTGCGAGATCGTTCGCGCCGTGGTGGCCGCCGAGCAGTGGAACCACGGCGGAGCCGTTCTCGGCAACCGCAAGTACAGGTGGCTCGGCATGCTTGTCGCTTAGGAGCGGGGCGACGGATCGGATCAGAATCCCCGCGGCGCAAAGACCGATCACCGGATGTCCTGCCGCGAAAAGGGCCCGTATGTGAGCCGTCGTCTCGCCAAACGAAACGGCCGTCTCAACCCGGCCGTCGCGGCCATGGACCGTACCGCCGACCGCGGCGGCGATCGTCTCGGCCAATGACACGGCAGAGCCGGTCAGACAAACGACTACGGGCGCGGGCTCAGCCATGGATCGGCCCCCTTGTTGATCAGGATCATCGAGAAATAGGGTGCGGTGGCGGGGGCATCCGCAAGCGGATGGATGGTCTGGGATTCCATCGAGGCCCGCTCGACATAACCCGCGTGCTGCGTGAGGCCGAGGTGTTCGATCAGAGCGCGTAGGCGGGAAAGATGTCGTCCAACCTTCATGATCGAGACCGCATCCGATGCCTCGATCCGGTCTTGGAGCGTCGCATCCGGCAGTGTGCCGGGAAGCACTGTGAGCACGTCGTTGCGCGCCACGAGCGGGCGCTTGAGCGCTGCGGCACATGCCCCGAGCGAAGACACCCCCGGAACGATCTCGACCCGGTGCCGTGCCGCGAGGCGTGTGAAGAGGTACATGAACGAGCCGTAGAAGAACGGATCGCCCTCGCAAAGAACGGCGACGTCCAGGCCAGACCCTAGATGCAAGGATATCGTTTGAGCGGCGCCCTCGTAGACGTCCTGCGCGGGGAAGCGATCGACCCGCATGGGAACGATCATGGGAACTTCGATGGTGCCGGGACGGATGGCGTCCGCCGCGATTGAGCGGGCCAGGCTGTCGCCGCTGTCTGGCGCTGGATAGGCAACGACAGGTGCGGAACTTATCAGACGATGTGCCTTGAGGGTCAGGAGTTCAGGGTCGCCGGGTCCGACGCCAATACCGTACAGCGTGCCGCTCATGGAAACGCTCCACGGCAGGGCGGCCACGCCGCTGGCGCGGCAGGGCGCTGACGCGCCGACGGTCCGCGATGCGTCCCGGTGACCGCCCTCGGCGCCCAATGGCTGGTGTTGTGCCCGATCATTTGACCAGGGCCCATTGCGTCACCGGCATGGACGGCCGCCAGCCGGTCATGCGCCCGACGGGGCTTGCCTCCTGGGTGGCGATGCGGGTCAGGGTGCCGCCCAAGCGCCCGTGAAGTTCGAGGAGGATCGCTTCGCTTTCAAGCGTCACTGCGTTTGCCACCAGACGTCCGCCCTGGCCGAGGGCGTCGTGGGCCTTCTGGGCTGTCTCGCGGGATATCCCACCACCGAGGAAGATGGCGTCCGGGCGCCTTAGGTCCGGGCCGGTACCTTGGGGCGGTGCGATGGTATCGAGCGCTTCCGGAGCCCCGGCCTGCACCAGGACCACGCGTGGGGCGCCCAGCCTGTCCGCGTTGCGCCGTGCCATCGCGAGCCGGTCGGGATCCGGGTCAATGCCGAGCGCGACCGCATCCCTCGCGGCGCGCATCCACTCGATCGCGACGGAGCCGCATCCGACCCCGATGTCCCACAGAACCGATCGACGGGATGGCATCAACCGCGCAAGGGTGAGTGCGCGGACGGGAAGCTTGGTGAGCTTGCCGTCGTGCTCGAAGGCGTTGTCGGGAAGACCGGTGCGCGGCAGCGGTATCTCCGGGGTCCCCAGGCATTGGATCGCGAGGGTGTGGAAGGCAGGCAGATCAGGAGTGGGATCGTGGGCCGCCCAGTCGGCGGCGGTGGCCTGATGGCGGGTCTCGTTGGCGCCGCCGAGCGCGCCGAGCACCGTCATCTCCGAGGCGCCGTAGCCGAGGCTTTCCAGCGCCCGGGCAATCTCGCCCGGCGTCTGACTGCCGGCGGTCAGAACGAGCAGACGCGCGCCGGGCCAGACGTAGGGCAGGATCTGAGCGGCGGGCCGACCGTGAGCGGTCAGTGTCTCGACATCCGCGAGTGACCAGCCCATCCGTGCGGCTGCCCACTGGAACGCCGAGAGCTGGGGATGGAACGTGATCTCTGCCGCAGGGATCGCGTGAAGGATGCGGGCACCGATGGAGTACCAGAGCGGATCGCCCGTCGCGAGGATGGCAAGGGGGCGCGGTTTGTGGGCGCGGATCGTGTCGATGAGTGCGTTGAAGGGATGCGGCCATGCGACACGGCGTCCGTGCAAGCCTGGGCATAGGGCGTGGTGCCGGTCGCCGCCAATGACGGTTTCGGCTTGTTGCAGGGCTTCCAGGGCGGGACGGGAGAGACCGTCGACGCCGTCCTCGCCGATGCCGATGACATCGATCCACGCGCTCATGACGTGGCCCTGGACCGAGGAGGCCTATTTGAACGGGCGATGGTCGCGATGAACCGCCGTCCGTTAGACGCTGGGTGCTGGTGACGAACGGTGCGCCTCATGCCGGCACCTTCAGGCCGGCGGCGAGCGCGTTGACGGCGGCGGCCGCCATGGCCGACCCGCCCCGGCGTCCGCGGAGCGTGAGAAAAGGTGTACCCCTTGGGTTCGCGGCCAATTCGGCCTTGGACTCGGCCGCGCCCACGAAGCCGACCGGAAAGCCGAGGATGGCCGCCGGTCTGGGCCAGCCTTCGTCCAGCCGCTCGAGCAGATGAAAGAGCGCGGTTGGTGCGTTGCCGATGGCGATGACTGCGCCTGCGAGGTGTTCCCGCCAGAGCTCGACCGCCGCAGCGGATCGCGTGGTGCCGAGACGTTGGGCGAGTTCGCGGACCTCTGGTGCGTTGAGCGTGCAGAGCACCCGGTTCGTCTTTGGCAGACGGTTACGGACAACCATGCTCGAGACGCCCTCGGCATCGCAGATGATCGGCGCGCCGCTGGAAAGAGCCCTTTGGGCAGAGGCAGCAACGTCCGGTGACCATGCAAGCCGCGCCGAGATGTCCGGCATCCCGCACGCATGCACGAGCCGGATCGCCGTGTCGTGCAGATCCTCGGGCAGGTGGTCGAGCCGTGCCTCGTCGCGGACGGTTGCGAAGGATTGTCGATAGATCTCGGCCGGGTCACGCTCGTAGCGCAACCGTTTGGGAGGCTGCGGTGGCGGCACCGCTCCCGGCAAGGAGGTTGTAATTGAACTGGACGCTTGGGCGTCCTTGACGGGGCGGATCCTCGGCGCCTCGAGTCCCAAGATCCAGGCCTCTTCCGTGGCGATCAGGCGCCGCTGCGAGGGCGTCGCTTCGGGCGGGCCCGCGAAGAGCGGCGCGAGCAGAGCGTCCCGATCGAGCCCCGCCAACCAGTCGCAGACAGCGCGGACCTGGCCGGCGTCCTTGATCGTCTCCGACGGATCGGGCGGGATGAGGGACGGGTAGATCTCGGCGATCACCACCGGGGCATCCGGCGTCGTCAAACCGGTCTCGAACGGCCAGATGCGCGTATGGGGCGCCAGTTCGGGATCGTCCCGCAGGGCCAGAAGCGCCGGAAGTCCCGTCAGGATCTGCGAGCCCACGGAGCCCGCGTAGGCAAGCTGCCAGACAGTCTTTGCCCCCTTCGCGGTCTGATCGGCGAGGCGGTGTTCCGGCGGATGGTCACGGCCCTCGCGCGCCTTCGCGGTCGTCGGAACCTCCGGGAAATTCCAGGTTGAAGGCCGGCCCCAGAAAGGGCCTGTCCCCGCGTAGAGCCTGTTGATCTCCGCCGCCAGTTCATACCGGTTGTTGGCGTTGTCCGGCCCGTCCCTGAGCCGTGCGGCGATCCACCGCCAGAGCGCCAGCGCGTCCGCATGGCCGGTAACCCGCCTGGCAACGCCCGCGGGATAACCGAACGGGAAATCGACCCCGATCAGCAGGCGCTTCTGCGCTCGGATCGCGTCCGCTGCCAGGCTATGCAGCCGGGCACGGGCGCGAAACCGGGTGGGGATGTTCTCGACCTCTGTCCGGGTGCCATCACGCGCACCGATCCAGATGCTGTCCTTCCCGGTTGTCGGCTTCGAGGCGGCCGACCAATCCACCATCACGTAGCGATCGAAGTGCTGTGCCGACACTGGCGAGGTCACCCCTTGGTCTTGAGATGCTTGCGCACGCTCTCCGGTCCCATGGGATGCTCGGCGTGCGGGTAGGGCGGATGGTGATGGTCGTGGCCGTGATCATGGGCGTGGTGATCGTGGCCCCCATCATGGTGATGGTGTCCGTGATCATGATCGTGACTATGGCCGTGGCCATCTTCCCTGGCCAACCGGCATGCCCCGGTACAGAAGTCATCGCAGAGCGCACAGTCCGCCACGTTCGAGCCCGGGGCGGACGCGCCCTGACCCTCGACATGGTGATGGTGGCTCTCCTGTGGCATCCCCACTTCGGCCTCGAAGCCAAGCACCTGTGCGCGGTACTTGCACATGGCGCAGTTCATCAGGTTCTCGCCATCGAGGATTTCGGTGACCCGCTCCGCGAAGGTGGCAATGACCTGGGGGTGATCGTTCAGATAACCTGCCTTGACGAACTGGATGTCCGGATGGTTGGCGGCCACCATGTCGGTGAAGCCATAGATCCGGTCAATCAGGATCCCGGTGAAGAGAAAGTATGGGAAGACCACCACCCGCTTGAAGCCGAGGCGTGTGACCTGCTCGAGGCAGGGCTCGACCAGCGGGAAGGTGACACCGGAGTACCCCGTCTCAGCCCAGCCGAACCCGAACCCTTCCCAGAGCAGCCGGGTGATCTTGGTCACGTTCGAGTTTGCATCGGGGTCCGACGCACCACGCCCAATCACGACCAGGCACGTCTCGTGAAGCGCGACCTCTCCGTGCTCCCGGTTCGCACTCTCGATCGCGGCGCGGACGCGGTCGCCGGCGGCGGTGATCATCTTGGGGTCGACCCCCAACTCGCGGCCATACTGGACCTTGATCCCATGCTTGGCGGCATAGGTGTTGAGCACGGTCGGGATGTCGTTCTTGGCGTGCATGGCGGCAAACAGCATGCCCGGGACCGCCAGGATGTGGTCGCATCCCTGGTCCCGAAGCCGGTCCAGGCCATCGCGGATCACGGGGTTCGCGAACTCGAGATAGCCATACTCGACCGGCCAGTCCGGAAACACCGGCGCCAACCGCTCCGCGACCTGAGCAAACTCGTCGACCGCGGCCTGGCTGCGTGAGCCATGGCCGCAGACCATCACACCGATTCTGCTCATCGCTTGGACAGAACCTTCCAGAGGCCGACGCCCGCGAGCGCAAGCAAGGCGATGCCGCCCAACAGCTCCCAGTGGCTGTGGCCGGACACCGTGTCCAGATGTCCCGGATGGGCATGGGCCGCTCCGGCCGAAAGCAGGGTGATGGTGGCGGCGAAGGTACGTGTCATAGGCTCTCTCCCACAGGTCCAATAGCGCAAGGGGAGGGCACATGCCCTCGAACAGCCCGCCCGGCCACCCCCTGTATGGGTCGGCGTCCGATCCGGATCCGCTCAGCCCCCGTTTCGGGTGCGCTGTCCGTAGACACATGCGTACGTCGCCGCTACCACGCCTTCAATGGTAAATGCGGCGCTTGAGCCGCGCGGGGCGACGGGGATCCATGACAACCACCATCATCGTTTGTGATACCTGCCGCTGGAGCGTCGAGGAAAAGACGGCCCCCGACGGGCGCACGGGTGGCGAGATGCTCGCCGAAATGATCGAGGAACGGGCATTGGTGGCGGGCGTCGACGTTCGCCGTCAATCGTGCCTCATGGGGTGCGAGCGGCATTGCAACACCGTCATCGCAGCGCCGGGAAAGCTGACGTATGTCCTGGGGTCGTTCGTGCCGGATGCCGCATCAGCCGACGCGGTGGTGGAGTATGCGACCCTGCATGCCGCAACCGAAACGGGCCAGGTGCCCTTCAAGCAGTGGCCGCAAGGTGTGAAGGGCCATTTCGTCGCGCGTATCCCGGCGGTGGGCGATGCTGAATGACTTGATGATCACGGCACTGGACCCGGCGCTGAGCGCACGGGTGCAGGCTGCGATCGATGCGAAGACCAAACCGCCTGGGTCGCTGGGCCGGATCGAGCGGCTGGCCCTCCAGATGGCGCTGGCACAGGGGACCGAGGCGCCATCGGCGGACCCGGCCCACCTGCTGATCTTTGCCGGTGATCACGGGCTGGTCGAGGAAGGCGTCTCCGCCTGGCCGCAGGAAGTCACGGGCCAGATGGTCCAGAACTTTCTTTCCGGGGGGGCTGCCGCCAACGTCTTTGCGCGGAGCAATCGCGTTGATTTGACGGTTGTCGACGCGGGTGTCGCGTCCGATCTACCCGATCATCCGGATCTGCTGCGCGCGAACATCCGTAAAGGCACCCGAAACGCGGCGGTCGAAGATGCGCTCACTCCCGATGAGGTCGATGCAGCGCTCGCCTTCGGCGCGGGGATCGCGCAGAGAGCTGTTACAGCAGGCGCCCGCGTTGTCGCACTTGGCGAGATGGGGATCGGCAACACCGCGTCGGCCACGCTGCTGGGCCACGCCATCGCGGGCCTGGACCTGCATGCCCTGACCGGTCCGGGTGCCGGGCTGGACACGGCAGGTGTCGATCGAAAGCGCGAGATCCTCGGCCGCACGGCTGCTCGGCGTCGAACAGATGGCCCTTACGATGCGCTGGCAGCCTTCGCCGGGCTCGAGATTGCGGCGATGGCGGGGGCGCTTATAGGCGCTGCTGCCGCCAGGGCGGTGGTGCTGGTCGACGGCTTCATCGCTACGGCGGCTGCGCTGGCTGCGCTGACCGCCCGTCCGGAAGCAGCGCCCTATGTGGTCTTCGCGCATCGCTCGCACGAACCTGGCCATCGGCTCATGCTGGATCATCTTGGTGCGGAACCCGTTTTGGATCTCGATCTCCGTCTCGGCGAGGGCACCGGGGCATTGCTTGCCGTGCCGCTGCTCCGAGCGGCTTGTGCTATGTTGGCCGAGATGGCGACCTTCGAGAGCGCGGGCGTATCCGACAAGGCATGACATGATGATTGTACGCGAGATCGGGCACTTCTTCGTTGGTGCGATGTTCATGACACGCTTGCCCGTGCCACCCGGACTTGCGTTCGTCGAGGGGCGGTTGGCTCGCGCCGCGCGGTACTTCCCGCTGGTGGGGGTACTGGTCGGCTTGATTTGCGGGGCGATTTTTGTCGCCGCGTCGTTCGTTTTACCACCCGTGGTGGCTGCCGGACTGGCCCTTGCAGCCAGCCTGATCGTGACGGGCGCGCTGCATGAAGACGGGTTGGCTGACTGTGCCGACGGGCTCGGCGGCGGCGCCACCCGCGAAAAAGCCATGGAGATCATGCGCGACAGCCGGATTGGCACCTATGGCGCCGCGGCGATCGTCTGTTCGATCGGACTGAGATGGGCTGCGCTTGCCTCGTTGCAGCCACTTCAAGGCCTTACTGCCCTTGTGGT
>JBCCDA010000086.1:0-19459 GCA_039033215.1 Pseudomonadota bacterium | reverse complement strand
TCGCCCGCCCATGTTCACGAGGAAACCCGGGCTGTCCTTCACCTCGACCGGCACGCGGGTCATGCGTTTGCCCAAGGCCATCAGGTTGGCGATGACCTCATCCGAGGCCTCGACCGGGCGGATCACCTCGACCAGCTTCATCAGCGGCACGGGGTTGAAGAAATGGAGCCCCGCGACCCTGTCCCGCTTCTCGCAGGCCCGCGCGATGGACGACAGCGGAATGGACGAGGTGTTGGACGACACGATGCAGTCGGGCCGCACCACGCCCTCAAGCTCGGCGAACAGCTTCTGCTTGATCCCGAGATCCTCGAAGATCGCCTCGACGATCGTATCGGCCTCCGCGAGACCGGCCATGGAGCCGACAGGCTCGAGCCGGTCAATGCCGGCCGCCGCGTCCTCTTCCGTGATGCGCCCCTTCTCGGCCATGCGGCGGATGTGACCGGCGATCCGCTCCTTGGCGGCAGCGGCCGCACCCTCGCGCGCATCAAATAGCAGTGTTCGCATGCCGCCCTGCGCCGAGACCTGGGCGATCCCCTGACCCATGGCGCCGCAGCCCACGACGGCGACGACATAGTCCGGACTGTCCGGGTGCTTCATCTTTCCTCCCTGGGCTCGCGCAGCTACCTGCGTCGTTGGGCTAAGGTTGTAGCACCCCGCTCCAGGATTGGAACGGGGCGTGTCCGCTCATCGCCGACGTGATCGTGGGGCCGCCCGGTTGGTTTCAGCCCCGCGCTTCGGGGTGTGATGGCCTGCCCCTATCGGTCCTGCGGCGGGGTGTCCTTGAGACGCAAACTGTGCGCAGCGATATCGTCGGCGGCGTACTTGAGGTGGCGTCTTTCGGTCGAGCCTGGCTGATGGGCGCGGCTGACGCCGGGACGCCAGGCGGTCCTGGGCCGGATCGGACGGCGCTCGAACCCGCCGCCGCAATTGGGGCAGACGTTCTGCAGCACCGAAACGCAGTCTGCGCAGAATGTGCACTCGTAGGTGCAGATGTGGGCATCGAGGGCCTCCGGCGGCAGGTCCTTGTCGCACCGCTCGCAGTTGGGTCTGAGCTCAAGCATGCGGCAGGCCCTCCTGCAGACCGGTGAGGAACGCGGTGAGGTTGGCGCCCAGATCATCGCAGAGATAACCGCCCTCCTGCACGACGACCGTCGGCAGGCCGATGCCCGCCACCCGCTGGCCGATCGCCTCGAACGCACCGGTGGACAGCTGCATGCCCTTGAGCGGGTCGCCTCGGTAGGCGTCAAGGCCCAGCGCCAGCACCAGCGCGCCCGGCGCGAAGGCCCGGATCGTCAGGATCGCGTCGTCGAGCGCCGTGAGGTAATCCTCATCCTCCGTCGTGCGGGGCAGCGGCAGGTTGCGGTTGGCGCCGTGACCGGGCCCCTCGCCGCGCTCGTGCGCATGTCCCTGGACGAACGGATAGTAGTCCACCGGATCGGCGTGCAGCGAGACCGTCAGCACGTCGCCCGCCCCATAGAAGATCCCCTGGGTCCCGTTTCCGTGGTGAACGTCGACATCCAGAACGGCGACCCGGTCGTGCGCCCCGCGCAACAGCCGTGCCGCAATGGCGGAATTGTTCAGAAAACAAAAGCCCCCCGCCAGATCGGCATAGGCGTGGTGGCCCGGCGGGCGGCAGAGCGCATAGGCCGCGGGCGCACCGTCCCGCACGGCATGGGCAGCGGCCGTGGCGGTTGCGGCGGAGGCCTGCGCCCCCGCCCAGGTGCCGGCCCCGATGGGACAGGCAGCATCCGCCTGATGATATCCCGCAAGGCCCGCGGGCGCCGTCGGATACCCGCCAAGGCGCCGGTCGAGGTGCATGTTCGGAATCACCTCGGGCGCCGCCCCGGGGATCTCGGACCAGCGGTCGTGGATCTCCGCCAGAAAGCGCAGATACTCGGGCGTGTGCACGGCAGCAGCCACGGCGGGGTCGAAGGCCGCGGGCTCCGTGAACGCCAGCCCGGCGGCGCGGCCCCCTGCCAACAGGCGCTCGGCACGCTCGGGCACTTCCTCGGCGCGGCGAAACTGCCCCAGCACCATGAATGTCTGGGGGTCATGCCGCGACTGGTCAGCCGCATAGAATGCCGGGATCGCCATGATCTCTCCTCAGTTGGCACAATGGTAGCGGCGGGGTGCTGCGGCCATCCGATGGCCGGAGGCCAGCGGGCAAGGGGCACCGCCCCCGCGCCGTCGCGCCAGCGACATGGCCGCCCCGGTCCGATGCCCGTCAAGCACCGGCTGCGGCCTCCAGACCCTTCTGCGCGAACACGGGCACATACGCCCCCATCCGCGCTGCCCGCTCGGGGTTCGAGGCATTGCCGTCCAGCCCCCGCTTCTTCACGCCCTGTACGATCGCAGCCATCCGGAAGAACGAGAACGCGAGGCAGAAATCGAAGATCGGGATTCCGGCAATCCCCCTGCGCGCGCAATAGGTCTCGATGTACGCCTGCTCCGAGGGGATCCCCAGCGTCGTGCGGTCCACATTCCCGAACCCCCGGCCATCCTCGCCCGACGGCATGCGCCACTGCATGCACTGGTAGGCGAGATCCGAATAGGGATGGCCAAGCGTCGAGAGCTCCCAATCCAGCACGGCCCGAACCGTCCCGTCGGGGCCGTAGATCATGTTGTCGATCCGGTAGTCGCCGTGGACCAGCGTCGTGATCCCGTCGTCATCGGGCATGTTGGCATCGAGCCAGTCGATCAGGGCGTCCATCTCCGGGATCGTCCCCGTCTCAGAGGCGCGGTACTGCTTCGACCAGCGCCCCACCTGGCGGACGAAGTAGCTGCCGGGCCGCCCGAAGTCGCCCAGACCGACGGCGGCATAGTCGACGCCGTGCAGGGCCGCCAACACCCGGTTCATGTCGTCGAACATCCTGCCCCGCATCTCGGGGCTCTTGTCGGGCAGGCGTGGGTCGAAATGCACCTCCCCCTCGATGCAGTCCATGACGTAGAAGATCGAACCGATCACGCTCTCGTCCTCGCAGAGGTGCAGCATCCTCGCGACGGGCACATCCGTCTCGGCAAGCGCCTGCTGCACGCGAAACTCGCGGTCGACGGCATGCGCGGACTTCAGCAACTCGCCCGGGGGTTTGCGCCGCAGCACATAGCGCCCCGAGGGGGTCGAGAGAATGAACGTCGGGTTCGACTGCCCCGTCGGCGTCTTCGAGAAATCCACCGGGCCGCGGAAGCCCGGGATGTGCGCGCTCAGATAGCGCTCGACGATCTCGGCATCGAGCTGGGCGGCGGCATGGATGCTCATATCCGTATCTCCGTGCCACTCAGCGCCGCGTACCCTCTCCCAGACACCCGATAAGATCCCCTGTTTGGATGGTTGAGAGGGGGTGCGGGGCGGTGGGCGGTCATCTGCGTACGTCCCTCAGCTGTAGGTCTCGGCGTGCCGCCGGTCGGGGCGGTCGAGGTGCGGCACCCCGTTGAATTGGTTAAGGTAGACGCCCCGGCGCGCGAAGATCAACCGGGTCACCCCGGTGTTGCGTGCCTGGAGGTTTAACTCGATCATCTGCGCGGCCGGCAGGTCCAGCGCCCGGGCCACGATCGCCGCGATCGCCCCGCCCGAGGACGCTGCGAGCACGCGGGATCTGCCTTCGGTCAACACCGCCGTGGCCGTTCCAAGCCGGGTCTGGAAGGCCTCCCAGCTCTCGGGGACGCCGTGCAGTTCCCCCGCCGCCCAGTCGGCGAGGACCTTGCGCAGACGGCGAAAGTGATCGGCACGCGAGGTGGCCTGCGACATGGCCAGCCCGCCGGATACCGACAGGAGAGCATCGGCATCGTATTCCTCGAGGCCCTCGACCGTCTCGACCGGCATCTCCAGCGCCTCCGCAACGGCAAAGGCCGTCTCCTGCTGGCGGCGGAGCGTGCCGGCTGCCACCGCATCGAAGGCAACACCCATGGCCCGCAGATGGTCGCCCAGCCAGCGCGCCTGCTGCCAGCCAAGGTCCGTCAAGCGGTCATAGTCGTCCGATCCGAAGTCAGCCTGTCCGTGCCGGACCAACCAAAGCTCCGTTGCCATGCGGATCTCCTCCTGCGCCGCAACCACGAGGATCGTTGCAACTTTAGTCGAATTTTAACGGTCGGGGCCTAGAACCCCGTCCTGCAATTGCCGGGGTCTGCCGTGAGGCGCCGTACCCCGAGATCGATCGAGCGGTGCGAAGACGGCATGTAGCAACCCGGCCTCGCCCCGTGGTCCCAGGACCGAAACCCAAGGGCCGCGCGCCCATGCCGAGACGGGAGAACTGTGCGAAAGTGTTCTCCTGTCCGGCATGGCTCAAAACGCGGGCCCGGGTCGTGGTCAGCTGGCCGCTTCTCAGATGCCATGGCGGGTTGAACCCCGCCCTACGGCAGACGCACCCCTCGCCCCTGGCGGGACACCTTGCGAGACATCCCTGAAGATCGCTGGGGCCCGGGGCCCACAGCTCAGATCTTCTCGTTGGTGTATTGGCGCAGCTCGCGCCGGGCGACCTGCCTGCGGTGCACCGCATCCGGCCCGTCGGCGAAGCGCAGCGTGCGCACATGCGTCCACATGTTCGCCAGCGGCACATCCTGGCTGATCCCGCGCGCGCCCTGCATCTGGATCGATTCGTCGATCACCTCGAGCGCGGTGTTGGGCGCGACCACCTTGATCATCGAGATCCACGGCTGCGCTTCGCGCACACCGACGGTGTCCATCATGTAGGCTGCTTTCAGGCAGAGAAGCCGGGCCTGCTCGATCTCCATCCGGGCGGTTGCGATGATGTCGTGGTTGGCACCGAGAGTGTGCAGTTGGCGACCGAACGCCGTACGCTCCAGCGAGCGGCGGCACATCATCTCGAGCGCGCGTTCCGCCTGCCCGATCGCCCGCATGCAATGGTGGATACGGCCGGGGCCAAGGCGGCCCTGCGCGACCTCGAAGCCGCGGCCCTCGCCCAGAATCATGTCCTCGTGCGGGACCTTCACATCGGTGAAGCGGATCTGCATGTGCCCGTGCGGCGCGTCGTCGTGGCCGTAGACTTCCATGGGACGCAGCACTTCGATCCCAGGCGTATCGGCGGCAATGGCGAACTGGGTGTGGCGCTGGTGCTTGGGCGTGTCCTCATCAAACGACGAGCGCGTCATCGTGATGTAGACCTTGCAGCGCGGATCTCCGGCGCCGCTGATCCACCATTTCTCGCCGTTCAAGACCCAGTGATCGCCATCGCGCTCGGCCTTGAGGGAGATGTTGGTGGCATCCGAGGACGCCACATCCGGCTCGGTCATCGCATAGGCCGACCGGATCTCGCCTTCCAGCAGCGGCTTGAGCCACCGCTCCTTCATCGCGGCGGTGCCGTAGCGCTCGAAGACTTCCATGTTGCCGGTATCGGGCGCCGAGCAGTTGAAGATCTCGGCCGCGATCCGGACCTTGCCCATCTCCTCGGCGAGATAGGCATACTCGACCGTCGAGAGCCCCCAGCCCTTGTCGCTGTCCGTCAGCCAGAAGTTCCAGAGCCCGCGTTCCTTGGCCTTGGCCTTCAGCGAGGTGAGTATCTCGGTCATACGCGGCGTGTGCTCGAAGCGATTGCCGGTCTTGCCGATCTCGGCGTGATATTCCTCGTCCAGCGGTGCAATTTCGTTCTGGACCATGTCGCGCACGCGTTCGACCAGCGGCTTGACGCGGTCGGTCATTCCCAGATCCATAGGAGCATCCCCTTTGATTTACTGTCTGAGGCGACGACATAGCTCAAACGGGAAGAGATGGGCACCTGCAGAACGCCTGTGCCCAACCCGTAATGTGATCGATTGGCGCGAACGCGCAGGCTCAGCTGGTCTGTGGCACGAGACCGACGAACTCGTAGTACCAGGCCTCGCCGCCCTTCTGGTGCGTTGAACGCGAAATCACCGTCCGCTGAATGTCGGGGGCGTAGTAGTAGTCGCGCACCCGGCTCTCGCCGAGGCACTTCACATGGAACGTGTCGAACGTGCCCGCCGGGACCGTCACGTTGGCCATGCCTTCGACCGTGCACGTCCGGCTATCGCTCCACGTCTCGCCACTGGCGCTCGTTCCCTCGGACTTCCAGGTCTGAGAGGCACCGACCTGAAGGGGCCAAAGAGCGCCTTCGGTGCTGACAATCTGCCGCCCGCCGGTGTGGCCGCTGCAGTCCTTCCACATGGTGGACGGCGCAAAGGGGTTCGCAGTGGGACGTCCCCAACTGCACCCGGACGTCTGGTTCCGTGCGACACGCGTGTCGGCGTTGACAGACACGATCTCGGTGATCTCTTCCGCCCCGGTCAGCTTGTTGAGGCTGGAATAGGTTTGCCCCGTGACATCTGCCGAGGGCTGCACGGCGGGCGCAAGTTCCACCGTCGCGGGAAGGGTCGTCGGTTCCGGCAACTGCGTGCAGGCGCCCAGGATTACCATGGCTCCGGGGACCACAAGGCTTCGCATGAATGACATGATTTCGCTCCTTCTGTCGAGTTGTTGGCGGGAGCGATCGTTAACTGTCGTGCGTGATCCCAGCGTGAGCGGGCCGTCAATCGCGCGTGAAAACCAATCGGTTGCACGTTGTTTTTCCAAGATTCTCGGGCTTTCTGCACACGTCAGTGACGGGGGAGCGCGGATATCGGGGAAGCCGAGATGGTAACGCCAGCGAATCCCCTCCAGCGCCCTTCAACCCGACTTCAGCGCCGAGCGCCCGCAAAAACCATCAAGCTCCTGCGAAAGACCCTCGGACGCGACCCACGCGACCATCAACACAAGCGAAACGGTTCGCGGCCACACTTGGGCCTGTCGTGACACACGGGACCGGGAACCAGCCAATGCACCTCAGCCAGGAACAGATAGATCTGATCCGCAAAAGCTTTGCCGACATGATGCCGATGGACCCGGCGGTCCCCGGGCATCTCTATGCGAGGCTGTTCGAGCTGGCGCCTGAAGCACGGGGCCTCTTCCACGCCGGTGTCGACCGGCAGGGTGCCATGTTCATGGAAGCGCTGGGCGTGATCGTTGGCGGCCTCTATGACATCGAGACCTTGCAGGAAATGGTCAGAACCCTCGCGCACCGACACGTCGCCTACGGGGTCAAGGCGGAGTACTATCCGCACCTCTGCCAGGCGCTAGTGGACACCTTGGCCCATGCCCTGGGCGATCGCTTCGATGCGGAGACGCGAGCCGCGTGGTCGGCCGCGATCACCCTGATCTCGACCACGATGCTGGTGGCCGCCTATCCGGATGACCACACCGACGCCGATCTCAGCTGGGCATCCTGACAACCGCCGATACCTCGACCTTCATGGCCGGTTGGACGAGACCAGAGATGATGAGGAGCGTGTTGGGCGGATACTTCCCGTCCGGAAAATGCTCCTGATAGGTGGCATCGCGGCTGTCGAGCCAAGGCTGACGGCTGTCCTCACCCACCAGGTAGGTCTGCAGTTCGACAATGTCCCCAAAGCCCGCGCCGATCCCGTCCAGAATCGCCTTGATGTTGCGAAAGACCTGCGGGAACTGCGCGGCCGCGTCGTCAGGGCCCACCAGCTCGCCGTTCCCGTCCAGCGCGACCTGCCCCGCGATGAAGGCCAACCGGCCGGGCTCGGCGATCGCGACATGGCTGAACCGCCCGGTGGGTGCGAGGTGGTTGGGCGGGTTCACGTAGGTAACGGACATGGGGCTCTCCTGGTGAGGCAGACGAGGACGATGGGCCGGACACTCTGTAACAAGCTAGCGCGTTTGCACCAGAACTTGAAATCGGCCAATAAAGCCGCGCGATTCACGAGTGGGGAGCATCGAATGGGGCTTCACAAGACGGCGTTTGAGTTCTTCGACGCCTGCGATTCCGGCAGGGGATGGGAAATTTGCGGGCAGTTCTGTCACGACAACGCCGGGTTCTCGGCGCAGTGTGGGGCGCTATCCGACATCAAGACTTTGGAAGGCTACGTCGAATGGATGCGCGGCCTGATGATCCCGATCCGGGACGGGCGCTACGACCTGAAGGCGTTTTCGGTGGACGAGGAACGTGGTATCGCGACGGTGTTCGCGGTCTTCCGTGGCACTCACACCGGCGAGGGCCCCGTGCCCCCGACAGGCAAGACCATTGAAGCCAACTATGTCTACGCCATGGAATTCGACGGCGAGAAGATCAAGCACGTCACCAAGATATGGAACGACGCGCACTCGCTGGTGCAACTGGGCTGGGCCTGAGGCAGGGGACCGGGAGACCGCGACCGGCGCACTTGCCCGCCTTGTCCCACCATAGCAAACAAAATGTTATACTATTACTAAATACAGCAAAGTTGTACTCAGAAGAGAAACCGCCTCTTCAAATCCCGCAACAGTTGTGGAACGTTCAGTCCTAGAGGGGCGGTGCGAACGACAACCGCTCCCGAACAGGGAGGACTTGCGATGAGATCATCCATTTTCGTGTTGGCAGCAACGGCGCTGGGGCTGGGCGCGCTGAGCGCCGGACCCGCGGCGGCCGAATGTTCATCCGACAACTGGCAGGCCTGCGAGGGCAAACCCTGGGTCGATGAAGGCCCGATGGAGACGCCGCTGGGCCCGAAATGGTGGCCGAACCCCTTGTGGGGCGAGGGCGACGAGGCCGGCTCGACCAACTGGTACACGCAGCCCGAGGTCATCGCCCGCGCGCTGGCCGCTAATCAGGGCAACGGCAAGGTCTACAAGCTGGGCCATCCCTATACGGCCGACATGCCGCTCTTCGGGGCGCGCAAGTTCTCGTTGCGCATTCCCTCGGCACCCACGGGCGGGACCTTCGGCGGCAACAAGATCATGTGGAACGACGAGTTTCTGGCAACCGAGGTGGGCCAGGTCGGCACGCAGTTCGACGGGCTCGGGCATATCGGCGTGCAGACCGGCGGTGACGGCGATACGAACGAGATGCGTTGGTACAACGGCTTCTCGATCTCGGAGATGAAGGGCGCCTACGGGCTCCAGAAGCTCGGCACCGAAAAGCTCCACCCGATCGTGGCGCGCGGCATTCTGATCGACGTGGCCGCGATCTGGGGCCAGGACATGGTCGCTGGCGACACGATCATGATGGAGCACGTGACCGCAGCGCTCGAGGCTCAGGGCATGGCGGACTTCGAGTTCATGCCCGGCGATGCGCTGATCTTCCGGACCGGCTGGGAGCAGCATTGGGGTGACCCTGCGACCTACAACAACGGCGCTCCCGGCATCGGGATGGAAGTCGCGCGCTGGGTGGCCGAAGAGGTCCAGGCAGGCGTCACGGGCGGTGACACGTGGCCGGTGGACGCGGTGCCGGACCCCGATCCGGCCTGCGTCTTCTGCGTGCACACCTACCTCCAGACGCGCCACGGCATCGTGAATCAGGAAAACATGAAGCTGAGCGAGCTGGCCGCCGACGGGGTCTACGTGTTCACCTACATGTACTCGCCCGCGCCGATCGCCGGTGCGACGGGCTCCATGGGCGCGCCGATCGCGATCCACTGAACCGAGAACAGGGTGGGCTGTGAAGCCCACCCTACGGCCCGCTAGGGCATGCTGGCGTCATGGCGGGGCAGATCATCCGCCATCTGCAGCCACCCGATCTTCTCGCGCCAGTGGGTGTGTTCGTTGGGCGCAAAGGCGTCCGGATCGTCGAGCGCGCTGATGTGGATCTCGACCAGGTCCGTACCGCGATGGCGCGCCTCCCAAGTCAGTGAGCTACCGCAGTCCCGGCAAAAGGCCCGCCGGACCCCCGGCGACGAGTCGAACAAGCCACGCGCGCCTGTGGTCCAATCCACCTGTTCGCGCACGAAGACCACGAACGCCGCAACCGGCGCGCCGGTGTGTCGCCGGCAGCTTGCGCAATGACAATAGCCGGCCCCCTCTGGCCTGCCATGCGCCTGGAACCGGATGGCACCGCATAGGCATCCGCCCGAGATGGTTGTATCGTCGATCGCCATGCCTGCTTCTCTCGCTGTCCGGGGAACGGACGCCTATCCGAGTGCTCCTGACAGCATGGCGTCAGGAGCCTCGCCGCGAGGCGCCGTCCGTCAGGGTGCCCGTCAGTCGCGGTCCATGGATCCCGCTGCCGTCACGCCTTCTCCAACTCGTCGCGGTAGCGCTGGGCGGCCGCGGCATAGCGCGGCGCGACCTGGGCCTTCACCGCGTCCGAGGCACGCGCCGGGCTGCCCGAATAGAAGGGCGGCATCGGGTCATACTCCAGGCCCAGCTGCACGGCCTTGGCCGCCTCCTCGCCCGCGATCTCGGCCAATACCGTGAAGCCGAAGTCGATACCGGAGGTCACCCCGCCCGCCGTGATCGTGTGCCCGTCGCGCACAACGCGGGCAGGCTCGTAGGTTGCACCAACAAGCGGCAGGACATCGGTATAGCCCCAGTGTGTCGTCGCGCGTTTGCCCTGCAGAAGCCCGGCCGCCCCCAGGAGGAACGCGCCCGTGCAGACAGAGGTGACATACTTCGCGCTCTCCCCCTGGCGGCGGATAAACCCCACGGTGTCAGCATCGTTGATCTGATCGGCTACCCCGTGACCGCCGGGCACACAGATCAGATCCAGGTCGGGGCAGTCGTCGAACGTCACGGTCGGCGGGATGCTGAGCGCCCCGTCGCTGGGCACCGGTTCCATCGTTTTTGCGATCAGATGCACTTCGGCATCGGGCAACCGCGACAGCACCTGCAGGGGGCCGGTGAAATCCAGCTGCGTGAGGTTCGGAAAGAGGACAAAACCGACATGGAAGGGCATCGCAGTCTCCGTGGCGTTGAAGGGTGCCAACTGGATTGCATGCGGGGGCCTCCGCTTCAACCGCCGGCGACCTGGATCCCGGCCTCACGCGGCGTCGAGATGACCTCCTCGGGTTTCTAGCGCCTCACGCCCGTCGAGCGTCTCCCTCGAACACCCAGTTCTTCCACTCAGGGCGGCTGCGTTCTTGAGCGGAGGGTCAATCTCCGAAGCCCGACAAAACGACGCCGTTTGCAACGCTCTCGCCGGCATCTCTACAAGATCCTTGGCAACACCCGGAGATCCAGCCCCAAACGCCCAAAATCAATTCAGGGGCGCACCACCTTCCAGACTTTGCCACTCTTGCCCACCGGAATGCCTTGTGCCGTGGTCAGCACGTAGAGCTCGCCATCCAGGTCCTCGCCCAGCGAGTGGATGCGCTGGTCGATCTCGATCAGGCGCTCGAAAGGCCAGAGCCCCCGCCACTGGCCCGGGGGACTGGCGACGAAGACCTGACCCGACGGGACCTCGAGCCGGGTGGAAAAGTCGCCGAAGACCAGCTTTCCGGTGAGTTCCGGGAAGATCCGGCCACGATAGACGAACCCGCCCACGTTCGCGGTACCCAGCGGCTCGGCCTCGACCTTTGACCAGGCGCGCTTGACGGACCAGTTGGGATACTCGACCACCGGGTCGCGTATGATCTCACCGGTCGCGTCGCGGTCAGGGCACACGGGCGGTGGGTCGAAGGCGCGCGTGCGGTCGAAGCAGTGCGTGCCCTCCCGCACCGCCCATCCGTAATTCCCGGGCCGATCGACCATGTAGATCGTCTCCCACAGGCTCTCGGCGACGCCGTTGACGAACAGATCGCCCGCGCCCGCCCGGTCGAACGCCAGCCGGAAGGGATTGCGAAATCCCCATGCAAAGATCTCGTCAAGGCCCTCGGGACGCCCTGCAAACGGGTTGGTGGGCGGTATCGCGTACGGCTCGGCCCCGTCCACGTCGAGGCGCAGGATCTTACCGTGCAGGCGGGCGAGGTCCTGCGCCCAGCCGTCATAGTGGTAGAACTCGGGGGGCAGACGGTAGGGGTCTTCCTTGATCTCGGCGGCATGGCGGAAGTCATCGTCGGTCAGGACCGGTGCGACGTAGACATCCGGGAGACCGTGCACGCCGCCCCCATCTCCGACGCCGACGTAGAGAAACCCGTCCGGCCCGAAGGCGAGGCCGCCGCCATTGTGCTTTCGGTTGATCCAGTCGAGTTCGAGGATGACACGCTCGCTGTCCGGATCGGCCCGGTTCGGAGTCGATGCCGGAACGCGGAATTCGGAGAGGCGCCAGGTGTACGCGGTCTCACCCGACCAGGGGGAGCTGTCGCGGCGGCGGGCACTGTAGGTGACGAAGAGGCGCCCGTTTCGCGCAAAGCCCGGGTGAAAGGCGAGCGACCAGAGACCCCGCTCGTCGAACGCCTGCAGGAGCGGCGTCATCCGGTCAGTCAGGTCCAGGAATGCTTCAGGGGCGGGCATGTCGTCGAGGCCGAGCATCATGATGCGCCCGGTCTGGTCGTCGACAAAGCGCCGGCCGGTCCCGTCCGCAGGTGACGTCAGGAAGATCGGTGCGTCGAGCCCCTCGAGCACGGGGACGAGGTCGACTTTCGGCAGATCGCCGGCGAGAGCGGGCAAGACCAGGCCCAACCCCAGGACCGTCACAACGGATGCGATCGAGGCGCGCATCAGATCTCTCCCCGGCGGCGGCGTTCGGCGTCGTCCCAGGCGGTGAGCGCCTGGTATTCCGGGACAAAGCCGAGGCCCTTGGTGGCGTCGGGCGACACGGCATCCTGCGAGGTGACAACGTCGATCACGGCGGGCGCGTTCTCGATGCCGCGCCGGATGGCGGCGGCGAGATCGGCAGGGTCCTCGACCCGTTCGCCGTGGGCGCCGAGGGCCCGCGCCATCCCCGCATAGTCCGAGTGCGCCAGCGTGGTGCCCACGACCCGCCCGCCATAGTTCATGTCCTGGTCATAGCGCTCGATGTTCCAGGCGGCGTTGTTCGAAATGACGACCACGATCTTCGCACCGTGGCGGACGGCGGTGTCGATCTCCATGGCGTTGATCCCGTAGGCGCCGTCTCCGGTGACGCAGATGACCTGGCGGTCCGGGAAGGCCAGGGCCGCGGCGGTGGCAAAGGGGACGCCGACGCCGAGGCAGCCGAACGCTCCCGCATCCATGTAGGTGGTCGTGGTCAGCCCGACACGCGCAAAGCTGAGCAGGTCGCCGCCGTCGGCGATGCCGATGGCATCCGGGGCCGCTGCCTCTTTGACCGCCTCGAAGATGGCCATCGGGTGGATCTTGCCATCTCCACCCGTCTTGGGCGCGGTGGCCGCCGCCCCCTTGGCGATACGCTCGGCGTGCTTTGCGCGCAAGCCGTCGGCCCACGCCGCATCGGCTTCTCCGGCATCGTTGCCCAGGGCGTCCGTCAGCGCGTCCAGTGCGACATCGACCGTAGCGAGGATTTCCGGGCTGCCGCGCCGGTTGTCGATCAGTTCGCCCGCCGTGTCCGCGATGCGCAGGAAGCGGGCCCCGCCGAAGACCGCCGGAGACCCGTAGGCCAGTTGGTAGTCCAGCTTGCGCCCAAGGGTCACAACGAGGTCGGCCTGCGCCATGGCAGCCGCCCTGACCGCGCCCACGACCGAGCCATGACCGGCTGGCACGAGCCCCCGGCTCTCCTGCGTATCGAGGTACAGCGCCCCCGTCGCATCGAGGAACCGCACGACAGCATCACCCGCACCCCGCGCCCCGCGCCCCGAGATCACCAGCAGGCGCTTCGCCGCCCGGATCGCAGCAACCGCCTCGTCCACCGCACCGGCTGCCGGTGAGATCCGGCGCACGGGCTTCGCGGCCAGCCACTCGTCCAGCACCAACTCGGGCGGTACCGTCACACGCAGCACGTCCGTCGGGATTTCAAGATAGGCCGGCCCCGGCTCGCCCGCATCGCCCGTGGCCCGCGCAATCGCCTCGTCCATCTCGCGCAGCACCTGGTCGGCCACCCGCGCCGTCCGCGAATAGCGACAGACGGGCGCCAGGATCGCCGTGTGGGGGATGTCCTGCAGCGGCCCCATATTGGCCTGCGCGCGCGTCGTGCAGCCGCCGATCAGCAGCACCGGCACCCGTGCCAGATCGGCGTTGCACATGCCCGTCACACAGTTCGTGACACCCGGCCCCGCTGTCGCCATGCAGACGCCCAGCTCACCCGTAAGCTCGGCATGGGCGTGCGCCATGTGAACCGCCGCCCTCTCGTCGCGCACGTCGACGATCTGGATGCCCTGTTGCGCCACGAAGTCCCAGATCGGCTGGATATGCCCGCCCTGCAGACCGAAGACGCGGGTGACCCCGCGGCGCTTCAGGCACAGCGCGATCCACGCAGCGACGCTCTCGGTATCGGTGTTGAGATCCACGCGGGGCGCGTTCATGGGCGTTTCCTCTGTCGTTGGGGCCGTCTCAGCGGCCATTGTCGGTATCGAACATCTCGCGAAGTCGATTGTGCTGGATCTTGCCGGTGGCAGTCCGGGGCATCTGATCGGCTGCCAGAAACACGATCTCGCGCGGGCGTTTGTAGCCGGCCAGCCGGTCGCGCGACCACGCGATCAGGTCCTCGGCCGTCACCGCGCGTTCCTCGCGGAGGACCACGGCGGCGGCCACGCGTTCGCCCCAGCGGTCATCTGGGCGGCCGACAACGGCCACGTCGCGCACCGCGGGATGCTGGCCGAGCACGGCCTCGACCTCGGTCGGGTAGACGTTCTCGCCGCCCGTGATGATCATGTTCTTCTTGCGGTCGATCAGCTTGATGAAGCCGTCGGGCTGGCGGATCGCAACGTCACCGACGCTGAGGTAGTCGCCGCGAAACGCCTCGGCCGTCTTGTCCGGCAGGTTCCAGTAGCCGTCGAAGCAATAGGGGCCGCAGGAGTAGAGCTCTCCCGGCTCGCCGTCCGGCACCTCGTGGCCGTCGTCATCCATCAGCTTGATCGGCAGTGACCCGGCGACCTCGCGCCCGACGCTGCCGAGGTGATCGAACTGCTCGTCGGGGTGGAGCATGGTGACCCAACCCGCCTCGGTCGAGCCATAGAGCTCGAATAGGCCCGAGTTCGGGAACATCTGCATGATCGCGTGCTTGGTCTCGATGCGCGCGGGCGCCGAGGAGACCATCAGCTTCTCAACCCGGCCAAAGTCGCCCGCGGCGCTCGTGTCCAGCATCATCTCGTAGTGGGTGGGCACCAGCGAGGTAAAAGTGGCGCCAGTGTCCGCGAAGGTGCGCAGGCACAGGTCGGGGTCGAAGCTGGCGCGCGAGAAGACCGACGTTGCCGCCCCGCAATAGAGGAACGAGGTGAAGAAGTTCAGCGAGTTGGCATGGCACATGGGCATGACCAGCAGCCCCTCGTCCCGACGGCCGAAGCCAAGCTCGATCTCGGTCATCAGTCCCAGCATCGCCATGCCGCCATGGCCCCGGATCGCGCCTTTCGGGTTGCCGGTCGTGCCGGAGGTGTACATCAGGCACCAGGGGTCGGCCGGAGTGACGCGGGCGCCGGGTTCCCGGGCGCGCGCATTGCCGATCAGGTCCTCGTAGCCCTGCCAGCCGGCGGGGGTGCCAGGGCCTAGATGGATGAAGCGGTCCGGCGGCATGTGGAGATCCGGACGGATTTCCTCGACCCGGTCGTGCAGTACGTCCTCCGCGATGACGGCCGCCACGCCGCAATCCTGCAGGATGAAGCGGATCTCGGGCGGGACGAGGCGGTAGTTGACCGGGACCGCCACAAGCCCGGCCTTGGCGCAGGCGCAGTAGATCTCGACCCACTCGATCCTGTTGTACGCAAGAACACCGATGCGCTCGCCCATGGCGATCCCGAGACCCGACAGCGCGTTCGCGAGCCGACAGGCGCGGGCGTTCCAGGTCGCGAAGGTCATCTGGCGGTCGAGGTCGCGGGCACCGACACGGTCCGGCTGAAGCCGCGCCTGCGCCGACAGGATCTGCCCGATGGAGGGGACGGGGATCACGTCGCGTCCCCTGACTGCGCCGCATAGAGCGCGTCGAGCAGCAGGAACGAGGCGTCTTTGGCGTGCGCCTCAGCCAGGTCGCGCGCGCTGTCGCCGTCACCCGCGAGCATGGCGTCGAGGATGCCCCGGTGTTGGCCCCAGATGTTGGTGGGTGTCTCGGCATGGCGCAGCACGTCGCCCATGGCCCGGCGCAGGAAGCGCCAGTGCGGTTCGGCCGTCTCGGTGATCAGCTTGTTGCCGGAGGTGGCGTAGATCAGCTGGTGGAACCGATCGTCGAGCTTGACCAGCAGGGCGACGTCCCCCTCTGCCGCTGCCGTCGTCGCGGCCTCCTGCAACGCGGCACCTTCGGAGCTGACGTGATCCCGGATCTCCGGATCGCCCGAGATCCGCAGGGCGCCGATGCGCGCAGCCCAGCCATCGAGCGCGGCGCGGATGCCGTAGTGCTCGAGCATCCGGGTCGGATCGAGCCGGGTGACGAAGAGCCCGCGCCGGCCGATCTCCTCGACCATGCCATCGGCCTTGAGACGCCCCATGGCGTGCTGAACCGGCTGGCGCGAGACGCCAAACCGCTCGGCAAGGCGCTCCTGCACCAGATGCGTGCCTGGCGTGAGGTCTCCCCCGCAGATTTCATCCACGATCGCCTCGTAGATTTGATCAGACAAGGAGCGAGGAACTTCCAGCATCTTGGGCTTCCGAACTCTGAATTCAGAGTTCAATATCTCCATGAGCTCGATTCGTCAATTTTTGACAAACCTTGGTGCCGGGCAAAAAGGGAGAGAGCGGGTTGAACGATGTCCGCGTTGCCACGTTCGACGGCCCCTGGGCCGATCTTGTCATGCGCCCCCTTGCCCCATCCAAGATCTGGCCTTGGGCTCAACGAACCTGACCGCGCTTGCGAAACCATGGGGCTGACCCGCCGGCGCAACCCATCACGGCACAAGATCGCCTTTAGCCGATCTTGAACGTCCATCTCTTCTCCAGACTGACGCTGCAGAACGATGTCAAGGCGCCGTTCAGCGACGTCCTGCTCCACTGACGCTGACGTTTAAGCTGCAAGCTCCCTGTTGCGGTCAGCCTCCGCGTTCACGCAACGGACCGGTTGCACCCGACATCTTCCGGTTGCGGTCGTTGAGCCGCTCGACGGCGAGATAGGCGTCTCGCACATCCCGGAGGGCAGGCAGCGCACCCGTCGACCTTCTGACCTGCCGAGGTCCAGTCTTCCCACGCTTTGCGGGCGGTTTCCTCGAGGTGCAGCGCCCGGCCGATGTCGGCGAGGAGCGTGTCGTCACTCCGATAAACACCCGCTGTCTGCGCCGCCTGTGTCAGGACCATCTGAAGGTGATTGCGCTCCTCGGCTCGAGCGTTAGCCTTCTTTCTTGCCGACGTGTCGCTTACGGCGACCTTTGCCGCCGCCTCGAGCGACATCAGCTGCTCAAGGAAAGTTGCAAGTGGGGTGACCGGATCAAGACCGAACCTTCGGGCCAGTGTGCGACGCTGCTCTTCGAGCATCTCATGATCCGCCTTGAACCAGTGTTCTGCCTCCTGTTCCCGCCAGAACTTCAGTTGGGCCCTTGCCAGGGTCTCTTTGGCAAACAGCAGTCTTTGTCGTGCCTCGGTCCCGGCGCAGTAGTTGGCCCGGGCACGCTCGTCGGACCCCATCGCTGTCTCGAAAGCCTGCGCCGGGTCCGCATCAAGCGACCCGAATTGCCGCCCCCAGACCGCCTCGCGTTTCGCACGGGTCGTGTCAATCCACCCGACATCAATCGCCATGGGGGCCGAGGCAAGCGCATTGCGGTTCGCCTTTGCCGCGTCAGGTTCTGCGCGTGCGTTTGCGATGTCCGTGGCCGTTTGAACCTGCGCGGCGATGGCGCCTTCCAGCCTATCTGCTGCAGCCTTGATCTTCGTAGTGTTGCCCAAGATCCGCTGGGCTCCGGTGGGGCCGCATATGCCCCGTAGCAGATCGAGACGGCAAACCCATTGGATGTTCGCCAGCATTTCGAGAAGCGGCTCCGCGATCTTCAGTCGGCCGATGGTGAAGCAATGCTGGAACTCAGAGCGCGAATAAGCACCAAGCCCTGTTCAGGGAGGACTGCTCCGCGGCGCTCGAACCGATGGCGCGCCGCGGCGAACACCGTGCAGCGGATCTCCCGCCTCAAGCGCTGGCGACGGGCTGGTTTTCGCAACGCGCCAGTACACCGCACTTGTACGCAGCTACGGGCTGCGCCGGCAGCACATCACCCAGCATTCGCCGTTGCCACCGGACCAATGGCGCGCCAAGGCTCACTCCAAGATCGCACCCGCGACGGTCGTATGTTCCGTATGCTCACCATTTTCGATGAGTTCACCGGGGAATGCCTGGCCATCAGGGTCGACCGTCACCTGCACAGTCTGGCCGTGCTCGCTGTCCTGTCTGATCTCACAGTGGCGCGTGGTGTGCCCGACCACATCAAGTCCGACTTGCTCATTCAAGGCGCCATTGGTTTCAGCCCAATGGGTGACGGCCCCGAGTTTGCGGCCCATGCATCCCGGGAACGGATCGAGAAAGTCGGCACAAAAACGCTGTTCATCGAACCCGGCAGCCCCTGAGAAGACCGCTATTCGGCAGCGCTTGATTATATGTGAAAATAGAATTCTAAAGATAAAAAATACGTATTTACCCCCATTCTAAATACAATACTCTGCCATGCGGGCGATGAGGAAAACCTATCGCCTGACGAACAACCGACCTGAAACGAGAACCAGCCGCGTCGTCCTCAAGGCGCGGCCCAGATGGGAAGTGCCTGATGAAATACGAGAACTTCCAGACTTTCGACGTATCAGTCGAAAACGCCATCGCCACCGTGACGTTCAACTTCGGCACAGTTAACGTCCAGGGCCAGGAGATGTTGGCCGATCTTAACAGCCTAGCCATGCGGCTGGAGCGTGACCGAAACGTCAAGGTCGTCGTCTTCCAATCGGCTAACCCAGAGATCTGGGTCTGCCACTACGACACCGAGTTGCTCAAGGACATGTCCACCGAGGCCGTGTCTCGGGAGGAAGTCAGGATCCTCGATCTGCAGGCCGTTTGCGAGCGCATCAGCAAGGTCCCTCAGGCCACTATCGCCAAGCTCGAAGGGTTCGCCCGCGGCGGCGGTCACGAGCTAGCGCTGGCTCTCGACATGCGCTTTGCCGCGCGCGGCAAGTTCAAGTTCATGCAGATGGAAGTGGGTATGGGGATTCTACCTTGCGGCGGCGGCGCCTCGCGCATGGCGCGCCAGACGGGTCTCGGTCGAGCGCTGGAGATTATCCTCAGCGCCCGCGACTTCGATGCGGATGAGGCTGAAGCCATGGGCACGATCAACAAGGCGCTCGAGCCGGATGAGATCGGCGACTATGTCGACACGCTTGCAAGGCGGATTGCCCTGTTCCCTGCCGACTCAATCAACGCGTGCAAGCAGATGGTTTACGAATCCATCGACAGGCCGATTGATGAAGCGCTGAAGGCCGAGGCCTACTGGCTCTACCAGGCGACCAGCAAAACTCCCGCGGTGAAACGGTTTGCAGTCGCCGACGAACAAGGCCTCGAACATGACATCGAGAACCAGCGAAACTGGAACGAGCTGGTGGTTAAAGTTCAAGAGATTGACCTTTCCCCGTGATTGGGGCCAATCCGCAACAGAATTCTCCGGTTGGTGCGCTGTACCCGGAGTTTGGACCGCCGAGGGCTGGAAGATCCGGGCTAGTCTACGACGGCTGGCCGGTCGCACCGCCGTGATCCGTTAG
>JBCCDA010000085.1:0-19968 GCA_039033215.1 Pseudomonadota bacterium | reverse complement strand
TGGCAGGACGTCCTGCAGGCCTACGGGATCGCGATGCTCTATGGGCCGCTTGCCGATGAGCATGGCGAGCTGATGTCGCAGTCCCTTCGCAACACCGTCGCCCGGGGCCGCGAGATGACCGAGGCTGCTTACCGTGATGCCATCGCACAGCGCGAGCGTGTCCACGCAGCGCTCGCAGATGTCTATGCCGAGTATGATGCGGTTCTTTGCGCGGCGGCAGCAGGACCTGCTCCCAAGGGCCTGGGCTGGACCGGCGATCCGGTCTTCAACGCCTTCTGGACCTTTGCCGGGACGCCCTGCGTCACACTGCCCCTGCTGCAGGTCGAAGGCTTGCCACTGGGCGTCCAGCTCACGGGCCCACGCATGGGTGATGCGGCCCTGATGGCTACCGCGCAGTGGTTCTGGAACCATGCAAACTGATAAGATATTGAGTATGTTTCACGTGAAACAGTTTATCATAGTATTAACGCTCGCTTTCTCAATTAATCACCAAGTAATAATTTCCTGCGCGTGCGATGAAGAATGCGCGCCTGGTGAGGTATACTCGGACGAGGCCGAAATGTGCGTGTCGGCTTCAGACGCCATGTCCTGACGGGCGAGCGCTGCCGATGGCCTGGCGGCGCTTTCACTGTTTGGAATTGATGCACGAACAGGGCACCCGGCACTGGTCAGCATGTCTTTCTCACGCTACCTTTCTTTTCACGTTCAACTTAAGGAGGCTTACATGCGTACGACCCTGACCGCCGTCGTCGTCGCCCTCTTGGCGCTCGGCTCCGTCTCAGCACATGCTGCAGGCTGCAACTACGGCAACCAGACCAAGCAATCGACGCCGCCGGCGACGAGTTCGTAAGACTTGCGCGCGCCCACGGGCGCGCGGCCTATCCCTCAGGGGCTGAACCATCGCCCCGCGACAACAGTGCCTCGCGCATTGATCTTTCGATCCCCCTGCATCACCTCGCCAAGCACGTCGACATAGTCGAACGTGCCTGTGTCGACCGACAGGACCGACGCATCGCCCGGGCAGCCAGGCTTCAGGGTCCCGAGCTCAGGGCGCCCCAGAGCCATGCCCGCATTCTCGGTCGACAGCTTGATCACGGTGGGCAGGTCCACCCCCATGCACAGGAACTTCGACAAGGTCGTCACCTGATCAAAGGCGGGCCCGTCGATGCAGAGCGTGTGCACATCCGATGAGATCGTGTCGGGCAGGAAGCCGTTCGCCAGCATCGCCCGGGCGGTCCGGTACGCGAACGAGCCCTTGCCGTGGCCCACGTCGAACAGCACGCCGCGCGCGCGCGCGTCCAGAACGGCGTGTTTAATCGTGCCCTGCGCGGTTGCCGGGGAATTCGGGAAGGGACGGAAGCAATGGGTCAGCACATCGCCCGGCCGCATCCGGCCAATCACCTCTTCGTAGGACGGCGGCGGCTCGTCGATATGGACCATCATCGGCATGCCGACTTCCTCGGCGGTCTGCAGCGCGAACTCGAACGGGCTCATGCCCTGTTGACCCGAGGCGTGCCGGCCGAGGCGTATCTTGATCCCGACGATCACGTCTCGGTTGGCGTCTGCGACCTCTGCGGCGGCACGGGGGTCCATCTTCCGGATGTCCTCGCTCTCGCCGATCATGACATTGTCCGAAAAGTAGGGGATGCCCGCGTGGCTGACATGGAGGTAGGCGAGGATGCGCACCGCGCATGGGTCGATCACGTGGCTGCGGAAGCCCGCGAAGTTCCCCGGCCCCGCGCTTCCGGTATCGACCGAGGTCGTGACGGCGGAGGTGCGGCAGAATTCCTCCGCGTCGATCCCCAGCGAGGTGCCGCCCCAATAGACGTGGGTGTGCAGGTCGATCAGCCCGGGGGTGACGATGCGGCCCGAGACGTCGCGGATGTCCGTGCTCGGCCCTCCCTCGATGTCGTCGCCGATCGCGTGGACCACGCCGTCCTTGAACGCGACCGACGTGACGCGGTCGATGTTTTGCGACGTGTCGATCACGCGGCCGCCGGTCAGAATGAGGTCTGGGTGCATGGGGGCTCCTTTCAGCGGAAACGGGCCAGCGCGCGGGCGGGCGCGCCGGTCTTGAAGGTGGCTTCGAACGCGTCGATCGAGGCTGGGATTCCAGCACGGTCGTCCGGTTGCCAGCCGAGCAGGACTTGCTTTTGCGCACGGATGGCGGCCGGTTCACAGGCGAGGATCTGGTCCAGCCAGTCCGCGAGATCGCGCTCGAGGCTGGCAGGGTCGGACATCCGCTCGACAAAGCTGATCTGGCGGTTTTCCTCACCGACAACATCACGCCCGGTCAGAAGCAGTTCGCTGGTCTTGCCCCATCCGATCAGGCGCGGCAGCAGACAGGCCTCGATCACCGATGGGAGGCCGACGCGCACCTCCGGCATTCCTGCGATCAACGTGGTGTCGGCGATCCGCAAGTCACACGCGGCAGCAAGCTCCATCGCGGCGCCGTAGCAATGCCCCTGCAGGACGGCGATCACCGGGACCGGCAGGCGGCGGACCGCGTCGATGGCTTCGTGCAGCGAGGTGATGAAGGCGCGTGCACCCGTGGGGTCCAGCCGCGCCATGACCTTGACGTTGGCGCCCGCGGCGAAGAGCGCTCCCTGACCGCGCAGCGTGACGGCGCGGATGTCATTGCGCGCGGCGATCTCCCCGGCGCGGTTCTTCAGTGACGCAATGACGGCCGGGCCCATGGCGTTGCGGCGCTCGGGGTGGTCGAGGGTCAGATGGGCGAGCGGGCCATGCGTGGACGCTTCGATCTCCAGCCGGACTGTCCCCCCGTCGTGCTCGCTCATGCCGCCCCCGTTGCCGTTGCCTACCGACTGTCAGGTCAAATGCGGCGGGACACAAGCCAACCGGCAGATAGGTGCCAACCTGCGGGCAGGTCGGGGCTCAGCCGGTGCCGTGGAAGACGATGTTCTCGGGTGTCTCGCCTGCGATCGCTCGGGCCGCGTTCCGGGCGACGAAGCGCCAGCGCCGCTGGTGCATCTCTTCCGTGGTGGCCGAGCGGTGCGGCGACATGATCACGTTGTCCAACTGGTCGAAGGGGTGGTTCCACGGCACCGTATCCTTGCCGTAGTTGTACCAGGTATCGATCACGGCCCCGCCGATGCGACCCGTCGACAAGGCGCTGTAGAGCGCGTCTTCGTCCACGATCTTGCCGCGCGCGACGTTTATGAGCACTCCCGTCGGCTTCATGGCCGCGAGGCGACCTGCGCCGATCATGCCGCGTGTCTCGTCGTTCATGTCGCAGGCGATGAGGACGAAGTCCGACTCGGCCATGAGGTCGTCCAGCCGGTCGCCCTGGCCCAGCCAGTCCAGCTCCGGCGGGCAGGGTTGCGCCGAGCGCCGGATGCCGATCACCCGCATGCCGAACGCGCGTGCGCGGACGGCCGTCTCGTGCCCGATGTGGCCATAGCCGACGATGCCGAGCGTGCCGCCCTTCACCTCGCCATGCGCAGGCGCCATGCCGGTGCCGTGGCCGCCCCAGCCGTGCTCGCGCATACCGGCGTCGAGGCGTCTGAGCCCGATCTGCCATTCCAGCATTGCCAGCAGCACGAATTCCGCGATGCAGGTCTCATGCTCGAACGTGTTGGCCACAGGCACGCCACTTGGCATCTTCTCGGGCCCCGTGAAGTCATAGCCCGTCCACGGGATCTGGAAGAGCTTGAGCTTCGGCACGTCGGGCCAGGGCGTCGGGATGCTGCCGCCGACGATGACATCCGCGCGGGTCGCCAGATCAGGGAACGTATCGGGCGTGTCCGAGACCGGATCCCAGACCAGTATCTCCCAGTCCGGGTCGGCATGTTGGCGCAAAAGCTCGGCGCGCGCGGCGGCGATGCCGCCCTGGACGAGGATGGTTGGCATGGGAGGGCTCCTTGGATCTTTGGCGGGACGGTATGGCGTGAGAGCCCACGGTCAAGACCGTCGAGGTATCCGATGTATCCCATCCCCCATCTGCCTATCGCTCGGCAGGCCCCTGCCTGCCAGTTGGCAGGCATCTATCTACCACCAGGTCTTGTCGCGCTGATCCTTGTCTTTCCGGGGGTCGCGTGGGGCTTCACTCAATGGCAGCTCTTCCGGTGGCGGGGTCCAGGCCACCCGGATCACACATGCCCCGCCGGGTCCGCCGGGGAAGTAGATGCCGCCATTTGGCAGGAAGAATCGCCGGTTCAACGCATCTATCTCTGCGTCCGTCCGGCTACGCGGCTTGATCTTGATCGCGTAGTATGTCCCCAGCGCCGGTAGAGCGCCCAGACATAGGAGCACCGCCAGGGAACTGGGATCCGGCTGTGCTTCGAAGACGACCATCGGTCGGAAGAACAGGAAGAGCCCGGTCAGAAACAGGCAAAACGCGCCAATGGCGTAGGGGGTAAGACGCTGCTCCAACCCCTCCAGCTGCCGGGTCCGATCCGAAAGCGTATCGATCTGGCGGGCCGCATCGGCAATCGCAACCGTATCCGGTTGTTCGATCGCGTCGAGGTGCCGACCGATTTCCCCCAACCGATCGTCGATCTCGTCAACGAGCGGGGGAGCGTCCGCCTTGATCCAGCGTTGCTTCACATCGGCCAGGACGCTGCGCGCTTCGCGCAGTGCCGAGGCGCGGTCCGGGAGTTCGGAGCCTGGCAGCGCGGCCTGGAACTTGCGAAGCTGGGCGGCGATGTCTGGGTCGGCGTCGAGATGACCGAGGAGATAGGCAACGACGCGATCCAGCCCCGCACGCCCGTCCGCGATCGACTGTGCGATGCGTGGGGCGGCATCGCCGAGGAACTCCGCAAGGGTCTGTCGCTCCGGCGCGGGGTTCAAGGTCCTGGTGCGCCTCTGCATCGGCCGAGCGCGAACAGGCGTGCCCCAAGCCTGCTGGCCTGCCGGCAGGTAGACCCCGACCTGCCGGATGGTAGGTGCTTGCGGATCACTGCAGGACCGAGCGAGACGTCGGAGTGAGGCGCGTGACCTGGATGGTTTCGCGATTGATGCATGCGCCGACGCGATCGGTCAGTTTCTGGAGCCAATGGTCTGACTTATAGACGGCATCGTAGAGACGCTCGCGCTCGGCCTCGTTCTCGAAGCGGCGCATCCAGATGTAGGTGCCGTCGTCGCCTTCACCTCGGAACGAGCCCGCGATCACCATGCCCTGCTCGACCTGGAAGGGAATGATCTCCTCCTCCATGAGCTTGAGCCACTCCTCCATCTTGCCGGGCCTGATTTCGTATCGGCGCAGTTCATAGAAAGCCATGTCGTCCTCCCTGTTTGCGGCGAGACTACTCGCAGGACGCGCGCTGGCAATCCCATGGGTGATCGCAGGCCACTTGCGGCCCGGCAATCAGGGTGCAACGAAAAGGCAAGGGAGACGAAAGATGGCGAAAGTTGCAATCATCGGCACGGGCGCGATGGGGTCGATCTATGCGGCCCTGATGGCGGACGCGGGGCATGAGGTCTGGGCGGTAGATGCCTGGGAGGCTCATGTCACCGCGATGGCGGAGCATGGCCTGCGGGTCGAGGGCGCGTCCGGAGACCGGACGGTCCGGGTGCACGCGACGACGCGCGTGGCGGATGCGGGGTCGGTGGACCTCGCGATCATTGCGACGAAGCTGGACGGGGTCCAAGCCGCCTGCGAGGCGTTGACGCCGATCCTGGGCGCGGACACGCCGGTGCTGTCGATCCAGAACGGTCTCGGCGGGCCTGACATCGTCGCCCAGGCGCTGGGGGCCGAGCGAGTCGCAATCGGGGTTGTCGGCGGGTTTGGCGCGTCGATGAAGGGGCCCGGGCACGCGCACCACAACGGGATGGAGTTCGTGCGCATCGGCGAGTACGCGGGCGGGCTTACCGACCGGACCGCACGGATCGCCGAGGTCTGGACATCCTCGGGCTTCAAGGTGCTCACCTTCGACGACATCCACAAGATGGTCTGGGAGAAACTGATCTGCAACTGCGCCTACTCGGGTCCGTGCACGATCACGAACCTGCGGGTCGGCGAGGTGCTGGACAGCCCGGAGGCGAGCGCGATCTCGGCGGCGTGCGCGGCCGAGGCGTGGCAGGTGGCGCAAGCCCGCGAAATCGCGGTCGATATCGAGGATCCGGTCGCCTACATCCGCGCATTCGGCGAGAAACTGCGCGGGGCCTATCCCTCGATGACCCAGGATCACCAGGCTCACAAGGTCGGTGAGATCGATGCGATCAATGGGGCCATCGTGCGTGAGGCCGAGGCGTTCGGTCTGTCTGTTCCGACGAACACGTTCGTGAGCCAGGTGATCAAGGCCCGGGAGAGCGCTTTCTGAGGCCCACGCGCGGATCTCTCCGCGCGCAGACCTCTCCATCGATGTCAGTCCAGGACCTTCGGCCAGTTGCCATCAGCCGAGGCGATGAAGCCGGGGACGTCCCTCTCCCACTTCGACTGCACGCTGGCGTTGTAGTTCAGGTACAGCTTGCCATCGACGATCTTCCACGCGGTGGGGTCGGTCGAGGCGGTATAGCCCTGCGAGACCGCCCAGGCGCAGTAGCCACCGTACTGCGGGGCGTATTTTTCGGGGTCGGCGGCGAAGAGGTCGCGGTTCTCGGCACTTGCGAACCGCCAGGTGGCGCCGTTCCAGTCGTGCGTGAAGTCGGAGGAGCCTTCAACCGGGCGGCCTTCTGTGAAGTAGGCAACCGGGTCGGTGCCATCGATCGCGGTGCCAAACAGGCTCTGATAGACGGGCTCGGCCGCGACGGCCTGGGTTGCCACGACAGGAGCAAGCGTGAGTGCGGCGGCCGTCAGAACGGCGGATGTGAGTTGGCGCATCGGTCTCTCCATGCGTTCGGGTTGTTGCGAGGGATTACGTAAGGGCGCAGACGCGCACGGCCACGTGATCTCACGCGACCTCGCGACACTGTTATCCGCGTGGTGATGCGGCGCGAGGTGGACCGGGGCCGCGAATCCGCTAGGACTGTAGGCCCAAGGGAGATCGAGGCTGAAATGGCCCGCACACTGTTCGACAAGGTCTGGGATGCGCATGTGATCGCCGATATCGGCGATGGCTACCAGCTTTGTCATGTCGACCGGAACCTGTTGCACGACTTGTCGGGGGCGAAGGCGCTGGCCGAAGTGACGCACCGTGGGCTCACGGTTCACTCCCCCAACCTCAACTTTGCCGTGCCCGATCATGCGGTCTCGACCGCACCGGGCCGCACAGCGACATCGACCGAGATCAGCGCGCGCCTCGCGCCCATGTTTCGCGAGAAGGCGCGGGCGGCGGGCATTCGCTACTGGGATGTGAACGACCCGGAGCAGGGGATCGTGCATGTCATCGGGCCTGAGCTGGGTCTCACACTGCCCGGCCTGATGATCACGTGCGGGGACAGCCATACTTCGACGCATGGAGCGCTCGGGGCGATTGCCTTCGGCGTCGGCTCGACCGAGGTCGCGCACGTGCTGGCGACCCAGACCATCGTCCAGAAGCGGCCGGGCACCATGCGCGTGCGGTTCGAGGGCACGCCGGGCCCGGGCGTCGCGCCGAAGGACATGATCCTCTATCTCATGGGGGCCATCGGGGCAGGCGGCGGCGACGGCTATGCGCTCGAGTACGCTGGCTCGGCCATCGAAGCGATGGACATCGAGGGCCGCCTGACGATCTGCAACATGTCGATCGAATGCGGGGCCAAGATGGGCATGATTGCCCCTGATGACGTCACATATGCCTACATCGCCGGGCGGCCGTTCGCACCGAAGGCAGCGGCGTTCGAGCGAGCGGTAGCCGAGTGGCGCGGACTGGTGTCGGATGACGATGCGGTCTTCGACCGTGAAGTTGTGATCGACATGGCGGAGGTCGCACCTCAGATTACCTGGGGCACTAGCCCCGAGCATGTTGCTGACGTGAGCGCCCGGGTGCCGGACCCTGCGGCGGCGGGCCCCAAGCGCGAGGCCTGGGAAGAGGCGCTGAGCTACATGGATCTCGCCCCCGGCACGCCGCTCGAAGGCGTCGCGGTTGACCACGTCTTCATCGGATCGTGCACGAATTCGCGGATGTCCGACTTGCAGGCCGCTGCATCCATCGTGCGTGGGCGCAAGGTCGCGCACGGCACAACCGCCTGGGTCGTCCCCGGCTCGCAGGCCGTGAAGCGCGAGGCGGAGGCAGCGGGCCTGGACCAGGTCTTCCGCGCGGCAGGGTTTGAGTGGCGCGAGCCGGGTTGTTCCCAGTGCGTGGCCGCGAACGGCGAGATCGTGGCCCCCGGCAAGCGCTCGGTCTCGACCACCAATCGCAACTTCGTTGGCCGCCAAGGACCGCGGGCGCGCACGCATCTGGCCTCGCCCGCCATGGCCGCCGCGGCAGCGGTGACGGGCCGGATCACGGACGTGCGCAAGTTGTTGGAGACCTGAAATGGAGCGCTTCACACAGGTCTCCGGCCCAGCGGCGCCTCTGATGGCGACCAACGTCAACACGGACGTCATCATCCGGATCGAGCGGCTGTCTGACTACGAACGGGACCAGTTGGCCCCCTTTGCGTTCGAGGCCTGGCGCTATGCGGACGATGGCACCGAGATCCCCGACTTCGTGCTGAACCAGGCCCCCTGGCGCGGGGCGCCGATCTTGCTTGCGGGCGCGAACTTCGGCTGCGGCTCCTCGCGCGAGGGTGCCGTCTGGGCGCTGAACTGCATCGGAGTGCAGGCCGTCATCGCGCCGAGCTTCGGCGGGATCTTCCGCAACAACTGCTATCAGAACGGGACGCTGCCCGTGGTTCTGCCCGAGGAGACGGTGGCCGAATTCGCCGAGATCGCGCGTGCTCAGCCGGATGCACCGTTCACGGTGGACCTCGAGCGCCAGGTCGTGGTGCCGCCGAACGGTGCACCAGTGCCCTTCGAGATCGACGGGCTCAGGCGGCAGGGCCTGCTCAAGGGCCTGGACGACCTGGGTCTGACGGCCGAGCGGCTGCCGGAGATCGCCGCGTTCCAGGCACGGGACCGTGCGGCACGGCCCTGGGTGTGGATCGAGGAGAACTGAGATGGACGGCGTCAAGGCACTGTTGTTCGATACGTTCGGGACCGTCGTTGACTGGCGGGGCTCGGTCGCCCGGCAGATCGAACGGCTGGGGCGCGACAAGGGCTTCGAGATCGACGGTGACGCCTTCGCGCGATCCTGGCGGGCGGGCTACCGGCCGGGCATGGCGCCGGTGATCTCGGGCGAGCGCCCCTGGACGCCCATCGATGTCATCCACCGCGAGCGGTTGGACGTGATCCTGGAGGAGTTCGGGATTGCAGGCAATTTCGACGAGGCGGGCCGGGCTGATCTGACACTCGCCTGGCACCGCCTGGATCCCTGGCCGGATTCGGTGCCGGGGCTGATCCGTCTGAAGCGGCGCTACGTGATCGGTCCGCTCTCAAATGGATCCACTATGCTATTGACAAATATGGCTAAACGGGCGGGGATCCCATGGGATCTGATCATGTCGTCGGACGTCACGAAAGCCTACAAACGCCATCCCAACGCCTATCTGAACGCCTGTTCGGCGATGGGACTGGAGACGCACGAGGTTATGATGTGCGCCGCCCACAATGATGATCTGGAGGCTGCGGCCTCGCACGGCATGCGCACAGCCTATGTCAACCGGCCCTATGAGTACGGACCCGATCAGAAGGCAGACTTCGAGGCGACGGGCCCCTGGGACATCGTGACGGACCGAATCGAGGGGATTGCCGATGCGCTTGCCTGTTGAGGGTGGAGGACCCCGGTCATGAAGCGCTATGCGATTGCCGCAATTCCCGGTGACGGGATCGGAACCGAGGTCATCAAGGCCGGGATCGAAGTGCTGCGCGCCGCTGCGGACCGCGAGGGTTTCGCACTCGATGTCACGGACTTCGACTGGGGAAGCGAGCGGTATCTGGCCACGGGCGCGATGATGCCGGAGGATGGTCTCGACCAGCTAAAGCCGTTTGATTCCATATACTTCGGATCGGCTGGTGATCCGCGCGTGCCGGACCACATCTCGCTTTGGGGCCTGCGTCTTGCGATCTGCCAGCCCTTTGACCAGTACGCCAACGTGCGCCCCGCCCGCGTCCTGCCGGGGATCGAAAGCCCGCTCCGCGCAGTTGGTCCGGGCGATCTGGACTGGGTGATCGTGCGCGAAAACTCCGAGGGCGAGTACGCCGGCGCCGGCGGGCGTGTGCACCGGGGCCACACGGCCGAGGTGGGCATGGATGTCGCCGTCTTTACCCGTGTGGGCGTCGAACGGATCCAGCGCTTTGCCTTCGATCTCGCACGAACGCGACAGGCCAAGCATCTGACACTAGTGACAAAATCGAACGCGCAGCGCCACGGCATGGTGATGTGGGATGACGTCTTCGCGGCGATCCGCGGGGACTACCCGGATATCGAGACCGACAAGGTGCTGGTCGACGCCATGACCACGCGCATGGTACTGCGACCCGGCGATATCGACGTGGTCGTGGCCACCAACCTGCATGCCGACGTCCTGTCCGATCTGGCAGCGGCGCTGACCGGATCACTTGGTTTAGCGCCGACCGCTAACCTCAATCCAGAGCGGCGTTTTCCATCGATGTTCGAGCCCATCCATGGCAGCGCATTCGACATCATGGGGCAGGGAATTGCCAATCCGATCGGTGCGTTCTGGTCGGCTTCGATGATGCTCGAGCATCTGGGCGAACCCGTCGCCGCCCAGGCGCTCATGACCGCGATCGAGCAGGTCACGGCGGCCGGTCAGCCGCGTCCGCGCGACCTCGGCGGGCAGGCGACGACCCGCGAGATGACGGATGCCGTGCTTGCCGCGCTTGAGGGCCGAAACGCCTGACGGACCCCGCGGCGGTGTACATCACCCCACTCTCGCACGGTGGCCGTGATGTACATCGCGCCTGCGAGAGATTCCTATCGCGGTGAGAATCCGGGTGATGAGGATCTCTCTCAAATTCCTCTCAAAACCTATCCGTGATGAGGGTTGCGGTGGTTCTTGAGAGATGTACCTGCCGCTGCCCGGTGCCGTCGGCGCACCCGTCCCACCCCGTCGCAGACCGGGCAGGGCTCGCGGTGGGCTTGCCCGTTGAACACCGTCCAGCGGATGCCGATCCCCCGGCAGGACCAGCAGGTGAACAGGCGACGGCGCAAGAATCCATGGCAACACATGGCGTGATCTTTCTGATTGAGTTGGGGTCGTCTTCTCGGCGCGCAATCTGATCGCGGCGTCGGGGTGAGTCTGTGAGACTTGTCACGTCGTGTCAGCCGGTGGCGCGCGCCAGCGCCAGGGCCGCGATGGCGTAGTCGCCAAACGCCTGACCGCGGAAGATCAGGGCGGCGCGCTTGGCCGAGTCGTAGCCAGCGGCAATCCGTCCGGTCACAAGGCTCCCCATGTCGCCGGTCACGAGGTCTGGCGCGACCATCGGCGGGTCCATCTTCGCTTCCTGCGCGATGTCGTCGATGATCACCGTGTCGAGCGCCGCCAGCCCTTCGGGTATCCAGGGCAGGGCGACGTCCGTGATTGCCGCGAAGGCGCCTGGCTTCAGCGCGCGGGCATCGACGAACGGCGCCATGCCGGCCGTGCGGGTGATGGCACTGACGACGATGTCTGCGCCGGCCATTGCGTCCTCGGGTGTCGCGGCCGTGCGGGTATCGAGACCAAGGGCACTGGCGGCAGCGCATAGCCGGTCGATGTTGGTCTGTCCCCGACCGAAGGCCACCAGATCGCTCAGTGGAAAGAGGTCCGAGAAGGCGGCAAGATGCGCCCGGGCCTGAACGCCGCAGCCCAGGAACGCGATCGACTTGGCTAGTGGGTTGGCGAGCCGCTTGGCAATCACGGCACTCATGCCGGCGGTGCGCACCGCCGTGATCCAGTTCGCGCCCATGACGGCGCGCAACAGACCTGTCTCGCCGTCCAGCACCAGAATCGCCCCATTGATGGCGGGGAGGCCACGGGCAGGGTTCTTCGGTTGCAGGGAGACGACCTTGACGACTGTCGGGTCGTCGGTGGTGCCTGTTGAGAGTGTCGTCATCACGTAGCGACCGTCGCCTGGCAGGACCCCCGACTTGGGTGGCGCATGGAGCTGTCCGGCGGCCTGCATGCGGATGGCGTCCTCGATCGCATCGGCGATCTCGGCCGGCGTCAGGCCGAGGTTCGCGAGGTCGGCGTCGGACAGGGTGACGAAGTCGAAGGGGGCGTCGGTGGCGAGGATCTCGAAAGGGGTCATCGGCGCGCCCTCGCCTTACGCTCGCGGTGGAGGACGTAGACCGCGGCGGCGATGATGATTGCGGCGCCCAGCCAGACGCGTGGTTCGGGCCATTCGGCGAAGAGCCAGAAACCGAGAACCGTGGCGAACAGGAGGCGCGAGTATTCGAGCGGCGCCAGCGCTGATGCCTCGCCAACCTTGAAGCTGAGGATGTTGAGGTACTGCGCCGCCCAGGACAGCGTGCCGATGGCGATCAGCAGCACCCATTCGGTGGTCGTGGGCCATTGCCAGAACCAGATCGCCGGGCCGACCATCAGGAGACCGACACCGACCGCCTGATAGGTCAGGATCGTGACTGGTCGGTCAAGCTGCGCGAGGATGCGGATGATGATCATCACGAGGCTCACGCAGACGGCCGAGGCGATGGCCGCGAAGTGCCAGATCTGAAGGCCGTAGGTCTCGGTCGGCCAGACGATGATCAGGATCCCGATGAAGCCCAGCACCAGCCCGGTCCAGCGCGGCAGGCGCACGATCTCGCCCAGGATCAGGATCGCCATGAGCGTCGTGAAGAAGGCTTTCGAGAACGAGATCACCGTGGCCTCGGCCAGGGGCAGGTGGATCACGGCGGAGAAGCCCAGCGTCATGGCGAGAAAGGCGAGGCCAACCCGGATGACTTGTAACTTCGGGCGTTCGGAATGGAGCGACTCCGGCCAGCCCCGGATGATCACGGGCGTCGCGATCGCAACCATGGTGACCTGTCGAAAGAGCAGGATTTCGGTGACATGGATCCTCTCGCCCACCAGTTTGATCATTGCGATCATCACTGAGAAAATGGCTGAAGCCAGGATGAAGAGGATGCCGCCGCGGACGTTGTCGGGGAGTGCCGCCCAGGTCTCGGCCAAGGTGAGCGGCGGCTCGGGCGGCAGTGGATCGACGTCGGGGTCGGGCACGGCGCTCTCCGGTGAGGATTAGGATTGATAGGCGCGGATGGCACGTCGCGGAAGGGAGCGGCAGGGGATATCCGCCGGATGATGTCCCCCGGTTTGGATCGAGCGGGTCACGGCCCGCCCGTCGCCAATGTCGCTCGGAGTTGCCATCGTCTCGCCATCGGTCCGAGCAACGATGGCGACGGCGCAACATTGACGCCCTCAGCGCCCCGCTCGATTTGGACCGGGGCCGCGGGTTCCATGCTACTCAGCGGCACGGGCTTGTGGCGCGTGGAGCGGCAGGGTTCGCACGTCCTCAATCGTGTCGAGCGTGGCCAGCGCCTCGGCCAGCTGCCTGGCCCTGTCTGCCCCGATGACGGGGTTTGCGAGGCCGTGGAACTTGGCCATCAGCTCGGCGTCGCTGAGCGGGTCGTCGGGGTCGCCCTTCCGGGTCGGGCGGCGGTGGCTGTGGGTCGCGCCCCTCTGGGTTCGGATCGTGACCATGGCAGAGCGCCGGGCGGGGAACGCCGCCTCGGCCTTGGCGTCCTCAGTCACTGTGACCTTGGCCGCGATGTCCCGGATAGAAGGGTCGGCGAGTGCTGTGTCCGAGAAGTCGCCCGGGACGACGGCACCGCGGAGCGCCATCACGCCCGCGCAATAGGGCAGGGAGAACCGCGCGCCCTCGGCCGTTCGGGGCGCTGGCTCCCCGCAGATGTCGACGGTCGCCCGGTAGGCGCCGACGTCAATGGTATCGATGTCTCCCGCTGCGATGCCGTGCTCTGCCATCAGGATCCCGATGGCGTCGAGTGCCGCGAAGTTGTGCCCGCAACAGGCGTGGAATTTTTGGGTCATCTGGGTGACGGTCCACTCGGTCTCCAGTGAGGCGGTCGTGGCCTGCCAGTCCACATCCTCGGACATCGCCGCTCCAAAACCCCGCACGCCCTCGAACATGTCCATCACGCCGGTCACGCCCGCCTTCGCCGAGAGGGCCGCGAGGACACCGGCCTCGGCCGCGCGTCCCGCGTGCAGCGGCTTGGTCATCGATCCTGCCGAGAATGCATGGCGCAGACCTGCTGCCATGGTCGCGACGGTGCCGAGCGCGTGGGCGTGCTGAGCGGCCGATAGGCCCATGACCCGTCCCGCCGCCACGGCGGCCCCGAAGTGGCCGACCGTCGCGGTCGTGTGCCAGTAGCGGTAGTGCGCCGGATTGACCGCCCGCGCGATCCGGTTCGAGACCTCATACCCCGCGATGATCCCGTCGATGAGGCTGCCGCCGCCTGCCCCCTCGGCCTCGGCCACTGCGAGCGCTGCCGGGACGACGCAGACGCCCGGGTGGTAGAGCCCTTCGCGGAAGATGTCGTCGACCTCGACCGTGTGGGCCGCCATCCCGTTGATCAGGGCCGCCGTGCGCACGTCCGACACCCCGCGCGGGAGGAGCCGGCAGGGCCCGTCGGCGGGCAGCACCCGTGCGAGCCCCGCAGCAGGCATCTCCACCCCGCCCGCGAGCGTCCCGCCCAGGGTGTCGAGCAGACAGCGCCGCGCCGCCTCCCGCGCACCGGACGGCGCATGGCAATTGGCTGCGAATTCGGCGAAGGTCTGGCTGACGGTCATTGCGGCTCCTTTCTGTATACAATTGCATACAGTCTCCGTTCGAGTCTAGAAGGCCCCGAACAAGCAGCGCAGAAAAGCGCCGCAGAAAAGCATCTGGGGGAGAGTACCATGCATATCCTAGTCCTGCCCGGCGACGGCATTGGACCCGAGATCACATCGGCGACCATGGCGGTCCTGACGCGGCTGGACGCGGCGCATGGTCTGGGCCTGCGGTTCGAGCACGACATCGTGGGGTTCGAGAGCCTGTCGATCCACGGCTCGACCTTTCGCGACGATCTACAGGCCCGGTTCCCGACCTATGACGGCGTCATCCTGGGGCCCAATCAGGCGGCGGACTATCCGCCCCCCGAGGACGGGGGTATCAACTTTTCGGCCTTCACCCGGACGAAGTACGATCTTTACGCGAACATCCGCCCCGCACGGACCCCGCCGGGGGTTGCGGCGAAGGGCGGCCAGTTCGATCTGGTCATCGTGCGCGAGGTGACCGAGGGCCATTACTCGGACCGCAACATGTATCTGGGTCATGCCGAGGTGATGCCGGATCCCGACATGGTGATCTCGATGCGCAAGGTGACGCGACGGGCCTGTGAGCGCATCGCGCGCCGGGCCTTCGAGCTGGCCATGGGGCGGCGGCGGCATCTGACCCCGGTGCACAAGGCGAACGTCCTGAAGATGGGCGACGGGCTGTTCCTGGAGGCAGTTGAAACTATTGGCCGCGATTTCCCCGAGGTCACGGTCGAGCCGCTGTTGATCGACGCGATGTGTGCGCATCTGGTGCGGCGGCCCGAGGCGTTCGACGTGATCGTCACCGGTAACATGTACGGCGATATTCTGTCCGATCTGGCGAGCGAGCTGTCCGGGTCGCTGGGCCTCTCTGGCGCGATCATGGCGGGCGATGACCTTTGTGCGGCGCAGGCCCAGCACGGCAGCGCGCCCGATATTGCGGGCACGGACCGGGCGAACCCGACCTCACTGATCCTGTCGGTCGCGATGCTGCTGGACTGGCTTGCGGCCCGGCATGGCCGCGGCGATCTGGCGTCGGCGGCGGAGGCGGTGCGCACGGCGGTGGATACCTGCCTCGCGCGGCCCGAGACCCGCACGGGCGATCTCGGCGGGGCGCTTGGGACGAAGGCGTTCGGCGACGCCGTTGTCGCGGCGCTCGGCTGAGCAGGATGGGCACCTCCCAGGATCTCTCCCCCCCGGTGGCAGCGGCGGCCACGGGGGCGTCGACGCTGCTGATCGTCGCCTTGATCGGGCTCTTCTGGGGGCTCAACTGGCCGGCGGTGAAGCACGTCCTCGGCGAAGTGCCGCCCCTGACCATGCGTGCGGTGGCGTTTTCGGTCGCGACGCTGGTGCTGGGCGGTTACTGCGCCGCACGGCGCTGGCGGCTGGTGCCTCCGCTGCGCGAGTTTCCCTGGATGGCCGTCACGGGGCTGCTGACGATCTTCGGCTTCAACGTGCTGGTGGCGCTCGGTCAGGTGCTGACCGAAACCTCCAAGGCCGCCATTATCGCCTATACGATGCCCGCGCTGACGGCGCTGTTTGCGGCCCTGCTGTTGGGCGAGCGTCTGACCGTGCGCGCGGCCACGGCGCTTGGCGTCGCCACGGCCGGGATCGCCGTCCTTGCGTCCGAGAACCTGGGCGCTCTGGTGGCCGATCCGCTTGGCCCCGCCGTGATGCTGGTGGCGGCCATTTCATGGGCGTTGGGGACCGTCGCCATGAAGTCGGGCCGTTTCACGTTGGCGCCGTTGCCTCTGACGGTTTGGTTCCTGGGGCTTTCGGCCGTGGCGGCCTGGCCCCTGGTGCTGATCTTCGAGCGTCCCGTGCTGCCCGAATGGCCTTCGGTCTCGGTTCTCGTGGTCTGGACGTGGCACGCGCTGCTGCCGATGGTGCTGTGCTACGCGCTATGGACCGGGCTGGTGGGGCGAATGCCCGCCTCTGTTGCGGCGATCGCAACGTTGATGGCGCCCGTTGTGGGTGTCAGCTCGTCGATCTGGCTGCTCGGCGATCCCGTGAGCTGGCAGAAGCTGCTCGCACTCGGCCTGATTCTGGTCTCGATCGCGCTCACGTTCCTGCCGGGTGGGCGAGGGGTCCGCCGCTAGGCCCGCTCGACGCCGTCCAGACCGGACAGCCCGGCCTCGATCCGCTGGCGTGCCACCACGACCGCATTGACCACCCGGGCATCGCGATCGACTGACACCAGCTCCTGCAGCCGCGAGATCGCCGCCAAAGCCACCTCGCCATACACCTTCGCCCGCGTCTCCGGCGAATGGGAGGCGCCACCGTCCAGCACTGCGTCAATGATACCCGTGCGCCAGAGGATCTCCTCCAGCACGGGCCGGTCCCCATAGTAATCCATCGCTTTCACCCTAGTGGTCGGGCGCAGAATAGCGCTGGCGGATCTGGCCGCCCCCGACTGTGTCGAGGGCTATAGCTCATATTGACGTTTACGCGAACGGCAAATTGACCATCCGATCAAATGACGTAACGTCACCTGTGGCCAACTTGCCTCAGCGTCAGCCTTTGGCGCCCATCGGGCAGAAGCCCACGCAGGTCATCAGCTTGTTCGACTGGCTGACCAGCGCACCGAGCTCGGCCGATTTACGCGTGTACGCCAGCCATTCCTCATCGGCCCATAGGGTCGCGCGCTTGGCCTCGCGATCGCCGGCGTTCTTGTAGACCCAGATGTGGACATATTCATTCGGGTCTCCGGTCTCAGTCTTCAGATAGCAGAGCGGATCGCCGAGGATGCGGAACTGGGGCGACTTGCCGTGCTCCTCATAGAGCTTCAGGTGCGCGGCGATCGTTCCAGGTTTGCAGACGTAGGTGCGGACATCGAGTAGCATGTTGGGTCTCCCTTCTGTGTCATCGGTTTGGGCGCAACTTGGCGTATTGGCTCGCGGCCCGCTCAGCCTTTGGCGTTCTGGATCGCCGCCCAGACGCGGGCGGGGGTGAGCGGCATTTCGATATGTTGGACGCCAAGCGGTTCCAGCGCATTGCAGACGGCGTTCACGGCACAGACGAGCGAGCCGACGGAACCTGCCTCGCCCACGCCCTTGGCGCCGACCGGATTCACCTTGGTCGGCACCTCGCGAATGGTGAAGTCCACTTCAGCCATCATGTCGGCACGCGGCATGGCGTAGTCCATGAAGCTGGCGGTCTGCGGTTGACCTGATCCGGGCTCGTAGACCACCTGCTCGAGCAGGCTTTGGCCCACCCCCTGCGCGATGCCGCCATGCATCTGCCCGGTGAGCAGCGTCGGGTTGAGCGCTCGCCCGACGTCCTCGGCCACCGTATAGCGATCGATGCTGAGGGCGCCTGTCTCGGGGTCGACCTCGACCTCGCAGATATGGCAGCCGTTGGGGAAGGTCACCTTTTCCGGCTGGAAGTGGCTTTGACCGTCCAGCGTCTCCTCACGCTCGGCTGCGGCCTGGGCAACCTCGGGCAGGGTCACGCGGCGGTCGGTGCCGGTCACACGGAACTCGCCCGCGTCGAAGAGGATGTCGTCCTTGGCAGTCTCGAGCATCTCGGAGGCCATGTCGCGGCCCTTCTCGACCACCTTGTCCATGGCGAGCACCAGAGAAGAACCACCCGTGGGCGCAGACGCCGATCCGCCCGAGCCGCGCCCGCCCGGCAGGTCGTCCGTATCGCCCTGGCGATAGTCGATCTTCTCCATCGGGATGTTGAAGGCTTCCGATACCATCTCGGAGAACGCGGTCGCGAGTCCCTGGCCGACGGACATCGCACCGGGGTGGATCACGGCCGAGCCGTCGCCGTTGACGGTGATCCGGCAATGGTCGGCGCCGGGGGAGGTAAACGGCCCGCCCGCCACTTCGATCGGGTTCGACAGGCCAATGCCGCGCAGCCTGCCCTTTGCTTCGGACGCTGCTTTCCGGACAGAAAAGCCAGCCAGATCAGCGCGTTCGGCGGCTGTTGTCATGTTCGCTTCAAACTCGCCGCAGTCGTATTCGAACATGAAGCCGGTGTTGTACGGCATCTGCTCGGGCTGGATCAGGTTCTTCCGACGGAGCTCGAACGGATCCATGCCCAGCTCCGCAGCGGCCAGATCCAGCAGCCGTTCAATGCAGTACGTTGCCTCGGGCCGCCCTGCACCGCGGTAGGGGCCGGTGGTGTGGGTATTGGTGTAGACGCCATATGCCTCCGCTGCCGTTGGACCGATCACATAGGGTCCCGAGATCCCGCCCAGATTCCCCAGCCCACCCAGCGAGCGGCCCTGCAGGAAGGCCCCGATGTTGATGTCCCAGTGGGCGTGCAGGCCCAGCAGGTTGCCATCGTCGTCAAAGCCGAGGGTGGCGTCGAACGCCATGTCACGGCCGTGGTCATCGACCAGCGAGGCCTCGGTCCGGTCGGACACCCACTTGATCGGCTTCCCCAACTTGCGGGCGGCATAAACCGCAAGAATATCCTCGGCATAGGCGGTGATCTTCATGCCGAAGGACCCCCCCACGTCATGGGTGATCACCCGGACATCGGAGGGGTCGACGCCAAAAACCTTCGCCAGTTGGCCCTTGATGGCGTGGGGGGACTGGGAACAGGATTCCAGCAGGATGCGCCCGTCTTCGATGCGTGCGAGGCAGGCCCGAGGCTCCATCGAATGGACGGCGACGCGCGATACCGCCGACGAAAGCGAGACCTTGCGCGGCGCGGCCTCGATCGCGGCTTTCGCGGCGTCGTGGTCCCCCCGGCTCCAGACATAGGCCACGTTGTCCGCTACTTCGTCCCAGACGGCGGGGGCGCCCGGGGCCCGGGCCTCGGCGGAGGTCGTGACGACCGGCAGGTCGTCCACCTCGATCTCGACCAGAACCGCGGCGTCGCGGGCCTGCGCCGCGGTCTCGGCCACGATGAAGGCGACGGCCTGGCCGACATGGCGGACGCGGTCGATGGCCAGAAGCGGGCGTGCTGCCTGGAAGGCAGGCTCGCCGTTGGTCATTGGCAGGTTGGGACCGGCAGGCAGGTGCGTCGGGCCATCCGCCGCCAGATCCTCGGCGGTGTAGACCGCGATGACGCCCTCGGCGTCCCGCGCGGCATCGACATCGATCGACGTGATCGCCCCATGGGCGGTGTCGGCACGCGCGACCGCGGCGTGGACCATGCCGGGGGCTTTCAGATCCGTCGCGTAGTAACCGCTCCCGGAGACGAAGCGCGCGTCCTCGATCCGGCCCTGAAACGTCGCATACTTGTTCATTGCGTCAGCCTTTCTCGCCCGGCAAGCCCGTCGCCTCCGGGTGATGTCGACCAATCGATGTGAAGAAGAAATCCGAC
>JBCCDA010000084.1:0-20608 GCA_039033215.1 Pseudomonadota bacterium | reverse complement strand
GGGCAGCGCCCTCGCCCTTGGCCCGAAGGGCCAACCTGCCCTCACCGCTCCCCATGGAAGAACGCATATATGGTCTCTGCCATATTGGCGGAGATCCCGTCCACCGCTTTCAGATCGGCAAGCCCTGCGCGCGAGACCGCCTTGGCCGATCCGAAGTGGCTCAAGAGGGCACGCTTTCGGCCTGGGCCGATCCCCGGCACCTCGTCCAGCGGGGTTGCGCCGACTGCCTTTGCCCGCTTTGCGCGGTGGGCCCCGATGGCGAACCGGTGCGCCTCGTCCCGCATGCGCTGCACGAAGTAGAGCGCGGGCGAGCGGAACGGCAGCGCGAAGGAACGCTTGCCAGGTGTGTAGAACTCCTCCTTGCCGGCGTCACGGTCGGTGCCCTTGGCGACCCCGAAGAGGGCCACGTCCTCGACGCCGAGTTCGCCCAGCACTTCCACTGACGCTGACACCTGCCCCGCGCCCCCGTCGATCAGCACCAGATCCGGCCACATCCCACCCTTGCGGTCTGGGTCCTCCTTCAGCAGTCGTGAGAAGCGACGCGTCAGCACCTCTTTCATCATCCCGAAGTCGTCACCCGGCGTGAGGCTCTCCGACTTGATGTTGAACTTGCGGTACTGGGACTTCTGATACCCCTCCGGTCCCGCGACGATCATCGCTCCGACAGCGTGGGCGCCCTGGATATGAGAGTTGTCATAGACTTCAATGCGTTGGGGTGGGACATCAAGGTCGAAGGCGGTGGCCAGTTCGTCCAGAAGCTTCGCCTGACTGGCCGATTCTGCCATCTTGCGCGCCAGTGCCTCGCGCGCGTTCTGGGCCGCGTGGTCCACCAACTCTTTCTTCTCGCCACGCCGTGGAACGGCCACAACGACCCGCCGCTCTGCCACAGTCGTCAATGCATCGGCGAGCAGGGTCGCTTGCGGAATGTCCTGCGAAATCAGTACCATCCGCGCAGGCACACGGTCCGCATAGAACTGGCCCAGAAACGCCTCGAGGATTTCAGCATCCTCGTTCTCGGCCACGACTCGGGGGAAGTATGCCCGGTTTCCCCAATTCTGATGATTGCGGAAGAAGAAGACCTGGACACAGGCCTGTCCACCTTCGCGGTGCAACGCGACGACATCGGCCTCCGCCGTGATCTGGGGATTGATCCCCTGGTGACCCTGGATCGCGGTCAGGGCCCGGATCCGGTCGCGGTAGACCGCGGCGCGCTCGAACTCCATGTTTGACGAGGCCTCGGCCATCCGTTCGGCCAGCTCGGTCTGGACCTTCGTCGATCGCCCCTCAAGGAACCGCATCGCATCGTCCACCAACACGCGGTAGTCCTCCGGGCTCACGGCATCCACGCAGGGTGCGCAGCAACGCTTGATCTGGTGCAGCAAGCAGGGACGCGTCCGATTTGCGAACACTGAATCGGAGCACGTGCGCAACAGGAACGCCTTCTGCAGCTGGTTCAGGGTGCGGTTCACGGCGCCGGCGGACGCGAAGGGCCCAAAGTACTTCCCCTTTTCGCGCCGGGCGCCACGGTGTTTGCGCAGAAGCGGCCAATCACCCTCTTCAATCAGAATGTGAGGAAAGCTCTTGTCGTCGCGCAGCAGCACGTTGTAGCGCGGCTTGAGCTGCTTGATGAGATTGCTCTCAAGCAGCAAGGCCTCGGTCTCGGTCTCGGTGGTGATGAACTCCATTGTGGCCGTCGCAGAAACCATCCGCGCGATCCGGTTCGTATGTCCGCCGAACTTGGTGTAACTGGCGACCCGCTTCTTCAACGATCGCGCCTTGCCGACATAGAGGACTTCGCCATCGACGCCGAGCATGCGGTAAACACCCGGCTGATCCCCGAGGTTTGCAGCCGCGGCACGGATTGCATCCGGGCCTGTTTTGGGACTGGACGTCGAGTCGGAGTGCACCATTTTTCGCCGTTCGCAGATTCGTCCGGGCGTTAGCGGGGTCGCCCACCCAAATCAATTAAGAAAGAGTCCCCGAACTCTGTGGATAAGTCTGGTAGCAAATGCTGACGGATCCGCATTTTTCGTTGACTCTCAAGGACCCGGGTCACTCTGTGCAATTTTTATGCAAAATCGCAACGTCTTGATTTTACAGCTAAAATTATTTAGCCACAACTCAACTCCTTGAATTCACTACAGAACTTTGACGCGCGTGTGACGGTGAGGCATCGGCGTGGATTATCTGTGTTCCATAGGGCGGAATCTGGCGCTCATTCTCCAGTCCCGATCACGTCCGGCGTCTCCCAACCAAGGTGTTGGCCCCCGTCGATCGCGAGCATCTGGCCGGTAAACGCCTTGTTGGTCAGGATAAATCGCATCGCATTAACGATATCTTCAGGGTCGGACCCGCGCCCCAAAACACATGCCGCACGCTGGCGCGCAAAGTGAGCGTCTGATTGCTGGGTCGCGGCCAGGGTCGGCCCGGGGCCGATCGCTCCGACACGGACCTTCGGGGCCATTGCCTGGGCAGAGGTCCGCGTGAATGTCAGCAACGCCGCTTTCGCCAGGGTGTAGGACATGAACATCGGGGTCGGCTTGAGCATGCGCTGGTCGATCATGTTGATGACCACGGCCTGCGCGACGGGCTCGCCACGGGCATCGATCCGGGGCTCCGGTGCCTGGGCGGCAAAGTCCTGCGTCAGGCGCACCGGCGCGCGCAGGTTCGATTCGACAGCCCGGTCCCAGCTGTCTCGCGTCCCGTTCTCGATCGTATCGTTCTCGAAGATCGAAGCGTTGTTGATCAGCAGTGCCAGCGGCCCTCCCAGCCCCTCCTTTGCGCGACCGACCAACCCGGCCACTGCGCCCTCGTCCAGAATGTCCGCCTGCAAGGGGGCGACCCTGGCGCCGAGCGCGCGCAACTCTCCCGCAGTTGCTTCCGCCTCGGCGGCGGAGCTGTTGTAGTGCAGCGCAATGTCCCACCCGCTGGCAGCCAGATCGAGCGCCATTGCACGGCCAAGCCGAGCCGCGGCCCCGGTGATCAGCGCGCGTCGTCTTTCCATTCGAGAAGTTCTTTCCTGCAGACAACCGCCGAAGAGGCGGTCCATTCAGCCTTTGATCTTGCAGTTGCAACGATCTCCGGCTGCGATGTAGATGCCGCAATCCTTGCATTTGACAAGGGTCTGATCCGCCAGCGGGTTGCGCCTGGCCTTGCCCGGAATACGGCGCCTGCCGCCCCGGCGCCGGAAGAGCACCGACCAGGCGAGCAACAACAAACCGATCGTAAGCAGTGCCTTCCAGAACATGGTCGTCTCGCGTTGGCATCCAGCAGTGGGACAAGGTGAGGCAATTCCTCTCCGTGCACAGTTCGTATATAAGGACTTCTGGGCAACGTCACCTCCGGGAGCTTCGGCACGCATGAACATGATGAGCGACGAAGAATTGCTGAAGGTTCAGCTCGAGGAGCTCAAGCGAGAGCACCGGGCGCTTGATGATGAAATTTCCGAGCTCGAGCCGCAGCGCGGGTCCGAGCCTCTGGCCCTTGGCCGGCTGAAACGTCGCAAGCTCCAACTCAAGGATCGGATCGCCCGGATCGAAGATCAGCTCTACCCCGACATCATCGCCTGAGCGCGCTGGACAGGTAGGGGCGCCTGGCTATAGTGCGCGCTTTCCAATTCGGGGGGCGTAATGGCGGAACCTCTTGTCGGTATCGCAATGGGGAGCCAGTCCGACTGGCCGACGATGCAGCTGGCGGCCGATGTGCTGGACGAGCTGGGCGTCGCCTACGAGGCCAAGATCCTGTCGGCCCACCGCACCCCAGACCGGATGTTCGCATATGCCGAGGCGGCGGCTGGCCGTGGGCTGCGCGCGATCATCGCCGGTGCCGGAGGGGCCGCGCACCTGCCGGGAATGCTGGCGGCCAAGACCCGTGTGCCCGTGCTGGGGGTGCCGGTGATGGGCTGGGCGCTGGACGGCGCGGACAGCCTCTATTCCATCGTGCAGATGCCCAAGGGCATCCCTGTCGCGACCTTCGCGATCGGACCCGCGGGCGCGATGAACGCGGGGCTCTTTGCCGCCGCCTTGCTGGCGGGAACCGATCCAGCACTTGCCGGGCGGCTTGATGCCTGGCGGGCCGCCCGCGCTGCCGCTGTGGCGGAGGAGCCTGACCGTGGCTGAGGCGCTGCCCCCCGGGTCGGTCATCGGCATCCTGGGCGGCGGTCAGCTGGGGCGGATGCTGGCGATCGCGGCCGCGCGGCTCGGGCTGAAGACCCACATCTACGAACCCGGCGCCGCGCCGCCCGCAGGCGATGTCGCCGCGGCGGTCACAACCGCGCCCTACGAAGACCAGGCGGCCCTGACGGCCTTCGCCCAATCGGTCGACGTCGTCACCTACGAGTTCGAGAACGTCCCTGCCCAAGCGCTGGACCTGATCGAGGCCATCGTCCCGATCCGTCCCAACCGCCAGGCGCTCTCCGTCAGCCAGGACCGTGTCGCCGAGAAGACCTATCTCGAGGAGATCGGCATCCGCGTCGCCCCGTGGGTCCAGGTCGACAGCCGCGACGATCTCGCCAGGGCCGTGGCCTCGCTCGGCACGCCCGCGATCCTGAAGACGCGGCGCTTCGGCTATGACGGCAAGGGGCAGGCGCGCCTGCGTTCGGATCAGGACATCAACACGGCCTTTGACGCCCTGAAGGGCGCGCCCGCCGTGCTCGAGGCGATGATCCCGTTCGACCGCGAGGTTTCGGTCATCGTGGCGCGCAGTCTCGACGGGGCCGTCATCTGCTATGATCCCGGCGAGAATGTGCACCGGGACGGGATCCTGCATACGACCACCGTTCCCGCGACGCTCCCCGCCAGCCAGCGCCAGGACGCCGTGCTGATGGCGGGCAAGATCGTGAGCTCGCTCGACTATGTCGGGGTCATGGGGGTCGAGATGTTCGTCACCCGCGACGCAATCCTGGTCAACGAGATCGCACCCCGCGTCCACAACTCCGGCCACTGGACGATCGAGGCCTGCGTGATCGACCAGTTCCAGCAGCACATCCGGGCGGTGGCCGGCTGGCCCTTGGGCGACGGCGCACGCCATTCGGATGCGGTGATGACCAACCTGATCGGTGACGAAGCCGGTGATTGGGCCACCCTTGCCACCGACGGCGGGCTGCATCTCTACGGCAAGGCCGAGAGCAGGCCAGGCCGCAAGATGGGCCACGTCACCAGGATCGCCGCGCTCGACGGCAGCTAGTCGACCAGCTCGGTCGCCAGGGCGTGCTCGGTCAGCTCCGAGCCCACCAGGATGTAGACATCCTCGGGCGGTGTCTTCAGGGCATGGACCAGGATCAGCGGGTCGATCCCCATGTCGTCCAGATACTCCAGCGTCTCGCCCTGCAATTCCTGCAGGCCGCGCACCGCGAGGACAGCCGGCAGCACCGACTCCTGGCCGAAATAGGACTGATGCAGGCCCACCCATCCGGACTGCGAGACCACCCGCCGGACCCCACCGGCCAGGATATAGGGGCACGCCGACAGACAGGCGGCATCGGCGGTCACGAGCGTGGCGAGGCCCTGGCCGCGGACGTGCCGCCCGATCCTCAGCGCCTCATCGACCAGGCCGCCGGGGCTGTGCAGCGCCACGTGATCGGGCGCCGGGGTGATGTCGCGCAGGAAACTCTCGAATCGCCGCCCATCGCCCTCAGCGATCTCGCCCAGCAGAAGAAGGACGCGCCCGAACCCTTCGGTCTGATCCAGGCGAAACTCCAGACGGCGCGGCAGGGTGTCGGGAAGCCGCACGGGCGAGCCGAGCCGCGTTGCAGGATCGACGCCGCCGGGGACCGAGACCGGCACGAAGGGGCGGGTCTGATCCCCCGGCGTCACCGGCGGGGTGGGCACCGTCTCGATCTCGTTGCCAAGCGCGTATGTCAGATCATGCCAGGTATCGTCCGCGACGATCAGCACCGCGACACCGATCTGAAGCGCGAGGCACGCGCGCACCACCGTCCGCAGGGACGGCAGCCAACGGATTTGCTGTACCTCTTCGGCCATCGTCTAGGTCCTGACGGAGCGGATCGGGCCTGGCTCTTTGTCCCCTTCGCCGGTGGTCGCGGTGGGGGTCGTGTCGCCGGCGCTTGTGTCAGCGGGGCTCGTGTCGCCGGCACTGCTATCTTCGGGCGCGCGCTCACGCAGCCGCGCGTGAAGCGCCCGGTCAGCCGAGCCGAGTTGCGTCTCGATCTCCTGGATCGCCCGCATCGCGGCACGAAGCTCGGCCATGGTCAGCGCCTGCTCGACCTCCAGCCCTTCCCGGCCACGCCGGATCGCGGCCTGGGTGACGGCAAGGATGAAGACCAGCACACCCGGCAGAAGGTCGATGGCGATGGCCCCCGCCTATGACGGCGCGAAGTTCTCGGCGTACTTGATCACCGCATCGGCGGCCGAGATCGGCGTATATGTGGTCTCCTCGGGCGGCGGCAGCGCCAGCACCTCATCGGCAGCCGCCTTGAGCGTCGCCGCGCGGGTATCGAGTGCGGTGAGGATCGAGGACATCGTCGATTGTTGGGCCAGTCGGATCGTCGCCGAGCGGCTGTCGAGATCCGGAAGCACCACCGAGGCCGGCAGGTCTTCGGCAGCGCGGGCAACGAAGGGCGCCATGGAGAGCTGGCGCAAGGTCGCAATCACACCGGCCAGCCGGACTGATTCCTCCGAGAACGCGACCGACCGCTGATCGATCGGCCCCTGCTCGGCCAGGAGCGCGCGCATCCTGCTGAGGATGGCATTCCCCTCCTCGAACGCCAGCCCGACGGGCTTGTCCTGCGCGTCGATCTGGCCCTCCAGCGCCAGAAGCTCATCGACTTTCTGGCGCAACAGCGTGAAGACCTCCCCGCGCCCCGCGACGCCCGAGAGGCTGCCCGATGCCTCCTGCTCGGCCAGGTTCTCGAAATTCTGACGGGCGCGGGCGACCTCGCGCTTCAGACCCTGGGCACTGACGGCGATCTGGTGAGCCCGCTCGAGCGCGGATTGATACTCCTGCACGGTCCCCTTGAGGTGCTGCTCGACCGCAGCTGACCCCGCCAGCGCGGCGGCGTTGAGCCAGCTCGACATCGCGACGATGGCAGCCGAGCCGATCAGCGTGGCCAGGCCCAGCCCCAGATAGCCGCCCCCGCCACGCATCGCGGGCAAGAGGCGCAGCACATAGCTCCAGAACACGAAGATGCCGACCGAGACGGCGATCGAATAGGACACGGCGGCCAGAAAGACCATCGAACCCGATCCATCGAGCAGCGACGAGACCCCGAGATAGGTGTAAATGCCCGAGGCGGTGGCAAGCACACCGAGCGCCGCTGACGTGAACGTGCCCAACCAGGTGACATGACCCTCAAGCTCGCGGGCCGTGCGCAGCCCGATCGCGTCGGTCTCTGTCGTCGATCGAGGTTCTGCCACCAACACCTAGACTCCGAGACGTAACCGTCCAAAGTGTAGGGCGCGCCTCGCAGCGACACCAGCGCAGATATTGAGCAGAGGCGCGGGCCCCGGTGCCTAGCGAACGCCCGGGGCGCGGATCATGCCAAGGATGGCCTCGGGCAGTGCGGTGGCCGCGCGCCCAAGCGGGTTGCCCTTGACCGCGGCCTTCGCTTTCTCGAACTGCATCACATTGTCGATCCAGCGGTCGAGGAACCCCCACGTCGCGTGGGCATCGGGATCCTGATCGCCCAGCCAGAAGAGGATGGTCGACGAATAGACGCCGCTCAGGATCATCCGCTTGGTGTACCAGTTGTAATCGGTCGAGGTGTCGCCGCACAGGGTCCAGATCTTGTCCGCCGTCTCCCAGAGCGCGCGGGCGCCATCGGCCGCATTCGTCGGTACGGCGAACAGCGTCGCCCCGCGACGCACGGCCTCGCGCTCGTCAGCGACGAGTTCAATCCGGCGCCGGACGCAGAACGTCACGCGGTCGCGGATGCGCATGGTGTCTAGCCCGGCTGTCGACAGAACCCCGACCATCTCGGCATCCTTGAGCCGGTGGAAGGCCAGCGCCATGTCCACGCCACCGCGCGGGAAGGCCAGATCGGCCAACGCCCGGTCGACCCCTGCCTCGTTGACGGCCATGTTCAGGGTCTGCTGCGACCAGCCGTCGAAGGCCACATGCGGCAGGGCCGCTTCTACCAGCCGCGCGCGAGCGTCAGCGATGTGATCGTCCTCGTTTCTGGGGGTCTCGGTCATCGTGAGTCCTTCTAGCGTAGCTGGTGGACAGGCCCTCGTCCCGCATGTATATAGCGCGCTCTCGCAAACCGAAAACTCGGAAAGGTGGTGACGCACGTGCAGGTACTGGTTCGCGACAACAATGTCGATCAGGCGCTTCGAGCGCTGAAGAAGAAGATGCAACGCGAAGGCATTTTCCGCGAAATGAAGCTCCGGCAGGCTTATGAGAAGCCCTCCGAGAAGCGGGCTCGCGAAAAGGCCGAGGCGATTCGTCGGGCGCGCAAGCTCGCGCGCAAGAAAGCGCAACGCGAAGGCATGCTCTGACTTCAGCCCGAAGGGCCGTCCAACCAGGACGCAGTGACATCCACAACCCCCGGAGGCCTGCCTTCGGGGGTTTGTCGTTGCGGGGTAAGTGTTCGGAGGTGACATGGTTTGGCTGACTGATGCGCGCCCACCCCGGGGGATGCGGATCTATGCGATAGGGGATGTGCACGGCTGCCTCGATGATCTGAAGCGCCGGCATGAAGCCATCACGAACGATCTCATTGCCCATCCGGTGGACGATTGGCGGATCGTCCTGCTGGGCGATCTGATCGACCGCGGCCCCGACAGCCCAGGCGTGCTGGACTGGCTGGACAGGCAGATGGCGACGGACCCACGGATGCTCGGCGTGCGCGGCAACCACGACACCTTTCTGATCGATTTCCTGGCCGACCCGATGGCCGAGAGCTTCTGGGCATGGGCCAGCTATGGCGGCGCCACGACGCTGGCGCAGTATGGCATGCCCGAGGCCTGGATTGACCCGGACCTCGACACCGCCGGGCGCGAGGCCTTGCACGCGGCGCTATCGCTCGGCGTCCCGGATGCCCACAGGGAGCTGGTCCAGGGGCTTCCGCTGACGCTGGTCCAGGGCGACTACCTGCTGGTCCACGCTGGCATCCGGCCTGGATCGGCGATCGAAGATCAGGTCGAGGGCGACCTCATCTGGATCCGCGAGCCTTTCCTGATGTCCGAGGTCGAGCACAGCCACGTCATCGTCCACGGCCACACGGTCGGTCCCGTCACCGTGCGGCCCAACCGCATCGGGATAGACACCGGCTGCGTCTGGGGGAACGAGCTCACGTGCCTGGTGCTCGACGGGGCGGACCGCTGGCTCCTGAACGACGAAGGCCGGGCATCGCTGCCCGGCCCCGTTTGACGCCCCGCACGTGGCGGTGACCAGTCAGTCCATCGCCTTGACGATGTCCTCGGTCATCTTCTTGGCATCGCCCAGCAGCATCATCGTCTGGTCGAAGAAGAAGAGCGGGTTCTGCACCCCGGCGTAGCCCGCGCCCATGGAGCGCTTCACGAACAGCACCGTCTTGGCTTTCTCGACGTCCAGAACCGGCATGCCCGCGATCGGCGACTGAGGATCGGTCTTGGCCGATGGGTTGGTCACGTCGTTGGCACCGATCACGTAGACGACATCGGTCTGGGAGAACTCGGAGTTGATGTCCTCAAGCTCGAAGACCTCGTCGTAGGGCACGTTCGCCTCGGCCAGCAGCACGTTCATGTGCCCGGGCATCCGCCCCGCGACCGGGTGGATCGCATACTTCACCGTGACGCCCGCTTCCTTGAGCTTGTCGCCCATCTCGCGCAGCGCGTGCTGGGCCTGAGCGACCGCCATGCCGTAGCCGGGCACGATGATGACCGAGCCGGCGTTCTGCATGATGAAGGCCGCATCGTCGGCCGAGCCGCGCTTGTAGGGCTTCTCTTCCTGGTCCGCCGATCCGGCACCCGCGTCGTCGCCGCCGAAGCCCCCCAGGATCACGCTGATGAACGAGCGGTTCATGCCCGCGCACATGATGTAGGAGAGGATCGCGCCCGACGCACCCACCAGCGAGCCGGTGATGATCAGCGCCGTGTTGCCCAGGGTGAAGCCGATTCCAGCCGCGGCCCAGCCCGAGTAGGAGTTCAGCATCGACACGACCACGGGCATGTCGGCGCCCCCGATCGGGATGATGATCAGCACACCCAGCACGAAGCTTGCGAGCACGATCAGCCAGAACCATCCGGTCCACTGTGTCGTAATGAGCAGGACCACCATCAGGACGATGCCACCTGCAAGCGCCATGTTGATCAGGTGCCGCGCGGGCAGCAGGATCGGCGCGCCGGACATGCGTCCGTCCAGCTTGGCGAAGGCGATGACCGAGCCCGTGAACGTGATCGCACCGATCGCGACCCCGATCGCCATCTCGATGATCGAGGCGGTCTTGATGTCACCGGGCGTGCCGATGTCGAAGGCCTCGGGCGAGTAGAGCGCGCCACCTGCCACGAAGACCGCCGCCAGACCGACGAGGCTGTGAAAGAACGCCACAAGCTGTGGCATCTTCGTCATCTCGACTCGCTTTGCGATCGTGGCCCCGATGGCGCCACCCAGGCCCAGCGCGATCAGAAGCAGGAACCAGCCCATGCCGGAATCCGGCGGGTAGACGATCAGCGTCGTCACGATGGCAATGCCCATACCGGCCATGCCGTAGCGATTGCCGCGGATCGACGTCGTCGGGTGGCTGAGCCCCCTAAGCGCCAGGATGAACAGAACGCCCGAGATCAGATAGGCGAATGCAGCGAAATTGGCCATTTACCCCGCCCCTCAGTCTTTTTTCTTGTACATGGCGAGCATCCGTTCGGTGACCATGAAGCCCCCGAAGATGTTCACGGCAGCAAGCGCCACGGCAATGAAGCCCATGATCCGGGTCAGCGCGGTGCCACCCTCCTCGGTGCCCGCGCCCAGCGCAATGATGCCGCCGACAACGATGACCGACGAGATCGCGTTGGTCACCGACATCAGCGGGGTGTGCAGCGCCGGCGTCACCGACCAGACCACGTAGTAGCCCACGAAACAGGCCAGCGCGAAGATCGAGAGCTGGAAGAGAAACGGATCGATCCCGGTGCTGGCGGCTGCCGCAGCGACCGCCGCCGGTGCCGTTTCTGCCTGGTTCGCAAGCTCCGCCAGGTTCTTGGCCGCCTCGGCCAGCTCGTTGGCGGCGTTCTTCACATCATCCAACGTGGCCATGATCAGCCCTCCTTCGTGAGGTTGGGGTGCACCACCGCGCCATCTTTCGAAAGGCGGATACCCTGGACGAGCTCGTCCTCGTCGTTCAGCTCGAACTTGCCCTCCTCGCCGATGAAGGGCGTCAGGAAGTTCACGTGGTTGCGCCCGAAGAGCGCCGAGGCATCGGCGGCCAGCCGGCCCGGCATGTTCGCATACCCAATGATCAGCACGCCATTTTCGGTCGTCACGGCCTCGCCATGGCTGACCCCTTCGACGTTGCCGCCCTGCTCAGCGGCCAGATCGACGATGATCGAGCCGGGCTTCATCGAGGCGACCATCTCGGCGGTGACCAGGATCGGCGCCTTGCGGCCCGGGATCAGCGCGGTGGTAATCACCATGTCCTGCTTGGCGATATGGCCCGCGACCAGTTCGGCCTGCTGCTTCTTGTAGTCGTCGGACATTTCCTTGGCATAACCACCAGCGGTCTGCGCCTGTTCGAACTCCTCGTTCTTCACGGCGATGAACTTGGCGCCGAGCGAGGCCACCTGTTCCTCCGTCGCGGGGCGCACGTCCGTGGCCGTCACGATCGCGCCCAGACGCCGCGCCGTCGCGATAGCCTGCAGGCCAGCGACGCCGACGCCCATGATAAACACCTTGGCAGGCGCCACCGTGCCCGCCGCCGTCATCATCTGGGGCATGCCCTTGCCGTAGGCGTTCGCGGCCTCCAGCACCGACTTGTAGCCAGCCAGGTTCGCCTGGCTCGACAGCACGTCCATCGACTGCGCGCGCGTGATCCGGGGCATGAACTCCATCGCGAAGCAATCGATGCCCGCGCCCGCCAGTTGGTCCAGCATCTCGCGATCGGCATAGGGCGACATCACGCAGAACAGCTTCTGGCCCTTCGCGAACGCTCCGGCCTCATCGGCGGTCGGCCGCTGCACCTTCAGGACGACATCGGCGCCCGAGATGGTGGCGGCGAAACCGTCCGCCATCGTGGCGCCCGAGTTCTCGAATTCGGCATCGGGGATGCTCGCGCTGGCCCCTGCGCCTTTCTCGACCACGATTTCTACGCCCATCTTCACGAGCTTCTTCACGCTCTCGGGCGTGGTCGCGACGCGGGTCTCATGCTCCCGCGTCTCCTTCGGTACGGCAATCTTCATGTTTCCTCGTCCGTCTCACGGGCAAAAAGGTAGTAACCCCCTCTGCGAGGGGCTTTGTCACCTCAAGCCTGATGTGACCCTCAGGTTTGGGTCAGTGCCAGAAAGGCAAGTGCAGCAAAGATGATCACGAGAGCCCAGACAGTGCCCTTCATCAGGCCCGCGAAAGCGTGCTCATGCTCGGTGATGTCCATCTTTCCGTGCTCATGCTCAGCCATTTTCTTCCCCAGGGATTAACTATCGCGCGATGGGCGGGTTATAGTGCCTTTGTATTTACGATCAATGCAACCGTTGCCGGAAGGTGCGAACGATTGCATCACTGATGCGCCGCCAGATGTAGGAGTTAATCCTCCTCCGCCTCCAGGCGCCGGCGCATGTCGAAGCCGATCCGCGTCGGCTTCTCCCCCACCTTTGGGGCGGCGCGCAACATCACATTCAGCTGACTGACGTGCTGCACCAGCTGTGTGCGTGCGCCCATCGGGTCGACCCCGTAGAACGTGACGATATCGGGGGCGAAGTAGCCCATGCCCTGAATGTGGAGCAGGCCTGCGTCCGATCCGGCAAAGCCCATGGCGACCTCGTCCTCGGCGTCGAGCCGCTCCTCGAACTTCTGCACATAGAGGATCAGCCGCTCATAGGCCCACTGGGCGGGTGATTTGTCCCCGGGCGCCTGGCGCGCCATTCCTGCGGGCAGAGGCTGTTTCTCGGCGCAGTCGCCCTCCGGACAATCGGTGCGCATGACGCCCGCATCGGGCAGAACCGGTTCCGTGCGCAATGTGCCCCCGACCTTGTACTCGATACTCATGTCACCCTCTCATAGATCCAGGCACCCCCCCTGTCTGTGCGTGTGACCCGCCCAGCCTGGTGCAAGTAATTCATGTGCGCGACCGATTCGGCCAGCGCCAGGCCATACTGGCTGCCGCCGATCTCACGCTTGAAGACCGGCAGGAACAGCTCCGCCGCCGTGCGGGGGCCGTCGTCCAGGGCCTGCAGAATACGCTCGAGCGCGTGTTCGTGGTTCTCGATCAGCTGCGTCAGGCGGTGCGTGGCGCCATGGAACGGGAGCTTGTGGCCCGGCAGGATCAGAGGGTTCTGCCCTTCTGCCTGGGTGCGGAGCGCGCGGCAGGAGTCGAGCCAGTCCGCCAGCGGATTGCTCTCGGGCTCGGATGGATAGACCCCGATATTCGACGAGATGCCCGGGATGATCTGATCCCCGGCCAGCACCAGGCCTTCGGTCCAGAAGGTCGCATGATCGGGGGCATGACCATGGCCGAAGACGACCTGCCAGTCGCGCCCACCCATCCGGATCGTGCTGCCGTCATCGATGACGCGGTAACCCAGCGGAATCGGCGTCGTGCACTGGCTGAAGTTGAACGGCTTCTCCTGGGCGAAGGCTGCGAGCGCGTCTTCAGGCATACCCGCCCGCCGGCGAAAGGCGATCTGCTGGGGCGGCGGGACCTCGTTGTGGTCGAGCTGCAGCATCCGTCCCAGCGTCCAGCCGAGGCGCGTCGCCCAGACCTCGGCCCCCTTCTCGGCGAACCAGCCCAACAGTCCCAGGTGATCCGGGTGGTGATGGGTCAGGACAACCCGGCCGACCGGCTTTGCCGCCAGCGGCCCCGCCAGCAGCGCGCCCCATACCTCCCGCGACGACGCGAGATCCATCCCGGTGTCGATCAGCGTCCAGTGGTCCCCCTCGTCCAGCGCATAGACGTTGACATGGTCGAGCCGCATCGGCAGCGGCAGGCGCAGCCACAGGACACCTTCGGCAACCAGGGTCGCCTCGCCCGACGCGGGCGGCTCCTCCCACGGGAAGCGGATGGACATGGCTGTCTCCCTGATCTCGGCTTGCGGCGGCGCCCGGGGAGCGATAGCGAACCCCGGACCCCGACAGAACCCTTGTCCTACCGGCAAGCGAGGCATTTGCGGGGAAGGGACAAGACGAAATCCGGGACGTGATGGCTGAGACGCAGATTCTTGACCCAGATGACGCGGGCATCGCCCGGGCGGCCGAGCTCGTGCGGGCGGGCCACCTTGTCGCCTTCCCGACGGAGACAGTCTATGGCTTGGGCGGTGACGCGACCGATGCGACCGCGGTGGCCCGGATCTTTGAAGCGAAGGGACGGCCCCACTTCAACCCGCTGATCGCGCATGTGGTGGACCTGGCGGCGGCCGAGGCACTGGTCGAGCTGGACGGCCCCCTCCGAGCGCTGGCCGAGCGGTTCTGGCCAGGTCCCCTGACGCTGGTGGCACCGATGCGCCCCGGTGCCGGGGTGGCCGAGCTCGTCACCGCCGGGCTGCCAACCCTGGCCGTCAGGGTCCCCGCCCATTCGCTGGCGCAGGCGCTGCTCGGCGCGGTCGGGCGTCCGGTTGCAGCACCGTCGGCCAATCCCTCCGGCAAGATCAGCCCGACCACGGCGTCCCACGTGATGGACGGCCTGTCGGGCCGGATCGCGGCGGTACTCGACGGCGGCCCATGCCCGGTGGGGCTGGAATCGACGATCATCGGGGCCGGACCAGACGGCCCCAAGCTACTCCGGCCGGGCGGGTTATCGACCGAGGAGATCGAGACCGCGCTCGGCCAGCCCCTGGGTGCCGCCGGCGAGGACATCACCGCCCCAGGCCAGCTTGCCAGCCACTACGCCCCGAACGCGGCCGTCCGCCTGAACGCCGACGCGCCCCGCCCAGGTGAGCTCTACCTGGGCTTCGGGGCGCGTGCGGGCGACATGACGCTCTCGGCAACAGGCGATCTGGTCGAGGCCGCAGCCAACCTCTTCGCGGCGCTCCGCATGCTGGACGGGCACGCCCGACCCATCGCGGTCGCGCCGATCCCCGAGGTCGGGCTCGGCCGGGCCATCAACGACCGGCTGCGCCGTGCTGCCGCCCCCCGGTGAGACCGTCGCCTTAACCGCCTCCACCGCGTTGCGATTTGCCAAACCCGCCGCGCGCCTTGACGCGGGCAACCTCGGCTTCCGCGCAGGCCGACGCGGCAGACGGGTCCCCCTGATGCGCCGCGGCGCATCTTGCCTCGATCGTCTGACCGCAGGCCGAAACCGTCAGGGCCAGAAGCACTACCACCGGTCCGATCTTCATTCCCGTGTCCTTCCCAATCGTCATATCGACCGCCGGGAGATGGGGACGCCCACGCGCCCCCAAACCGGATCTCACAGAAACGGGACACAGGGTGATCAATCGTGTTGGATCAGCCCGAGACCTCGACAGACCGGACGGCGCTGCTAAGCTCCCGCCCATGACAGTCTTGGCAGACCCGACCCCCGACGCGCTCGACGCCCTTCGCCGTATCGCCGGCGGCGGGGTGCGCGAGGGCGATGACATGGCGGCCTATCTGGCCGAGCCGCGCGATCTCTTCCAGGGCCACGCCCAGTTCGTGCTGCGCCCCGACACGACCGAGCAGGTGGCGGAGATCGTACGTCACTGTGCCAACCACCGGATCGGGATCATCCCTTACGGCGGCGGCACAGGTCTGGTCGGCGGGCAACTCACGTCCGACGGGCCCGCGCCGGTGATCCTGTCGCTCGAGCGGATGAACCGCATCCGTGCCGTGATCCCCGAGGAGGGCGCCCTGATCGCCGAGGCGGGCGTGATCCTGCAGGACATCCAGCAGGCGGCGGACGAGGCCGGGCGTCTCTTTCCGCTGTCACTGGCCGCGCAGGGCTCGTGCAGGATCGGGGGCAACCTCGCGACGAACGCGGGCGGGGTGCAGGTGCTGCGCTATGGCAATGCGCGGGATCTCTGCCTCGGGATCGAGGCCGTGCTGCCGAACGGCGAGATTCTGCGGGGTCTCAAGACCCTGCGCAAGGACAACACCGGCTATGATCTGCGCCACCTGCTGATCGGGGCGGAAGGCACGCTGGGGGTGATCACCGCGGCGGCGCTGAAGCTGTTCCCCAAGCCTGCGGCGACGGTGACGGCGATGCTGGCAGTGCCCTCGCCGGCAGTGGCCATCCGGCTGCTGCGCCACCTGCAGGACCGGCTGGGCGACAATGTCACGGCCTTCGAGTTGATCAAGGATCAGGGGATCCGATTTCTGGAAGGTTGGATGGAGTTCACCGACCCGCTCGGAGACAACCCACCCTGGCGCGTGCTGACCGAGATCACGGGCGCCGGGGATCTGGAAGACCGTGCCGAGGCTGCGATGGCGGAGGCGTTCGAGGCGGAGTTGGCCACGGACGGGGCGCTGGCATCCTCGGAAGCACAGCGCGCAGCCATGTGGAACATCCGCGAGCACCTGCCCGAGGGCAACCGCCGCACCGGCTCGATCTCGAGCCATGACATCTCTCTGCCGATCGGACGGGTCGCCGGGTTCCTCGATACGGCTGCGCCGAGGGTGCACGCCATCGACCAGAGCTTGCGGATCAACTGCTTCGGGCACCTCGGCGACGGAAACCTCCACTTCAATGTGTTCCCGCCTGAGGGTCGGCGCCACCGCGATTACGACAATCTGCGGGCCGAGGTGAAGGGAACGATCCACGATCTGGTTGACGAGATGGGCGGCTCGGTCAGTGCGGAGCACGGGATCGGGCGGCTGAAGACGGGGGATCTGGTGAAATACGGCGATCCCGCGAAGCTCGCCGCGATGCGGGCGATCAAGGCGGCACTGGACCCACACGGGATCATGAACCCGGGTGCGGTTCTGACGTAGGTCCCGGAGCGGCGCTGCGCGATCGCGCGGTCCGTGGACGCCCTTCGGGCACCACGTCCCTTGCGACCGGCAGTGTGGAGTGTCGCAACTAAGAGCCTGTCCGAGATGTGCTGCTCACCACCCCACACCCCCTATACCGCCCAGAACTCTACCCTGGATGGGAGGGGGTGCGGGGTGGTGGGAGGACTCTTGAAGCAGACTCAAAAGGTCCGTGCAGTGAGTTGGCGTCGGACCAATCTGTCGCGCGGTCTGCACCGCCCCTACGGGGCGGCCCAGCCCTTCCGACCGGTTTGAAGGCATCGGTGCACGACGCATGGTTCCAGACATCTGCAGTTTCGCGCGGTCCGAGCCGCCGCTGCGCGGCGTCCCGGCCCTTCCGACCGGATCGCTGTGATGGTGGCGCATTTTGAGGGGTTTCGGTGGGTGTCGCGCCATCGGTGGCGGATGCGGGCGTCTCGCCCTGAAAAACGGACGGGCGGGTCCCGAGGGCTGTGCGCGTCAGCGCACCGCCCGAGCGGCCGCAATCGTCAGATGCTCCTCGCCGGGCAGATCGAACGGGCGCGCGTTCGCGAGGGACGGCACCTTGCCGCGTGCCTCGGCGACCCGAGCCATGTCCAGATCGGCAAAGGTCACGCCCGTGCCCTCTCCCGCATCGGCAATGACGTCGCCCCATGGCGCGATGGCGAGCGAATGCCCATAGGTGGCACGCTGACGGCCCTCGCGCGCGCTGTGGCGGCCCCACTGTGCGGCGGCGAGCACGAAACAGCCTGTCTCGATCGCACGGGCCCGGAGCAGCACGTGCCAGTGCGCCTGACCCGTGGGCACGGTGAAAGCTGCCGGCTGGGTGATGATCTCGGCCCCGGCCTCGGCCAACGTGCGGTGCAGCGCAGGAAAGCGCAGATCGTAGCAAATGGTCAGGCCCAGCCGCGCAAACGGTGTATCTGCCACCACGGCCTTGTCGCCCGGCTGGTACCCGGCGGATTCGCGGTAGCTCTCGCCCTCGGCAATATCGACGTCGAACATGTGGATCTTGTCATAGCGCGCCACGATGGCTCCGTCTGGGCCCACCAGAAACTGGCGGTTCACGAAACGCCCATCCGGCGCGCCCGACTTCAGCGCGAGCGACCCGATCGAGAGCCAGATGCCCGTCTCGGCCGCGACCTCGCGGAGGCGCGCGAGCGTCGGATCACCGGCCTCCTCGCAGAGCACGGCGCGCTGGTGCGCCCGGCTGTCCGAGATGATGTTCGTCACCTCCGGCGTCAGCACGAGATCGGCGCCACCGTCAACCGCCTCGCGCACCAGACGCTCGGTCACCTCGAGGTTCGCCAGCGGGTCGTCCGAGGCCGTGATCTGGACCAGCGCCGCCCTCATGCCGCGAGAAGCCCATCGAGCTTGCCCTCCCGCTCGAGCGCATTCAGCTCGTCTGCGCCTCCCACATGGGTCTCGCCGACGAAGATCTGCGGCACGGTGTGGCGACCGTGCGCCCGCTGCATCATCGCCTCCTTGGCCATCGCATCACCCATCACGTTGATCTCGGTGTAGGCGACGCCCTTCTGATCCAGAAGCCGCTTCGCCATCATGCAATAGGGGCAGATCGGGGTCGTATAGATCTCGACTTGTTTCATCAAAGGAACCCTCCGTACCCGGATCGATATAGGCGGGATCGTCGCGCACGACCAGAGCCAGCACCAGAATGTCGACCGAAGCCGCGCCCGCCGCCTGCAGCACCTCCGCCGCCACCGAGAGCGTGGCCCCGGTGGTCAGCACGTCGTCGATCAGGAGAATCCGTTGCCCCTCGACCGCGGTCCCGGGACCGAGCGACAGCGCCCCCGCCAGGTTCTCGACCCGCGCGCCGCGGTTGCGACCATCCTGGCTGGGTGTCGCGCGGTTGCGGACCAGGAGGCGGGGGGCAAACGTGCCGGGCAGCCCTGCACGATGGCAAATCCTGCGGGCCAGCGTCGCCGCCTGGTTGCCCCGGCGTTTCAGACGTCGCGTCCAGTGGAGCGGGACCGGCGCGATCATATCCGCCCCTTCGACCAGCGGGCGCCCGGCGCGCAGCATCCAGTCGGCCAGCATCGGCACGACATCCTGCCGATCCCCGTGCTTGAGGCCAAGGACCAGGCGCCGCCCCGCGCCGTCATATCGGAACACTGCCCTTCCATGGCGCCATGGAGGGTGATGGCGCAAGCAGTCGTCACATTCGGAATCGGGCTCGGGGACACCGGGAATGGGGTGCCCGCAGCGCACGCAACCACCCTCGTCCAGAAAAGAGAGCTCACGCCAACATGAGGGGCAGAGTGTCTTCTCGCTTCCCGTGATCTCGCGGCATATGGGACAAGCTGGCGGGAACAGCACATCGCGAACGGCGAACAATGGCGCTGACAGGGACAAACAGGCACTCCTCTCGCCCCCGTCCGCCGTACGCTATATATGGCAGGATCATGCAGGATGGAACACCCAAGACTGGCGCGTCGGCGCCTCGGATACTGGCTGACGAGCGAGACGTCGCTTCCCGGCGGGACCGGGCTCAGCGGCAAGGCTTCGCCGGACACGGTGATTTCCTGTACAGCCTCGTGGCGGAGCAGGTGGGGGAGCGCCTGGCCGATGTGACCCGACGCTTCGAGCAGCCTGTGCTGATCGGCTCCGGCGGTGGGGTGATCGCCGAGGTAGTGGCCCCAATCACCGGGCCTATCCGGGTCATCGAACGCGCCCCTGCACGCGCCGCGGCCGCTGGGGTAAACCCCGCGTCGACGCTCGACCCCCTGCCGCTGGAGCCCGAGAGCGCGGATCTGATCATCTCTGCGCTGGAGTTGCACTGGGCCAATGACCTTGTGGGTCAGCTAATCCAGATGCGCCGCGCCCTGAAGCCGGATGGTCTGTTGATCGCGGCACTCTTCGGAGGTGAGACCTTGGCAGAGCTCCGTGCAAGCCTCGCCGAGGCCGAGGTTGCCGTGACCGGCGGGCTCAGCCCTCGGATCGCCCCGATGGCAGAGTTACGCGACCTGGGCGCCCTGTTGCAGCGGGCAGGGTTCGCGATGCCGGTGGCCGACAGCGAGCGGGTGCGGACTTCCTACCCTGACGTGAGAAGCTTGATGCGCGATCTCCGTGCCATGGGCGAGACCAACGCGATGGCGGACCGACGCCGTGTCTTTCTGCGCCGCGACGTCCTCGCAGCCACCGAAGCCGTTTATGCCACGAGCTTTCCGGCGGAGGCAGGACGGATATCGTCGACCTTCGATATTGTCTTCCTTACCGGCTGGGCGCCAGCACCGAATCAGCCCCAACCACTCCGCCCGGGTAGCGCCAAGATACGCCTGGCAGATGCCCTTGGCACAACAGAAACCTCGGCGGGCGAACCCGCAGGACCGAAGAAAGGTTAGGCGACGAAGGAGAACCGCCGGTCGCCGACCAGACCAGCGGTCACGCTGCCTTGTCGGGCTCTTCGGCGGCCACGTCTGCTGCACCATCCTCTGGCCCAGCTACCGGCTCCACCGGAGTTGGCCGACCGTCGAAGAGACCGAACGCCATCGGGGCCTCGGCCGCAAGCTCGGCGCGGCGCGATTTGTCGGCACGGGAATCGCCAGGACCGAACCGCAGCGCTTCCAGCGCCTTCATGAACTGGCGAAAG
>JBCCDA010000083.1:0-20788 GCA_039033215.1 Pseudomonadota bacterium | reverse complement strand
GAGGTCGCAAAACAGTTGGCCTCAGTCCTTGGGATCGAGTTCAAGCGCTTTGATATGTCCGAATACATGGAGAAGCACTCGGTCAGCCGTCTGATCGGCGCGCCTCCGGGATATGTTGGTTTCGATCAGGGCGGGTTGCTCACGGACGCAATCGACCAGCATCCGCATTGCGTCCTGCTGCTGGACGAGATCGAGAAAGCCCACCCCGATGTGTACAACATTCTGCTGCAGGTCATGGACCACGGCAAACTGACGGATCACAATGGCAAGTCGGTGAACTTCCGGAATGTCGTCTTGATCATGACGTCGAACGCCGGAGCGGCGGAACAGGCACGCGCCGCGATTGGCTTCGGCCGCGACCGACGCGAAGGCGAGGACACCGAGGCTGTCGAGCGGATGTTCACACCAGAGTTCCGCAACCGTCTTGATGCGGTGATCTCGTTCGGGCCACTGCCCAAAGAGGTCATTCTCCAGGTTGTCGAGAAGTTCGTCATGCAGCTTGAAGTCCAGCTCATCGAGCGGGGCGTCAGCATCGAACTCCTGCCCGAGGCTGCGGAGTGGATCGCCGCCAAGGGGTACGACGACAAGATGGGTGCACGGCCGCTCAGCCGCGTCATCCAAGAGCATATCAAGAAGCCGCTGGCGGAAGAACTGCTGTTCGGAAAGCTCTCGAAGGGCGGCATCGTCCGTATCGACGTCGAGGATGGCAAGCTGACGCTGGAGACAATCCCACCCGGCAATCCGCGCCTCGGCAAGGAAGACACGCCTCTGCTCACGGCTGGCTGACACCGCGCCAGATGCCTGGACCATCTTCGTACTTTGGCGCCCTCCGGTTTTGGAGGGCGCTGATGGCCACAATGCTGATCGCCGGCGTAGAGGCCGTGGCAGACGAGCCCGGTCTCGTCTTTCCCGTCGACTGCGCGCTCGGAGAAACGTGCTTCATCCAGCAATACGTCGATCGTGATCCGGGCAACGGTGCGCTCGACTACACCTGCGGTCCCCTATCCTACGACGATCACAAGGGGACAGACATTCGGGTCGCAGATCGAAAAGCGATGAGCGTTGGTGTCGATGTCCTTTCGGCAACCCATGGCAGGGTTGTGGCCCTCAGGGACGGGATGGCGGACCGTTCCCAGCTGGACCAGGACGCGCCGGATGTGACCGACCGGGAATGTGGCAATGGCCTGATCGTAGAGCGGGCAGACGGCTGGCGCTTCCAGTACTGCCACCTCGCACGCGGGTCGCTTGCCGTGAGTGAGGGGGAGCAGGTTACCCAGGGGCAACGCCTTGGCCAGATCGGTCTGTCGGGGTTGACCGAGTTCCCGCATCTGCACTTTCAGGTAAGGGACCAGGCTGGTCGCATCATCGACCCCTTCGACGCACGCGAGCAGAATGAATCCTGCCGGTTCTCCGAACGCGCCACTCTATGGGCGCACCTCGATCCGAACACGGACTATCAACCGGGCGGCGCACTGGCAGCCGGCATGGGACCCGTCACTCCGGAGTACAACGCCATCAGAGCCGGCGTGGCCCACAACGCGACCCTTCCGACGGAAGCCGAGGCGATCGTGTTCTGGGCTCACTTCTTCGGGCTGCGAGAGGGCGACGAGATTACATTGCAGCTGTTCGACCAGTCAGGAGCTCTTCTCGTCGAGCAAAGCCACCTAATGCCGCACAACCGCGCCACTCAGTTTCGCGCCGTTGGAAGGCGCGCCGAGGTCGCATGGCCCGCCGGGATGTATCGCGGACAGGCGAAGTTGATGCGTGATGGCAGAACCGTCGACTCGATCAGCGCTGATGTGGAGGTCAGGTAAGGACCCGTCGGCCTACATCGCGGCGACCGACGGCGGATGGGTGAAGACGCCCACAACACCATGACAGAGCGGCCCGCCATGCCTCCCAACCACTTGCAATCGCCCCATCGACACGTCAACGATCCGCCAACGAACAGAAGGATCGCTGGATGTCGAAACAGGTGGTTGTCGTGGGTGCAGGACAGGCTGGGGCGGCCCTCGTCGCAAAGCTGCGCGCGCTGGGCCATGAGGGCCAGATCACGCTTGTCGGAACAGACCCGCTCCCCCCCTATCAGCGCCCGCCGCTGTCGAAGAAATACTTGCTGGGCGAGCTCGACGCCGAGCGCCTGTTGCTCAAGCCGACAAGCTTCTACGCCGACAACAACATCTCTACGCGGTTCGGAACTCCGGTCGACGCGATTGACCGCGGTCAGAAGCAGATTGTCATGGGCCGCGATCGCATCGACTACGATTGCCTCGCGCTGACCACAGGCGCACGTGTCCACCGCCTGCCGTCCCGCATCGGCGGCGACCTTGCAGGTGTCTTCGCCATCCGTGACGTGGGCGACGTAGACCGCCTGCGCCCGGAAGTCGTGGTCGGTCGAAGGGCACTGGTCGTCGGCGGAGGTTATATCGGTCTGGAGGCTGCCGCCGTCCTTGCGAACAAAGGCGTGGTCGTGACGCTGATCGAGATGGCCGAGCGGATACTTGGCCGCGTCGCATCGCCTGAGACGGCGGCGTTCTTCCGGGCACTTCATACCCGGCAGGGCGTCGTTCTTCACGAAGGCGTGGGACTTCAGGTCCTGCGCGGCCATGAGGGACGGGTCAGCAGCGCGGAACTCTCCGACGGTACGGACCTTGCTGTCGACTTCGTTGTCGCCGGGATCGGAATCACGCCCGAGACGACTTTGGCCGAGAGGGCCGGGCTCAGGATCGACAACGGGATCGCCGTAGACGAAACGTGCCGGACCTCGGATCCGTCCATCTTCGCTGCCGGAGATTGCGCGTCTTTTCCCAGTCAAGGTGGTCGGCTTCGGCTCGAATCAGTGCAGAACGCCATCGACCAGGCCGAGCATGCCGCCGCCGCGATGCTTGGATCATCCGAACCCTATGCCCCTGAACCCTGGTTCTGGTCCGACCAGTACGATTGCAAGCTGCAGATCGCGGGACTGAACACAGGCTACGACCAAACCGTGACGCGGCCGGGCCTTCGCGCCGGCGGACAATCCGTGTGGTACTATCGCGACGGCACGTTCATCGCCGTCGACGCGATGAATGACCCGAGGGCCTACATGCAGGGAAAGCGGTGGCTCGCCGAAGGGATCACGCCCGACCCAGACCGGATCGCCGATGCGACCGAGGATCTAAAGGCGCTTGGTATCAGGGAAGACTGAAACAAGCAGGCAGCCCCCTGAGGAGCTGCCTGCGTAAAAACTCGCGATACATTAAGCAACTGACACCCTGTCACCCCAGAGACCGTGCGAGGAACATGCGGCTCTTGTTGGGCACGGGTCGAAGAAAACAGGTCCGATGAGTCGGGACAGTGATTTTTGTTACAACTTGCATCCTGACCTATTCTGTCTCCCCGCAGTTCGCGCTACGGTACGGGCGTCCAGTCTGGCTGGGGCGCCGGGCTGGGGAGACGTCACGTAGGAGACCTGGCTGTATGGGGCAGATCAAGGCAAGCGGTTTTCCCGAGGGAAGCACGCTCAGGGCATGTGGGGATGAGGGTTGCAAGCAGCTCGCAAGCTATTGGACTGAAAGCAACTTCTCACCAAGATCCGTTATTGTGAGCGAGAGCGACACGGACGATGATGTATTCTTTGTCGTCGCAGGCCTCGCGCGCGCAGCGACGTTCACGGACAACGGACGAGAGGTTCTCTACTCGGACCTTCCGCCTGGCGAGAGCTTCGGAATTTTTGCGGCAATCGACGGGCAACCCCGCTCGACCAATGTCTTTGCCAAGGAGCACAGCCGAATCGCACGGATCTCCGCCGGGCAATTCCGCGAAGTGCTCTACGGCAATTCCGAAGTGAACGAAGCGTTCATGCTCTACCTTGTGGACCGGATCCGCTACTTGTCCGGCCGCATGACCGAGGCGACGACGCTCTCGACCGAACAACGCCTCTGCGCGCAACTCCTGCGCAGTGCCGTGAAGACGGGTAAGGATACGGGCTTCATCGAAAAGGTTTCCACGCAACAGGAGATCGCAACGCTCATCTCCTCGCAGCGCGAATCTGTTGGTCGTGAGATGTCAAAGCTGAAGGAACAGGGTCTGATAGACCGGAAGGGCAAGTCGCTGACAATCCTGAGCCTCCGTGGCTTGGAGGCAAAACTAAGCGATCTCTAGCCGGCGTCTCTCGTCGTTGGCATGGCGTTGCCGCTGACAAGTTGCTTTGCCGGAAAGCGCATCATGAGCCGTGTGCACTGCCCGTCGCTTCGCGCAATCCGGAAGCGGCCGTTGCTCTTCTCGACCAGTCGCTGGCACAATGACCAGGCATGAGGATCGGGACCAAGCTGCATGTTGCGGGTCGAGAGATCATGACCCCGTTGGGCCAGTCCCTGCTTGCGCGCCGATAGGTGGATGCCCCGTTCGGTGAACGTGATGATCGGATTGTCCTGAGTATCGCGCGCGGCCGCGATCTCGATCTCGGGCACCTGGCCCATGCGCCCATGCCGGACTGCGGTGAGCAACAGCTCCTCGAAGAGCATCTCGAAGTGCGCACGCCGACCGCGCAGCACTGGCAGATCACCGATGACAACATGCGCACGGCTCGCGGCGATTTCGCCAAGATCCTCGTTGAGGACCCGATCGATGACCTCGTTCAGGGGAACGGGGCCGTCGACATCGTTTGCACGATGGGTTGCTGCCGTGATTACCGTATCGTCAATCAAGCCCGTCACATTGCGCGTTACGCGGGAGAGCCCCTTTGCGACGCGCGTCCTGTCCGATTCGGCTAGGGTCTCTCCACCCGCAAAACGCCAAGCAATTGAAAGCAGTGGCACAGTCTCGGCCTTCAGCAACCGCATGTTTCGTGCAGCGATCCGGCGCAGCGCCTCGTTCTCGAACTGGAGGTTCGACACCATTGCCTGAAGATCCGACTCTGTGCCCCGCGCTCGGCGCAGTGCTGTCTCGACCGCCTGATCCAGCGCATCGGCGCTCAGAACGTCGGACGCCACGCAGTCAGCCACGCCCGCCCGCATCACGTCGACGATTGTCTCGCTGCCCATCTCGGGCCCGATGCAGACTACCGGGATCGCGCGAAGCAGCGCATCATTGGCAAGGATCTTCATCGTCGCCAATGCGGCGGCATCATCCCCGCCATCAAGAATGATGAGATCGCCCTGCCCTGCTGACGCAAACGCGCGCGCCTGATCGATCGACGCGGCATCCAGGACATCGAGGTCGTGGCGCGCGTCTGCCGTTGCGCGCGCTAGAACGGAGCGATCAATCTGACCACCATCCAGGAGGATGCACCGTACCGGGCCGGGAGGCAGCATGCCCACGCTGCCCGACTTAGCCGACGCATCACCTTCAACTATTGCAACGTCTTGCTTGGCCGCCGCTAGCACCATCGTACCCTACCCTTCTGGATCGCCGGTTGGCACAGACGATTGAGCACCTAGGTAAAAAATGCGCTAACACCCGCGTCGCTGTCCCCCCATATAGATCGTGAGTTGCGCAGCGGACCGCTGTGGCGGAAGCTCCCTCGAACCGACCGAAAGGCACGCCTTGCAGAAACCCTCCAAACGCCACTCCCGGCCCTATAGCCGCGCCGAGCACCTTGCGGACGCAACCATACATGTCCTGGGAGTCGGGGCCGCGTTGATTGCAGTCCCTGTCATGGTGACACTGGCCGCGGTCTGGCGAGACGATGGCTGGCTGGTTGCTGCAATCGCGATCTACGGTGTCACGCTTCTGATCATGCTGGCGGCCTCGGCCGGCTACAACATCGCGAGCATCCGGCTGGAGGGTGGACGCCTGCTCGAGTGGCTTCGCCGGGTCGATCACGGGGCGATCTATGTAAAGATCGCAGGGACCTATACGCCCTATGCCGTTATCGCGGGCGGCCCGCTCGGCCGGTGGATGCTGATCGGCGTCTGGACCGGGGCGTTGGTCGGCGTGCTCAACAAACTCGTCGCGCCCGACCGCTGGCAGCGCGCCTCGCTTCTGCTCTACTTGGCGCTCGGCTGGTGTTTTGTGCTGGTGGCGGGCCCCGTCAGCGCCGAGATCACCGGTGCCACGATGGCGCTGATCGTCGTTGGCGGCCTTCTCTACACCGTGGGTGTCATATTCCATCTCTGGGAGAAGCTGCCGTTCCAGAACGCGATCTGGCACCTGTTCGTACTCGTCGCGAGCTTCGTCTTCTATTCGGCCATGGTCGTCGAGATATCCGTCGGCACCTGAGCCCTTGGGCGCATTTTCCTGTCGACCCCCGGGGCAGCACTTCGGTACACAAGTATGAGCCGGGGAGGAGAGCGCCGTGAACGACAAGCTACCGCATGAAAAGGGATTTCACGTCTCGTGGGATCAGCTGCACCGCGATGCCCGCGCGCTCGCGTGGCGGTTGGACCGTCAGGGCCCCGACGACGATGGAAGCTGGCGCGCTGTCGTCGCGATCACCCGCGGTGGCATGGTGCCTGCCTGCATTGTCGCGCGCGAACTCAACATCCGGCTCGTAGACACCGTGTCGGTCAAATCATACGACCACCAGACGCAGGCCGCGGCACAGATCCTGAAGGCCCCTGATGCGGACTTGACGGGCGATGGCGAGGGTATCCTTGTAGTCGACGACCTCGTCGACACCGGCCGGACGCTCGAAGTCGTCCGCGGGCTTTTTCCCCGCGCCCACTTTGCGGCAATATACGCCAAACCCAAGGGCAAGCCGCTGGTCGACACCTTCGTCACAGAGGTCAGCCAGGACACCTGGATCTTCTTCCCCTGGGACATGGCTCTGCAGTACGTCGAGCCGTACCGCGGCACGGCCTGATCGGTCCAATTCGCCTTAAAGTTTATTCAATTGACCTGCGCCGCAGTGTGAGGGATGATTACGCCCGTAAATTTGGTGGGGCTTTTTGCTTAAGAGAACGGGAGACAAAGATGCGTAAGATGCTAGCAGTCTTCATCGCCACCTTCATGCTGGTGGCGACAAGTGCCCACGCCGCTGGGCTGACCTGGACGCTGAACGACTGGACCTACAGCGATGGTGCAACGGGATCCGGATCGTTCGATTACGATGCCTCGACGGACATGTTCAGCAACATCCTGATCAATGTCAGCGGTGGCAGCGAACCCGACCGCGTCTACAACACCATCGGGAGCGCTTCGAGCGCGCAATCGCTGTTCTTCTTCGAGGGTAGTTTTGCTGATTTCACGGGTGAGACCTCTCTGGCGGCGTCGCTCTCGTCCGCGATGACGAATGCAGGCGGTGTCATCCCAGCACTGATCTTCACTAATCTTGGTGAACAAGCCTGCCTCGACGCCACCTGCACCACCGGTAGTCTGGTGCGCGCACAAACATCCGGCTCGATCTCGGCGATCCCGCTTCCGGCAAGCGTGCTGCTGCTCGGTTCAGCTCTGCTGGGCCTTGGGTTGCTGCGCCGTCGCCAAACGGCCTGATCTCAGAAGGCCTCGGCAACCGCGAACTTCTGGCGCCGCTTACGATACCTGTCGTGAGCGGCGCTTTCAGTTGCCGCAGCCGAAAGACACCCCAGCGACGTAAGCGCCGCCCGCGTATCTCGCGCGTATCGGGATGGCGCACTTCACTAATCGAACGTTTCGTTGGGGGGCTATGTCTTTGAAACTCATTGGATCCGGTTTCGGCCGAACAGGCACCATGTCGACAAAACTGGCGTTGGAGTAGATCGGCTGCTGGTCTTGAACCCTGCCGACGGGTGGGAGCCGCTTTGTGCGTTCCTGAATGTGCCGTTACCGGACACTCCTTTCCCGCGTTCGAACCCGCGCGAGGAGTTTTGGGCGCTTTTCGGCGGAGAACCTGCCTGATCCTACCGCATTCGCTTGTCGGGCGTCCCCCTGCCCCCTAGTTTCCAGGCGAAACAAGGCTGGGGAAAGCCAAAACACGACATAGGAGAGATCATGATCCGCAGAACGTTTCTGGGCCTGTCGGCGGCCCTGCTACTGGCAACACCCGCCATGGCCGAGCCCGAACTCAAGGTGGGCTTCGTCTATGTGGGGCCCGTGGGCGACCACGGCTGGACCTATCAGCACGATCAGGGCCGCCTCGCCGTCGAGGAAGCGTTCGGCGATCGCGTCCAGACCACCTTCGTGGAGAGCGTCAAGGAAGGCCCCGATGCCGAGCGGGTCATCCGCCAGCTCGCCGCCTCCGGCCACGGGCTGATCTTCACGACCTCGTTCGGCTTCATGGACCCCACCCTCAAGGTCGCCGCCATGTTCCCGGACGTGAAGTTCGAGCACGCCACCGGCTACAAGCGCGCGCCCAACGTCTCGACCTACTCGGGCCGCTTCTACGAAGGCCGCCACGTGATCGGCAAGATCGCGGGCAAGATGACCACGACGAACAAGATCGGCTACATCGCGTCATTCCCGATCCCCGAGGTCGTGCGCGGCATCAACGCCGCCACGCTCGCCGCCCAAGAGGTCAACCCCGACATCGAAGTGCAGGTCGTCTGGGTCAACACCTGGTATGATCCCGGCAAGGAGGCTGATGCCGCCAAGGCCCTGATCGCCCAGGGTGCCGACATCATCATGCAGCACACCGACAGCCCCGCGGCCCTCCAGGTCGCCGAGAACGAGGGTGTGATGGCCTTCGGCCAGGCCTCGAACATGCACAAGTTCGCGCCCACAGCCCAGCTCACCGCGATCGAGGACAACTGGGCCCCCTACTACATCGAACGCGTCGCCGCGGTGCTGGACGGCACCTGGGAAAGCCAGGACAGCTGGGGGGGCATGGCTGCCAACGAGGTTGTCATGAGCCCCTACTGGAACATGCCCTACGAGGTCGCCAAGATGGCCGCCCTCGTCGAGGCGGGCGTGCGCACCGGCGACATCGACCCGTTCACGGGACCGATCGTCGACCGCGACGGGGCCGAGCGTGTTCCGGCGGGCGAGGCGGCGACAGATGAGATGCTGCTGGGCATGGACTTCTTCGTCAAAGGCGTCGTCGGCGACCTGCCGAAGTAGCGCGCCAAGCACCGAAAACCGGCCCGGCGACCCCCCGCCGGGCCCTCTGACGCCGCTTCGCACTCCTCTGTCTGCAACGCTTGGCCGGGCCAGCCCCGCACGCCGCGAAGTCCCATAGACGACTCAATCCCGTAACATCACAGCCATGCTTGGCGATCAACCCGACTGGCTGGTAGCGCTGTGAGACGTCAACGACGGGAGGGTCGGATGCACGACATGATCGAGACAACACTGGCGGATGGCATCGCAACGATGGCCTTCGCCCGTCCCGAAGCTCTGAACGCAGTGACCATGACGCTCGCCGACGGCGTGGTCGCAACCTGCGCCGAGCTGAACGCCGATCCAACGGTCCGCGCCATCGTGCTCACCGGACAGGGGCGGGCTTTCTGTGCGGGCGTCGACCTCGCCGAAGGGCATGGCCAGACGCCTGACACCGTACCCGCCTGGTTCACCAGGGTCGCCTCGACCTACCGCGCCATCCTGGCCGTCGACAAACCGGTCGTCGCCGCCATCAACGGGGTGGCGGCGGGGGCCGGGTTTCAGATGGCGCTCGTCTCGGACATGCGCCTTGCCGCCGAGGGGGCGCGGATGGGCCAGCCCGAGATCAACGCCGGCATCCCCTCGATCATGGGGAGCTACTGGATGAGTTTTCATCTGCCCCGGTCGGTCAACCAGGACCTTTCACTGACCGGGCGGCTGATGACCGCTGACGAGGCCATGGGTCACGGCTTGCTGCACAAGGTCGTGGCGCCGGATGATCTGGCGGCCGAGGCGCATGCGCTCGCCACCCAGCTCGCGGGCAAACCCCCGCGGGCCTGGGCGCGGACCAAGGCGCGCTTCCGGCGGCTGGCCCTGGCCGAGTTCGAGACCACTCTGGCCGAAGCCATCGAAGGTCAGCAGGAGACCTATGCCACGGGCGAACCGCAGGCGATCATGGGGGAGTTCCTGGCACGGCGGACAGCCAAGCAGAGCTGAGACTCGCGCCTCTCCAGGTCGACTTTCCGGAACACGATTGGCATACGCGAGTCATACGTTTGGCATACGCAAGTCATACAGCCAGAATCCCAGCGCAAGTCAGAGCGTACGGGCCTTCACCATCCCCGGGCGGGCGTCGATCCGATCGACGTAGGCGCGCACGTTCGGGTTGCCGGTCAGGTCGGCCCCAAGACGCGCCGCAACCGAACACGCATGCCCTGTCATAATGTCTGCGCCCGAGAATTCGCCTGCCAGAAAGTCCTTTGATTCCAGCGCTGTATCGACAGGTCGCAGCATCCGGTTCAGAAGTTTGGTGGCCCGCGCGACATTGGTGTCATTGCGCTTTTCGGGGGCAAGGAACTTCGTCTCGACCACAATGATGTTGACCTGCGGCATCATCATGCCCTCGGCATAGTGAAGCCATTGAAGATACACGGGAAATTCGGGTGAGGACACCTCCGGCCTCAACCGCCCGCCGCCGTACCGGGCAAGGAGATACTCGACGATTGCCCCGGATTCGAAGAGCGTCACCTCGCCATCTTCCAGCGCGGGAACCCGGCCCGCGGGATGGACCTTCAGATACTCGGGATCGCGCATCTTCGGGTCGCCTAAGGGCATGGAAACAATATCATATTCCAGGCCAAGCTCCTCCAGCAGCCAGGCGATCCGGACCGAGCGCGTGCCGGAGCAGTGGTAGAGTTTCATCGTGCTGTCCTCATGCTTGCAGATACGTGGGCAGGTCGTCGATCGCCTCGCAGCCGAGCTGGCAGAGCGTCCCTTCGAACTCCTCGCGGAGGATCCGCAACGCATGGTTCGGCCCGCGCGCACCCATGGCGGCGACGCTGGCGGTCATCGCCCTGCCCAACAGCACAAAATCGGCCCCGAGCGCCAAAAGTCGTGCAATATCAAGGCCTGTGCGTACGCCTCCATCAGCCAGAACCGCCATCTTGCCGCCGACAACCTGACGGATGGCGGGCAAAACCTCGACCGCCGTGGGCGCCGCGTCGAGCTGCCTGCCCCCATGGTTCGAGACGATGATTCCGTCCGCTCCAGCATCCATGGCAACCCGGGTATCCTCGATCGAGAGCACGCCCTTGATGACCAGCTTGCCCGGCCACAGCTCCCGCAAGCGCCGCAGCCGCTCCGGCCCGATGTGCCCCGCGTTCAGCCCTCCCAGGAATTGCAGCACCGGGATTTTATCAGCGCCATCAGGAGCATAGCGGGTGACATTCACGAACTCTGGGAGCCCGGACCGCAGCGTCGCCAATGCCCAGGCCGGGCACTTCGCCGCCGCAAGGTAGGTCCGCCAGTCCCGTGCCGGTGGCACCGACAGTCCGTTTGCCAAGTCCCGCCAGCGCCGCGTCGGCCCCGGGATGTCGACGGTGACGAGCAGAACTTCTCCGCCTATCGCCCTGAACCGCTTCAACAAATCCTGATCGATGCCCTCGTGCTTCGAGGGATAGAGCTGGAACCACAGCCCCTTGCCCGCAATGGCCCCCATTTCCTCGATCGAGTTGGTGGCATAGGTGGAAAGCCCGACCGGAAGACCGTGCGCCACAGCCGCTCGCGCAATGTGGACCGGTGCGCCAGGCCACATCAGCCCGCTCAGACCGATGGGCCCGGGCGCGAAGGGGGCCGCATGCTTCTGGCCCAGAATCTTCGTCTCGACCGGCGGGGCCTGCCAATCCTTCAGGTACCTAGGGACAAAACGGATATCGTTGAAATCACTGCGATTTCGCGAAAGGCCGTCTTCGACCCCGATCCCGCCGGACATGTAGTCGTAGCCAAACTTCGGGATGCGCCGCCGGGCCGCCACTTCCATCGCCGGGATCGAGGGGAAGCGCTGGTCGTCGGTTCTCGGCTTGAAGAAATCCGTCAGCAGGCTCACTTCAGCGACCTGACCGCCGCCGACTGCGCCTTCGCACCCTGCATCATGAAGCTGAACTCCGAGCCAGCGAGGATAAAGCGCATCCCCATGTCGACATATTTCTTCATCGTATCAGCGGCATAGACCCCGCCCATTCCCGCGTGCTTGCCGTGTTTCTTGCAGGCAGCGATCACGGTCTCGTACGCAGCGACGACGTCCGGATGCTCCAGCTGCCCCGGCACGCCCATCTCGGCAGTGAGGTCAGCTGTCCCGATCAGCAGGCAATCGACCCCTGGCAGGGCCGCGATGGCGTCAGCGTTCGCAACCCCTTCGGGGCTCTCGATCATCAGCACAAGGTAGAGCGCGTCGTTCAGGGCCGCCATCGCGTCCGCCTGGGGGTACGCGTTGAAACCGAGCTGCGGCAGCGCCCCGTACATGGACCGTTTGCCGACCGGTGGATAGCGGACGTTCGAGACCATCTGCGCTGCCGTCTCGACGTCATCGACATGGGGGACCACGATCCCCATCGCCCCACCGTCCAGCGCACGCGTTGCATGGTGATGTTCGGTGCCGGGCACGCGGACCAGCGGCACGATCCCTTCAGCCTGGGCTGTCACCGAGATGTTGCAGGCGTCATCCAGCGACATTGCGTTATGTTCCATGTCTATGAAGAGCCAGTCAAATCCGGCCGTCTTCATGGCGCGCGCAATCTCCACCGTTCGGGAGCCACGCAGGCCCACGCCAAGCGCCAGCTCGTCGCGGTCAAGCATCGCCCTAAGCGGGTTCTCAATGGTGATCATCGGCGCCTCCCTGTAGCCGTTTCAGACTTCCAGCCATTCCCGCCGCACGTCGTCGCGTGCCTTCAGATCGGACAGGCTGCCTTCAAATACCATTCGCCCGCGGCCCATGACATAGACGCGCCGTGAAATCTCAAGGGCGATGGCGAGCTTCTGTTCCACAAGCAAAACGGCGACGCCGCGCCGCGCGATCTCCTGCAGAAGGGCCGAGACCCGCGCCGTCATCTGGGGGGAGAGACCCTCCGTCGGCTCGTCGACCATGATGAGATCCGGATCCCCCATCAGAGTGCGGCAGATCGTGAGCATCTGTTGTTCACCGCCCGACAAGACCGAGGCGTTGATGTCCGCACGCAGGCGAAGGTTCTCGAAGAGCTTGAACATATCGTCGATGGACCAGCGCCCTCCGCCATCCTTGCCACCGGGTTTCAGGCCGAGAAGGAGGTTCTGGCGGGTCGTCAGCCCGGGGAAGATCTCCCGGTTCTCGGGCACATATCCAAGACCGAGGCGCGCGATCTCAAACGGCTTCAATCCGGCGATCTCGCGCCCTTTGAACTGGATTGAGCCATGAGGCACGACTTCGCCCATCACGGCCTTGCAGGTCGTCGAGCGGCCCACTCCATTTCGGCCGAGGAGCGCGACGATGGTCCCTTCTTCGACATCAAGGTCCACGCCCTGCAGGATGTGGCTCTTGCCGTAGAAGGCATGGACACCGCGGAGCGAGAGCATCAGCGCACCTTCGGGGCGCTGCCAAGATAGGCATCGCGCACCACCTGTTTGGCGCGTATCTCGTCGGGTGGTCCGCTCGCGATGATCTCCCCATAGACCAGTACACTGATGCGGTCAGCAAGGTCGAAGACGACACCCATGTCATGCTCAACAATGACGAGGGTCTTGCCAGCCGTCACCTCGCGGATGAGACCAACCATGTACTTCGTCTCGGAGCGGCTCATCCCTGCAGTAGGCTCATCGAGCAGGATCACATTGGCCCCACCCGCTATCGCAATACCGATCTCTAGCGCGCGCTGTTCTGCATAGGACAGGACCCCTGCCGGAAGGTCACGTCGCCCCGTGAGGCCGAGTTGGTCGAGAACCAAAGCGGCCGCCGCGTCCAGCTCGTGCGCACGATCCAGAAGACGCCAGAAGGCATAGCGATACCCCATCGGCCAGAGTAGCGCGCAACGCACGTTCTCGAACACGGACATGCGGGGAAACAGATTGGTGATCTGGAAGGATCGCGACAGACCCAAACGGTTGATCTGGTGTGGTGCCATTCCGGTGATGTCCCGCCCGTGCAGTGCGAGACGACCCGTCGTGGGCGGGAAGCGACCTGAAATCAGGTTGAAGAGGGTAGATTTGCCGGCACCGTTGGGCCCGATAATGGCATGACGCTCTCCAGGCCGAATAGTCAGATTGACCCGGCGGATGATCTCCGCCTTGCCGAACGACTTCGAGAGACCCGACAGGACAAGAGCCGTCATGGGGTGCTTGCCTCCTCGAAGGCATCGCGCAGGCGCGGAGTTGCTTTGGCTGTGAGCCAGGTGCTCGCGGCGAAAATGATCGCAAGCAATACCCATGAGATGATCGAGTGGGTATCGAACGCGATCCAGAACAACGTGATTGCCGTATCGCCCTGCGCCGCCTCACGGGCGTGGAACGACATCTCGAGCAGGCAGGCACCCGATAGCACCGCGACGATACCGGGCACCAACGCGCGCACGTACGGCACGACAAGACTGCCCAGTCGCCCTAGGCGCGCCGGCAGCACATGCAAGGCCAAGAGCCCCGCCAGCCCGGTGGGACAGAACATCACGGTCACGACAAAGAGGATCCCGGCGTAGAGGCCCCAAAGCTGCGTCTCCAAGCCGAGCACGGTCTTCAATAGCGTGAAGACCACGGCGCCGATGATCGGACCGACGAAGAAGCCCGTCCCCCCGAGGAACGTCACCAGAAGGATGGTGCCGGAGGTCGCGAGGTTCAGGTTCTCCTCCGTCACGATCTCGAGGTTGATGGCAAATAGCCCACCCGCGACCCCGGCAAAGAAGCCAGACGCACAGAAGCTGACGAAACGGACGCGGGCCTGCGAGTAGCCCAGGAACTCCGCCCGCTCGGGATTGTCGCGAACCGCGTTCGCCATGCGCCCCGCCGGTGTGCGCGAGAACAGATACATCAGGGCTGCCGAGACCAGCATCCATCCGGTGATGATCCAATAGACCTCGCCGGAACTGAACCACTCGACCCCAAAGACCGGCGGGCCCATGGTCCGGTCGCCGGAGATACCTTCCTCTCCGCCGAAGAAGGCGACGACGATGATGGAGGACGCCGCGACCAGCTCTCCGATACCAAGCGAGATCATCGCGAACGTGGTTCCGGCACGGCGCGTCGAGAAGAACCCTATGACAGCAGCAAAGGCCAACCCGAAGAGCCCGGCAAACAAAGGCAGCACCGGCAGCGGGATGGGCCATTGATCGTATTCGACGAACCGCATCAGGTGCATCGCGAAGAACCCGCCCAGACCCATGTAGACGGCGTGTCCGAAGCTGAGCATCCCGCCCTGGCCCAGCAGCATGTTGTAGCTGAGCGCAAAGACGATGGTGATGGCCATCTCGTTGAGTATCGTGATGGCGGATTCCGACGGGAAGAGAAGCCTGAGCAGGCAGATTGTCACAACGGCCAGCAGCCACGGCAACAGCGGATGTCTCATGTCTCGCGCCGTCCCATCAAGCCGTACGGACGGAACACGAGTACAAGCACCATGAATAGGTAGGGCAGCACGTCAGCGACCTGCGGCAGCGTTACCGTCCAAATGTCCCGAAACGGGCTTGCGGTCAGGTCGGTCGGGGGACCGAGGCCGATCAGTGCCAGCACGTCCGCGCCCGATAGATTGTAGGCCTTGGCGAAGGTGGTCATCCAGCCGATCAGCAGCGACGCGATCAGCGCGCCCCAGAGACTGCCGAGCCCCCCTATGACGATCACCACGAAGACGATCGAGCCGAGCACCACCGCCATGCCCGGGAACGTCCCGAGCACAGGTCCAGCGATCACGCCTGCGACACCGGCAAGCGCCGTGCCGACCCCGAAGACCCCCATGAAGATCCGCGGCACATTGTGCCCCAGAGCCTCCACCATGTGGGGATGCGTGAGTGCGGCCTGGATTACGAGCCCGACACGTGTGCGTTTGAAGATCACGAGAAGCCCCAGGAACATCACCAGCGTCACCACGACCATGACGCCCTTGTAGGCGGGAAACGCATTGGGACCGATGTAGAAGAGCGCGAAGTCCAGACTCTCCGGGGTGCCGTAAGCCTTGTGGTCGCGCCCCCAGATGAACTGGACCAACTCCTCGATCAGAAGCGCCAGGCCGAACGTGAAGATCAGCTCGGGCACATGTCCGTGAGCATGGACACGTCTGAGCCCGTAGCGCTCAACCAGGCCGCCGAGCACACCCACGATGACGGGCGCCACGATCAGCCCCGGCCAGAAGCCGACATAGCGACTGATCTGATAGGCGAAGTAGGCCCCCAGCATGTAGAACGACGCATGGGCAAAATTGAGCACGCCCATCATCGAGAAGATGAGCGTGAGCCCCGCCGACAGCATGAACAGCAACAGCCCCGTGACAAAGCCGTCCGCTAGGTTCACCAAGATCAGATCCAACGCGTCCTCCTGCGCGCGGCGGGCCAGCCTCCGCCCGGGCGAGAGATCATGGCAATCGGCTCAGGGCCGATCCATCCGGCAGGTGGTCGGCGCCTCAAGTGCCGCCATCGGAATCGTATCCTCGATGAACAGGCCATAGCCCGAGTTGTCATAGTCGAACTGGATTCCCTCGTTGGTGTGCACCGAAATGAAGACGTCCTGAATCGCCTGATGGTCCTGTGGGCGCATGAAGACCTTCGTCCCCCAGAGGGACTCGTGCTCCATGCCCGCAAGCGCCTGTGCGATTGCCACCGTATCGTCGGCCGATCCAGCGTCTTCGATCGCGCGGGCCAGCATCTCGACCACATTGGTGATCCGGGCTTGTGCGACGTCGAGGTCGGGGTAGCGGTCCTTGAAGCCTTCCACATAGCCGACCGCGCGCTTGGTGCGCGCCGGGTTCAGGACCCCTTCGCCGACATGACGGATCTTACCGACCCCGTCCTCGCCCAGCGTCTTGGTGATACCGTCCGCCGCCGCGTAATAGGTGTAGATCGGTCCTTCAAAGCCCGCATCAATCACGGCCTTACCGAGGTTGATCATGTCTGAACCCCAGTTGCCCGTGATGATCGCCTGCGCGCCGGACGCGACGATCTTGCGGGCATAGGGCGTGAAGTCCTTGACCTTGCCGATAGGGTGCAGCTCGTTCCCGACGATCTCGATGTCCGGGCGCTTCTCGCCCAGCATCGACACGGCGGCCGAGGCGACCGCCTTCCCGAACGAGTAGTCCTGCCCGATAATGTAGATCTTGCTGATGTCCTCGTCTGCCGCGATCACGTCGGTCAGGGCCGCCATCTTCATGTCGGCGTTCGCGTCGAACCGGAAGTGCCAGAAGCTGCACTTGTCGTTCGTCAACGCGGGATCCACGGCAGAGTAGTTCAGAAAGATCACCTGGGCGTCCGGGTTGCGGCGATTGTGTTTTCGCACAGCGTCGGTCAAAGCATGCGCCACGCCCGACGAATTGCCCTGAGCGATAAACCGGATCCCCTGGTCGATGGCGACCTTGAGCTGGATAAGGCTTTCCTTGGGCGAGATCTTGTTGTCAAACGCCACGATCTCGAACGGGCGCCCATCGAGAACGCCGCCCTTATCGTTCACCAGCACTTCAGCGGCATACTCATATTGGGCGAGCCCCTGGATTCCCGTCGATGCAAAGGGACCCGACAGCGGGTCGATGTATGCGATCTTGACGGGTTCCGCAGCAAACGCTGTCACTCCAGTCCAGGCGGCCAAGACAATGCTTGCGGCCAAACGCCATGCGTACTCTCTCATTTCTTCTCCTCCAGGCGCCGCGGCACCAACCACACACCGCGAACCAACCCTGCTTTGACGCGCTCAACCTAGCGCTTGGTAGGCATTCAGCGCCAGTCTTATCGAGCAACCAAGGCGCGATAAGGGCAGAAGGCACTGATGCTGCAGGGAGAGCAATCGCCAAATCCGCACTACGGTTTGCCTCGGCGTCGTCCTCTGGTAAAATGCTTTTGCAAAAAGGGGTTTGGGAGAACGAGATGGTTTGGAACGTCACTGCGTTAAGTGGGACGGCAACTGCCGCTTTGGTCATTTTCGGCGCGTCCAGTGTGGCTTTCGCACAAGACAGCGCAGGCTGGACAAGAAGCGTCCAACCAGCATCGGTGCAAGAGACGGGGGGATCCAGCAGCGCCCTCGCTGAGGGAGACACGATATGGCAAAACGGACGCCTTCGGACCGAACGGTTCGGTAGCGTCAATGTTGCCCTGAACGATGGCTCCGCCCTGACGGTGGGGCCAAACTCGGACGTGGTCGTTGACAGATTTGTCTATGATCCGGATGCCGGATCAGGCGATGCGCTGATCCAGTTGGGTGTGGGCGCGCTTCGGATGGTCAGTGGCAACATGCCATCTGATCGTGTCAAGATCGGAACACCGGTCGCGACGGTTGGTATCCGGGGAACCGACTTCACCCTCGAAGCCGTCGGCACCGACCTGCTCAAGATTTTCGTTGATGATGGAGTCGTGACCGCCGTCACGACGGAGGGGGGGCTGGAGTACGAGTTCACCGCACCAGCTTACGCCCAGTGCAACTCGCAATCGTGCACCCGTCTGCCCGGTGGCATCAGGCCGCGGCTTTCCCCGCCAGCACCGTCAGATTTCAGCCCATTCGATGCGAGTGAGGTCAACGGACAGGACGAGCCACCGGACAACGGCGACTAGTCAGACCTTGGAGATGGCTTGAGAACCGATCTTTGGGGCCTCGCACTTCGGCTCGGGCCATGGCATGTTCGCCCCACCTATTGGGGAGTCGTTGAATGGTCAGAAGACTGGGCTTGGCATTGCTGCTCGCGCCGATGTTGCTTGCGGCCTGCGACGAGGAAGAGAGCGTCCAAGTCGTCGAAGAAGTCCGCGCCATCAAGTACATGGCGCTGGATCAACGCGCGGGTCAGCAGGAGCGGCGGATTGCCGGCATTGTATCGGCGGCAATTAGCAGCAACGTAGCTTTCGAGACGTCCGGGCAGGTGATTTCCCTGCCCCGCAATGCCGGTGATCCGGTCAATGAGGGCGATCTGATCGGTCAGTTGGATCCGGAACCGTATCGGTTCCAGCTCTCGCAGGCCGAGAGTTCGCTGTCGCAGGCCGAAGCCAGCCTCGAAGACGCAAGGCGCAAGTTCGAACAGCAGCAGCAGCTCTTCAATGAAGGCTTCGCGACGCAGACAGCGCTCGACTCCGCCACAGCCACGCTCAAGAATGCGGAAGGCGCAGTAGGTGTCGCCCAGAGCCAATTGGACCTGGCCAGGCGAGACCTGTCGAAGACGGATCTCCGTGCGCCGTTCGCGGGCCTGATCTCACGCAAGCTGATCGAGGTGTTCGAAGAGGTCGCCGGCGGACAGGCGATCTACGCGATCCAGACAGAAGGTCAGGACAAGATCGAGGCGGCGCTCCCCGAGACAATGATCAACACCGTCTCGTTGGGTTTCGAGGTTGAGGTCTCTTTCCCGCCGCTCCGCGGGACGACGGTAGCAGGCTCGGTCAGCGAGATCTCGCCCCTGACGGGTGATGCCAACGCCTACCCCATCGAAGTCGCGCTCAACAATATCCCGCCTGGACTGCGCCCGGGCATGTCGGCCGAGGTGATCTTCCAGTTTGCCTCCGACGAGACCGGCGTTGCCTTCAGCGTGCCGCTATCTGCCGTCCTGGCAGACGCCGCCGGGGGCGAGGACGCATATGTCTTCGTCTATCAGCCGGATAGCAGCACCTTGACCAAGCGCACAGTCAAGGTGAGCAACATTCGCGACAACGCCCTTCTGATCAGCGGTGACATCGAGTCTGGCGAAATCATCGCCACCGCCGGTGTCAGCTTCCTGCACGATGGGATGACCGTCGAGCTTCTCGATCCCAACCTGCTGCGCTGATCCATGCTCACACAATTCGCGCTCTCGAACCGGACGCTGGTCATTGCCATCATGCTCGCCTGCCTGTTTACGGGCCCGCTGAGCTTTTTGACCCATCCCTCCCGGGAAGATCCGGCAATCGTGATCCGCAACGCGCAGGTCATCGCCGAGTTTCCTGGAATGTCGGCTGACAGGGTCGAGGATCTGATCACCCGTCAGATCGAGGAGAAGATCCGGGAGATCCCCGAGATCTGGCACATCGAATCCACCTCCTCGACCGGACGGTCCTTCCTGTCGATTCAGGTGCGCGACCAGTACACGGATATGGAGCCGATCTGGACCGACCTGCGCAACAAGATGCGCGACATGGTAAGTGAGCTCCCATCCGGCACGAGCGGCCCCTTCATCTTCGACGATCAGGGGAACGTTGCGATGGCGACCGTCGCGATCACGGCCGAGGGCTTCTCGAATGCCGAGATCCGCGAAGTGGCCAAGGAGCTTCGTCTCCAAGTCTACGCGCGCGTACCCGGTGTGCGGAAGGTCGAACTGTTCGGGGTCGAGGAACAGCGCATCTTCGTCGAGTTCGACAACATCCTTCTGGCACAATTGGGCATAGACGCCGCTCAGGTGGTTGATGCCGTTCAACGTCAGAACGTGATTCTGCCCGGCGGGCGGGTCGAAGCGGATGGAACAACGATCACGGTCGAACCCACCGGCGACTTCGGCGATCTCGAAGATCTCGCAGGTGTCGCAATCGCGGTTGGCGACTCGACGCTATACCTCCGCGACCTGGCCGACATCCGCTTCGGCTACGAGGAACCGCCGGGCTCCCCGGCCTTCTACAATGGCCTGCCTGCGGTCGTGGTCTCGGTCTCCATGATCGACCAGGTCGACTCGGATGCATTCTCAACCGAATTGACCAGTGTGGTGAACGGCTTCGAGAGCGCCCTGCCCTGGGGGTTCGAGCTGTCCTACATCACCTTCCAGCGCACCGAGATAGAAGGCGCGATCTTCTCGGTGCTGAACAACCTTTGGCAGACGATCCTTGTCGTCCTTGCTGTCGTCGTCGCGTTCCTTGGCTTTCGAACCGGGCTGATCGTGGGCGCCATGGTCCCGCTGGTCATGCTGATTTCGACGCTT
>JBCCDA010000082.1:0-20904 GCA_039033215.1 Pseudomonadota bacterium | reverse complement strand
GTGCTCCGCGATCTGCCGGGCGTGCTGGATTGGGTGAAGCTGCGTGGCGCAACGATCCGCGGTGCCTCCACCTCAACGATGCTGCGCAACGACAACTATCTGTTCTTGGGTCTGGGCGGATACATTGAGCGCGCTGACATGACGCTTCGGCTGCTCGATGTGAAGTCGTACCTTCTCTTGCCCGAGATGGACGTGGTTGGTGGGGGCCGTGACCACCATCAGTGGACTTCGGTCCTGCACGCAACCTCGGCTGTGCGTGCGTACCACCACGTCTACCGCGGCGACTACTCGCCCTGGAACATCGCAGACTTCCTGATTCTGAATGCAAGGTTTCCTCGATCCGTAGCTTTCAGCTACAGCAAGATCGAGAAGTCGCTTGCCATGTTATCTGAGACCTACGGCGGTGAGGAACACGCTTGCCATGGAACGGCGCGTGAGGCTGTAAGGCAGCTGAAGCACCTTCAGATGGGCGAGATCTTCCGACAAGGGCTGCATGAGTTCGTACGCAGCACAATCGGTACGACACGTCGCCTGAACTCCGAGATCTACGAGGCATACCACTTCTGACATGCAGCTCTCCATCCGGCATACGACGTCCTACGCCTACGACCCCGCGGCCAATCACGCGGCGTTGCGGCTGATGCTGCATCCGCCTCAGACGCATGCACAGACCGCCTCTGCATGGGAGGTTACGGTGAATGGCAAACCGGTCGAGCCGCTCTTTCGGGATGCTCTTGGAAATGCCGTCGCGCTTTGGCACCAGCATTCAAAGACCAGGGACGTTGCGGTCGTGGCGAATGGGTTTGTCGAAACAAGTGACACCACGGGTGTCCTGGGAGGTGTGTTCGAGGCGGCGCGTCCCGCCCTCTTCCTGCGAACGAGCGAGTTGACCGCCCCGGACGACTCAATCCGTGATCTCGCGGCAGAGGCGGTTGGTGACGATCTTCTCGGCCGTCTGCACCTCTTGTCCGCGGCTATCCACAAGGCCATCGATTACCGGCCGGGTGCAACGTCAGCAAAGACCACTGCTGCAGAGGCCACGGCCACCGGCGCGGGCGTCTGCCAGGACCATGCGCATGTCTTCATCTCCGCATGCCGTCATCTCGACATCCCGGCCCGCTACGTGGTCGGCTATCTTTTTGATGTCGACGACGAACTGAATGCCGGCGACCAAACTCATGCGTGGTCCGAGGCATATGTCGCGGGCTTGGGTTGGGTGGGGTTCGACGTCACGAACCAGCTATGTCCTACCGACGCATACGTTCGCGTGTGCGCTGGACTTGATGCATCCGATGCGGCTCCTGTGCGGGGCGTCCTCGGTGGCCAGCCTGAAGAGTCGTTCGATGCCGAGGTTCAGGTCGTGGCGGGACCGGTTCAATTTCAATCCCAATCCTGAGGGACTAATATGACCTACTGTGTCGCGCTCAAAGTCGACGCCGGTGTCGTGATGCTCTCGGATACTCGGACAAATGCCGGTGTCGACCACGTGTCCCGGTATCGCAAGTCTTTCACGTGGCAGATCCCGGGCGAACGGTCGATCTGCCTGATGACCGCAGGCAACCTGTCGATAACCCAAGCGATCGTGACGCGCATCGGCGAGGCCTTGCGCCGGGCCGACGTGGGTGAAGACGTTGAGACCATTCTGAACGCCCGGTCGATGTTTCGGGTTGTGCAGATCGTCGGCGAGCTGATGGACGAAATGCAGGCCAGACACCGGCCGAACCTGCTGAGCCAGGGCGTTGGCGCCGATGCGACTGTGCTCGTGACAGGTCAGCGCAAGGGCGGGGGTCACCGTGCGTTTATGGTCTACAGCCCCGGCAACTTTATCGAGGCCACCATCGATACTCCGTTTCTGCAAGCAGGCGAGTTCAAGTACGGCAAGCCAATCCTCGACCGTGTGGTCACGCGGGACATGTCGATCCCAGACGCCGTGAAAGCGGTCTTCCTGTCCATGGACTCGACTGTGAGATCGAACCTGTCCGTTGGCATGCCGCTCGATCTGGTTGTCTTGCCTGTGGATACGCAGGAGTTCTCATTGTTGCGGCGGGTGAACGAGACAGACACCGACTGGACCGCTGTGTCGAAGGGATGGGGCGAGGCGCTTCGCGCATGCTACGGTTCGTTGCCTGATGTCGACATGCTGGGGGCAGCCTCCGACTAGGTCCTGAACCTCAACTGGGCACCTTGAACGGGGTTGTCGTCTTCGGCAGCGCCGCGAACAACCAGAGCAGTGCAAGGCCTGTCGAAATCAGCGCGTTCCACCCCGCCATCGAGATGCCAAACAGATCCCATACAACCTCGTCGCAGCGGACGAGGTCCGCGGCTTCGATACTCGCGAGCAGGTCTTCTGTCGTCATCGATGCCGGGTCCATGGCCGCTGAGCAAGAGCCCGGGCCGTCCCAAAGTCCCTGTTCAACACCGACATGCCAGCCGGCGATCGCGGTACCCGACGACACTGCAATCATGCCGAGAACGGACAGTGGCCTGCGCCAGCGATAGAGGGCCGTCATCGCGAGAACCGAGACGACAATGGCGACGGCATGTGGCCACCGCTGCCACAGGCACATCACACAGGGATCGAATTCGCCGATGTACTGGAAACCAAAAGCCCCAAGCAGCATCAGTGCGGAGCCGAGTCCTGCCAGCAGAATACGTCCATAGACACTCATGTTGGAACGTTAGCTCATGTCTTGCGGCGCTCACAATCGCAATTGCGCCAACGGTTGTGACGGTTGGTCAGCATTGGGTCAGAGCCCCAACCATCCTTGGATCAGCGACGCAAGTGTCGCACCGGCGAAAAGCAGTGTGGCAATCCAGGCTGTCCCCAGAATGGTCCCGACGACAACAAGAACCCCATCGCGCTGCATCAGGCCCATGGAGACAAGCACAACTGCAAATCCTGGGACCGTGTTCGTCCCCGGCAGTGGGACCATAATGGAGGCACTGAAGAGCATCAAAGCAACCCCGAAGATGCGGTCGCTTGGCGCCCGGGTGAGAGCACTGAGGCGCGGGCGGCTCAGTGCTTCGACCCGCTTGAGCCAGGGCGCGGCTCGCTGGGCGAGATCCTCGAGGCTGCTGACGGCAACGGTCCGCTCACGCAAACGTGCCGGCAGCCAAGGAACCCGCCGCCCGATCACGATCTGCGCGGTCACGAACACCAGTGGAAGGGAGACGATCTGCGGGACGCCGTAGAGGAATGGAATGCAGCATGGCAAGGCGAGGATGAGGAGAAACAGGCCGAAAGCTCGCTCGTGCAGTTGATCGAGGACCCACCCAAGGGTGACGCGCTCGCCGGTCGCATCCGCAGCGAGGGCGCCCAACCGCTGAGAGATTGCGAGGTCGGTCGTGTCGCTCATACAGTGCCTCCTTTTGCGGCAGCCGTCGGTATCAAGGTGCGTCCTACCGCTGATCCACCGGGTCCGGTCGGAGCGTTAGCAGTGCGCGCCTATGCTTGAAAGGGCGATGGCGTCGCAATCTGGGCGAACGGGTTGCTCACGTCTCGTTGGCCTGTTCGTCCAACTTAGCGTCGTCCGTCGTTGACCAGGCCTGACCGGAGCGTATATTGCCGCCCGCAGCCCGGATGGCGGAATCGGTAGACGCAGCGGATTCAAAATCCGCCGGTGGAAACACCTTGAGAGTTCGAGTCTCTCTCCGGGCACCACGCCTAGAACGATAAGCGGTTGATAAAAAGACCCGTTTCAGGCCTCTTGGAACTTTATCCCCCTCGGCGTTCTCCCGCGAATGTCGCCGTTGGGATGCTCGCAGCCCTCTAAGTGCTGCTGAAGTTCAGTGGTCGTTGCGATAGTGCGGTCGCAAGGAAGCCCGCTGCCAGCATTGCGGTGCACGTTTGTCACGCCGTTCCTGAGGACAAGCGCACCTCGCCCTCACGTCAAAGCCTCACGGCATGCTCGTCCCGTGGCTGATTTGGGCCAACGCTCACACCGCACGGTCAACTGAGTTCTCGCCAAGTTTTCGGGGGCATCGACAACACTTCACCTCTTGGACGAGTGCTGATCGATCCGGTCGCGGCGCATCGTCTAGTCCAAAGCATTACCATCATCGGTGCTGAATTGACCTGCTCGCTAGCCGCGCCGGGCGTCGGAATCACGTGATTGGAACCAAGTCAAATCCCATATGCCTTCGCAAGTCAGTCTGCTAACCTGCCTCCCATCCGCAGATTAATTGATCGACGGAGTGCAAGAATGCCTAGGCAGCAGACGTGATCGGGCGTGTCATTCAGGGGCGGTTCATTGCGGGGCACCGGCGAGCCACAGTTCCGCATCAGCACGTAGCGCAACGTTCTGGGCTCGCCGTAGGATCGTTCACGGTCGATGGCGCTGTTCTTTCCACCATCGGTCCGGGCCACCCGCTGCCTGATACGGTCAAGGCTCATATGGCGGAGGTGTTGGGTGCCGACTTCTCGGACGTCCGAGTTCATGTCGGGCCGCAGGCGGAGTGGATCGGAGCGGTTGCCTTTACCTCCGGCTCGGACATCTTCTTCGCGCCGGGGCGCTTCGATCCCAACACAACGGCTGGCCGGCAACTCTTGGCCCACGAACTGGCGCATGTCGTACAGCAGCGCCAGGGCCGCGTGCGGGGGCAGGGCGGTCAAGTCACGATCGTACAAGACCAGGCTCTGGAGGCCGAAGCCGAACGGCTTGGCCACAAGGCGGCGGCCCTGCCGGTTCATCGGCCGGTTCGCGTGCAGCGCAAGCCCGGGCCACCGGTCGCGGCGCGTCCTGCAACACTCAGACCTCGAAACGCTGCAACGATCCAACGTCTGATCCACAAGCGCACCTCTCCTGGGGGCATCGCGTTCTACACGGATCTTGATCCGACAAAGGAGTTCAATTCTGAAGAGAAGGCATTGTTGTACGAACGCAAATTGGCATCCGGCCTGACGATAGCCGAAGACGCGGCGCCCTTCGTTCTGGAAGACGCCCGCTCGTCGATCGCAGAGACTAACATCACAGAAGGCACCAGAGGCGCGTCGGGTGCCGGGTTGGTGTACGCGTACCAGTGTACGAAGTTCCGTAACTTGGCTGGGATCAGGGCTGCAGGTCTAGATCCGGCCTTTGGCGGCAAAAAGATCGGCTTCAGCCACAACCCAATTCAGAAAGACTCGCTTCGGGAAAAGTCGATCAAGGGCTCCACGGGCAAGGTCACTGTGGGCACTGGTAGCCGTGTGATCAGCGCCTATGCTCTGAAGGCGCGGGCGTGGTGCGAAGAGATGCGGCGGCATCTCAGGTGTTTGTCTACTTCTAGTGTCGGGCTGCAACTCTGGACAGCTCGAACGCAACTGTTGGGGATGCAATGGGTCGATGACCCAAGGCTGGGCGAACTGCTTAACTGCCGCTTCGAGGAATTGTTTGCTTCGACCAATTCGATAGTCGCGGCAAAAGTACGTACGCTCCGGCATGTCTTCAGTGGCCTTTGTGATCTGGTTTCGCTGAATGAACCGGTGATCATTCGATTCCCGGCCCGTGCCTCCGACGTTTGGACAGTCGATCCGGATGACCCGCAGGGCTATCAGACGACAAACATGATTGATCCCGGAGTGATTGAGGCCTTGATCGATCACAAGTGGGTTGGGCTTCATCAACCGGCCGCAGAGATGGTCATCAAACGGATGTATGGCGACATCTTTCGGGAAGACGATCTGCTGTCACCGCAGAAGATCCACGCTCTACTTGAAGACATCGCGAACCGGGATCGGATAGGGCTCATGGGAACTTCGGGGACCCGCCACGAGACCCCGGAAGAGACCGTAGCAATGATGGGCCCCTGACGCGCTGATCCATGATCGACCGGTGATCGAACCGATCACTCGATTCTGCATGTGCAAGGTTACCGAGGTCGAGGGGCCGCATCACGAGTGCCCAACCGCGACTGACGTGTGTCTGCCGTGACCGGCCCCGTTGCGCCACGCGCCTTCGAACCTTTGCACAGGTTTCACTAGGCCGTTTTTTGGACGATTGGTACAATTCTTCTCAGTTCGTACAGACCTGAGGAGATTGAACATGCCGCCATTTCCAGCGCTTGTGGACGTGTCAATGCTCAACGGAGCGGACGGGTTTGCCATAGAAGGCATCAATCCAAACTTCGGGAACGGTGTCGGGTCGGGCGGGGCCGTAAGCCCGGCCGGGGACATCAACGGTGACGGGATTGGTGACTTCATCATCGGGGCCGAGCGCGGCGTCAGCCGTGATCCGATCACCAACCAGCAACGCTTCACCTCCGGCGATGTCTACGTCGTCTTCGGAACGAACACCGGCTTTCCTGCCAGCTTCAGCCCTTTCTCGCTCACCGGCACCAACGGGTTCATTCTGCAGGGTGGGCGTGAGGCCCAGGGACTGGGTTTCAGCCTCAGTAGCGCAGGGGACGTCAACAACGACGGGTTCGATGATCTGCTGCTGGGCACGCGGGCAACGGCCCTTGGGCAGAGCGCCGAGCCGGGCGAAGCGTTTGTCGTCTTTGGCAAGGCCACGGCTTACGCGCCCGTCACGGACATCTATGCGCTCACCAATGCCGAAGGTTTCAGGATCGTCGATCCGAACCCCTCGGTTCCAGGTCAGCTCGGCCGGTCCGTCTCGAACATCGGGGATTTCAACGGTGACGGCATCGACGACTTCGCCGTCGGTGAAGCCAAGTCGGGCAGCCCGTTTCTTCCGTCGGGAATCGAGCACGGTGCGGTGCATGTCATCTTGGGCAGTGCGGGCATCGGCCTTGGCAGCGGCACATTGGGCACGACAGGGCGCACTCCCGCTCAGTTCGGAACGCAGACCACGGCCATCACGTATCACGGACCGCTCGAGGAAGCGGGGCTGGGCACGCATGTCTCGGGTGCCGGAGACTTCAACGGCGACGGCTTGCAGGACTTGATCGTCATGGCGCCGGGGGCGCCGTTCCGCACCCCGTCGGAGCGTTTTGCCACCGTGATCTTCGGCGACTCGACCGCACCGGCATCCGGCAACTTCGACGTGAACCTCGCCGCGTCGATCCCACCAGGTGTGCCACTCCCCTGGTTCTTCATCCGCAACCTGAACGACCCGGCCGCGACTGTCGCCAATGCGGGCGACATGAACGGCGACGGCCTGGACGATATCATTGTCGGTGGGCCTAACGGCAACGGCACCCAAGGTGTCGCCTTCGTGATCTACGGCACGACAACTCCGACGTTGAACTTCGACTTCTCAACGCTTGACGGCACCAACGGCTTCATCATCGAGGGCGAGTTGGGCGGCGACTTCCTGGGCAACAGCGTGCACGCGGCAGGCGACGTCAACAACGATGGCTATGATGATGTGATCGTCGGTGCGTTTGGTGCGAACCGGACGCCCGGGGGCCCTGTGTCGGGCACCTATACCGGCGGTGCGGCCTATGTGGTCTTAGGGGCCCCCGGCAGCAGGCCCACGACGATCGACGTGGCAACTTTGGACGGCACCAACGGGTTCGAGATCGAAGGCATCAGCCCGTTCGCTGGCGGCATCCCCGACGATGCGCTGGGTACCGCCGTCTCCGGCGGGATGGATCTGAACGGCGACGGGATCGACGACATCATCGTCGGTGCAGAAGACGCCACCAGCTCACCCGGGAACGTGAACACGGTTCGCGCGGGTCGGAGCTACGTGATCTTCGGTCAGGACACGGGCCAACGCGCACTGATCGAAGGAACGAACGCAGGTGAGCGCGTGGAAGGTGCGGGCGGCAACGACGAGCTGCGCGGCTTGGGCGGCAACGACACCTTGGTCGGTGGTCCGGGGGCCGATCTTCTGAACGGCGGGCCGGGGACCGATGTGGCCGACTACGGAGACTCCGATGCAGGCGTGCAGATCGCCCTGAACGGCCAACCCGGCACGGGTGGCCACGCGGAAGGCGATCAGCTTGTCGAGATCGAGAACATCACGGGGTCGGTGTTTGACGATGTCATCACAGGCAACGGGCCGTCAAACACGATCGATGGCGCAGGCGGTGACGACATGATCTCGGGCGCACCCGGCAATGATACGCTGAGGGGCGGTGACGACGACGATGTCATCCGCGGCAACCGCGGCGATGACCTGCTGGAAGGTGGTGCGGGGAACGACACTCTGCGCGGCGACGAGGAGGCCGACGTTCTTTACGGCGGCGCCGGAGACGATGATATGAACGGCGGGCGCAACAACGACGTGCTCTACGGCGGTGCAGATGACGACAATCTTGTCGGTGAGCGCAACGTTGATATCGTCTTCGGCGGCGCTGGCGATGACGTCCTGCGTGGCAACCGCGGAAGTGACACGCTGTCCGGCGAGGGCGGTTCCGACACATTGTTTGGCAACGAGTTCTCGGATGTCCTTTACGGCGGTGGGGACAGCGACGTCCTGTACGGCGGCTCCCAGCGGGACTCGCTGTTTGGCGGTGCCGGCAGTGATACGCTGGATGGCGGCTCCAGCGGAGACAACCTGTTCGGTGGTGCAAACGCGGACACGTTCCAGTTCCGAGCCCCCGGCGGGACAGACCGTGTCGAGGACTTCGAAGACGGCACGGACATTCTGGACTTCTCGCTGGCTGGCCTCGGGTTCGGAGATTTCACTATCGGCAGTTTCGGCGGTGGAGCGGGTACTCTTGTGCAGGGTGCGGGGTTCAAGGTCCTGCTTCCCGGGGTGGATCCGGGTGACATTTCGGGAGCAGACTTTGTCTGAACACTCCCGGTCCGAGAGACTGACCCGCCGAATGTTTCGCTGAATTGGCGGCGCCGGACCGCGCCACGGGGTCATCGAGGGTCGGATTGGCCTGCGTTCTACCCGATCCAATCGCACACCCCGCTCGGCAGACACCGTCCCGCCGTGCCGTTGCCCCCGGAAAGGCAATGCACTCGGGTTTGAAACAGACAGGCCCTTTTGCGCGACAGCCGCTGGTCAGGGAAGCCAACTGGGATCAGGGTGGTACCGTATCTGCCATCCGGGAGCGGTCATTCATTGGCAAATTGAAATTAATCGGCTAACCTACTCTCAAAATTGATTTTTCTACGCTGAAGAGCCGGTCTGAATAGGGCCATCGCGAAGGAGCACGTTGGTTGAGCGCAGGATCTGGCCCAAAGACCCCTCCGCCTCCGATCCGATGGGGCGCGCAAGCGGATACCAAAGCCAAGCCGGCGTTCGTTCAGCGACAGCATGTGGCGCCAAGCCAGGCCCGGCCGACACAAGCGCCTCACCCGACCGATGGGCGCAAGGCCATTCAGCCCAATTCCGCGAAACGAGACGCCAGCATGGTGGTTCCAGCCCCAGCCGTTCGGTGGCCTTCCGGCGGCAGCCATAGTGTCGCGCAACCCAAGGCCGGACAGCTTGCTCCTCCGCCGAAGCCATCAACAGCCAGAGCTGTTCCTCCAAACCCGGCACCCAATCGGGCCCAAACCGGCCCGAAGATCCAGCTGCGCGCGGCACCAACCAGACCTGCTGCGGCCGTCATTCAGAAGATGGATTATGGGTCAGAGTCCGACTATGAACCCAGCTCGGGCGGCGATATGTCATCCGACAGCGGCGACGATCTCATCAATCTGCCCATGTCGCCGAACCTGAATCACTGGCAGAACGGTGTGGCCGCTGGTTACTATGAAGGCTGGGATGACGGGATCAACTCGGAGCGAAACCAGCACAACCCCACACCGACTTTCGCGCAAGCTTTCGCCATCGTCGGCGCAGCGTTAGTAGCCGACATCAACGCGATCCGAAACAATCCGCCGAATATCTGGATCACTGACGGCACCGAGCAAGAAGAAGGTCACGACGCCGGTTATGGGTCGGGGTTTCAAGCCGCTGCAGCGTTGGCATTTCGGTTGCTTGGTTGGGCGCGGGCGAACTATCCGGCGATCCCCGCTGCTCGACGGCTGGCGGCAATTGCCCAGAACGGAGGTTATTGCAATTACTGCAACGTGGCTGCGTCCACACAAGCTGATCACGTCTATCCAGTCCAGAAACACTGGGTGACGTTGGGATATCAGGGCGCCAACCTGGGCGACGTGAATGACGTCAACAATCTCGCTGGGTCATGCGGGCCATGCAATGGCGCCAAGAGCAATACGTACCTGAATAACTGGAACCCGCTCGGTTGGGTGGCCGGCCAGTGGTTCCCGTGGCTGCCAGCCGGGACCATCCCTGCGAGGCGTGGAGCAGCGATTGCGTTGGGTAACTGGTAACCGGGCCAGCTGCGTCTGTTGATCCAGGCATGGCCGCTGTGACGCGTTGCGCGTCAACGGTCGCAATTGACTCACGTCCGCTGCTCATTCATTGCTGCACCTGCGAAGAGTGGGTCCAGCAGTGAGGAAGTGGTCGTGAGTACAGCGGCATCACGGAAGACGAATCCTGGCAACTATTTCGAAGACTTCGAACGTGGCCAGGACATCAATCATGCGATGTCTATCACGCTGACCTCGGCCCATACCCTCAACGCCCTTGCTCTCTACGGATCGCGGCTCGCGGTGCCCAGCGCGCAGACCTTTGCCGCCAGTGTTGGCTACTGGCAGGCGCCGATATCCAACATGGTCGTCTTTCACACGGTCTTCGGCCTGAGCGTTCCCGACATCTCGAAGAATGCGCGGGCGAACCTGGGCTACGCGGATGTCAGGTTCACGGGTGACGTCTTCCCCGGCGACACGCTGACCGCGAAGACGAAGGTGATTGGGCTCAAGGAGAACTCGAACGGGGAAACCGGCATCGTCTGGGTCCATACCACCGCGACCAACCAGCATGGCGAACAGATCTGTTCGTTCAAGCGGTGGGTCATGGTCAAGAAAAGTGACGCCGCAGCGCCCCCGACCGCGCCGTTCGTCCCCGAACTGCCAACGCTGGTCGAGCCCGCGGAGATTTCGGTCTCGTCCGACGTGATGATCCCCAATGGCACGTTCGATACCCGCCTCACCGGGGCAGTCCACGCCTGGGAAGACTACGAGATCGGGGAGAAGATCGATCACGACGCGCGGGTCCAGATGGTCGCGGACCACATGGTGGCGACGCGCCTTGCCGGGGGAAACAACTCCGCGGTGCACTTCGACGAGCTGACCAGGACGGGCGTGGATGCGGTGAGCGGCGGGGAGACACGCGGCCGCCTCATCTACGGCGGCCACATCATGCAGCATGCGTTCGCCCAGACGAACAACGGGATCGAGAACATGCTGGACGTCGTTGCAATCAACGGGGGTGCCCATACCGCACCGACGTTCGAGGGCGATACGATCCAGTCCTATTCGGAGGTTCTGGACAAAGCGGCGATTGGTGGTCGCGAGGATATCGCGTTGTTGCGGCTCCGGACGGTCGCGGTGAAGAACCTGCCCTCCAGCCTGTGGCACAGCTTCCCCTACAAGGTGGCGACCCCGGACAAGCCAGGCGCCGAGCGATATGATCCCTGCGTCGTGCTGGATCTGGACTATTGGGTCACCATCCCGACGGCCAAGTCGCTCATCGATCTGGCGGCCGTCCCGCCCGCGAACCACCGTCTGGCGCTGAACCCGTCTGATCCGGTGTTCCGCTTCGAGCCCGTGCCCGAACGGGCCATCCATTTCTTTCCGCCCCATGTCGAGAAGATGCGTGGGAAGGCAGCCGATCTGGTCGGCCGGGTCGATGTCCTTCTAGGCAACTTCGAGGACGGGGTCGGTCCGGACAAGAAAGTGGACGCCCGCCGCGGGTTCATCGACTACGCCCGCACAACCGAGATGCGGGGAACCGGGCTCTGGACCCGGATCAATGCCCTCGACACCGAATGGGGCCGGGATGATGTGACGGAAGTTGTCTCGGCGGTGGGCGACAGGATCGATGTGATCATGCTGCCGATGGTGCGCCAGCCGGAAGCGATCCGGGCGCTTCAGCGGATGCTTACAGTGCTGGAGGCAGAGCACAATATTGCCCGGCCCATTCGGATCCATGCAATCCTCGAGACAGGCACGGGCATCGTGAATGTCGGCTCCATCGCCGAGGCCATGGCCGATTGCGGTCGGGGTCACGGGATGAGCTTCGGGCCCGCGGACTACGCGGCGAGCATGGGAATCAAGACGCAGGACGTGGGCGGCACCATTCCGGGCTACGGCGTGCTTGGCCCGCCCGTCTCGGAGGGGACTCCGGCCCTTGGCCGTCAGTTCGCGCAGCAGGATGTCTGGCACTATCACATCTCGGCCATGGTGGCCGCCTGCCGCGCGCATGGGCTGAAGCCGCTCTACGGCCCGTTCGGGAATTTCGGCGACGGCGATGCCTGCCGTCAGCAGTTCCTGAACGCCTATCTCATGGGCTGCGAGGGCGCATGGACGCTGCATCCCAACCAGATCGACATTGCGCTGGACGTCTTTGCGCCGGACCCCGCGGATGTCGAGACTGCGATGCGGCGCATTCAGACCTTCGATACCAACGGCGGTATCAGCTATTACGAGACGGCAACCGGCAAGTTCGTTGATGAAGCGGTCATCAAGCAGGCCGATGTATTCGTGAAGCTCGCCCGGCAGCTCATCGACCGCGACCCGAAATACGCCGAAGCGTATGGTTTGGTCACGGCCTGAGGGCGCGACGCTCGCCGCCGACGCCTCGCTGTCGTCGTGCGCTACTCCGACGGGCGGGCGAGATTATCCAACTGCGCCATCCCGACCGAGTGATACCCGCCGTCCACGAACAGGATGTCGCCCGTGGTCGAGGCACCAAGATCCGAGAGCAGGTAGACTGCCGCGCCGCCCACATGTTCGAGCGACGCGTTACGGCGCATCGGAGAGTTCTCCTCAGTCGCCTTGAATACCCGCCGCGCGCCCCCGACCGCCGATCCCGCGAGCGTGCGCATCGGCCCGGGCGAGATTGCGTTGACACGGATGCCCTGCGGGCCGAGGTCATTGGCCAGGTACCTCACGGACGCCTCCAGCGCGGCCTTGGCCACGCCCATCACGTTGTAATTCGGCATCACGCGGGTCGAGCCGAGGTAGGTCATGGTGATCAGCGCGCCGCCATCCGGCATGATCGCCGCGGCACGGCGCGCGACGTCGACGAACGAATAGCACGAGATGTCCATCGAGCGCAGGAAGTTCGCGCGGGTCGTATCAGCATAACGCCCCGCAAGCTCGTTCTTGTCCGAGAAGGCGATCGCGTGGACGACGAAATCGAGTTTCCCCCAGCTCCCGGCTAATTCGTCGAACACAGCATCCAGCGACGCTTCGTCCTGCACATCGGCATCCATGACGTGCTGGGCGCCCACGCTCTCGGCCAGTGGACGAACGCGGCGTTCGAACGCATCGCCCTGATAGGTGAACGCAAGCTCCGCCCCCTGCGCGGCCAGAGCCTGCGCACATCCCCACGCAATCGAGTGGCTGTTCGCGACACCCATGATCAGGCCACGCTTGCCCTGCATCAGGTTGCTCATTTTCGTGCCCCCCTCAGCCCTGATACCGGCTGAGTGCCAAGGTCGCATTGGTCCCGCCAAACCCGAAACTGTTCGACAGCACCGTATCGAGCCCGGCGTTATCGACGCGGCTGGTTGCGATCTCTTCCGGTTTCAGCGCCGGATCCAGGTCCTGTACGTTGGCGGAGGCAGCGATGAAGTCGCCTTCGAGCATAAGGATGGAATAGATCGCTTCCTGCACGCCAGTGGCGCCGAGCGAGTGCCCGGTCAGCGATTTGGTCGACGAGATTGGCGGCACCTTGTCACCGAAGACACGGCGGCATGCTTCGACCTCGGTCACATCGCCTGCCGGGGTCGATGTGCCGTGTGCGTTGATGTAGTCGACCGTGCGGTCCCCCAGCGTGGACATGGCGAGGCGCATGGACCGCTCGCCGCCCTCACCGGACGGGGCGACCATATCGTAGCCGTCGGAGGTGGCACCATATCCGGTGACCTCGGCGTATATCTTGGCGCCGCGAGCTTTTGCGCGCTCCAACTCCTCCAACACGACCACGCCGGCACCGCCCGCGATGACGAAACCGTCGCGGTTTGCGTCGAAGGCGCGCGAGGCTGTTTCGGGCGTGTCGTTATACTTGGATGACATCGCCCCCATCGCGTCAAACAGGCACGAGAGTGTCCAGTCCACTTCCTCTCCACCACCGGCGAAGACGATGTCCTGCTTGCCCCATTGGATCTGTTCCACCCCGTTTCCGATGCAATGTGCGCTCGTGGAGCAGGCCGAGGTGATCGAGTAGTTCACGCCCTTGATCTTGAAGGGCGTCGCGAGACAGGCAGAGTTCGTCGAAGACATGCCGCGGGTCACCATGAATGGACCCATCCGCTTGGGGGAGCCTTTCTCGATGACGATCTTGTGCGCCTGGAAGAGGTTCTTGGTAGACGGCCCGCCCGAGCCCATGACGATGCCGGTGCGTTCGTTCGACACCTCGTCGTCGCCGAGGCCGCTGTCGGCAATCGCCTGCTGCATGGCGATGAAGTTGTAGGCGGCACCATCGCCCATGAACCGAAGCTGGCGCTTGTCGACTGCTTCGGTCAGGTCGATCTGCGGCACCCCGTGGACCCGACAGCGGAAACCGTGTTCCGCATAGTCATCGGCAAAGATGATGCCCGACTTGCCTTCGCGCAGGGACGCCGTCACTTCCTGGGCAGAATTCCCGATGGACGAGATGATCCCGATCCCTGTGATCACGACACGACGCATGGCAGGCTCCTCTTGGTACCGGGTGAACGCGGGACCTATGCCTTCGCTGCGTCCGTGAAAAGGCCCACACGCATGTCCTTGATCTGATAGATGATCTCTCCGTCAAGCTCGACAATACCATCCGCGATGGCCATCTTGAGCTTGCGGTCGATAACACGCCTCAGGTTGACAGTGTAGCGCAGCAGCTTCGAGGCTGGCGTGACCATGCCCGAGAGCTTGACCTCGCCGACGCCGAGCGCGCGGCCCCGGCCCTTCATCCCAAGCCAGCCCAGGAAAAAGCCCGTCATCTGCCAGACAGCGTCCAGCCCCAGACACCCCGGCATGACCGGGTCACCCGGGAAATGGCACTTGAAGAACCATAGGTCCGGTTTCACTTCGAATTCGGCAATGACCTGACCTTTGCCCGACGGCCCGCCGTCTTCGGTAATGGACGTGATCCGGTCCAACATGAGCATCGGTGGTTCGGGAAGCTGAGCATTCCCGATGCCAAACAACTCTCCGCGCGCACAGCGCAGGAGGTCGGGCAGTTCATAGCTGTCTTTGCGGTCGCCCATACGCTGACTCGTCGTCCATTCACCAAGTTTTGGGTTCCCTAGCACCCGACTTCTCTTGGGACAAGCATCCTTCCGTTGGGGAACGTGGCGCAAGCCTTTGTCAGAACGGGTATTCTGATATATACGCTGTCATAGGACTCTTTGCGGACGAATGGGTAGATGACCGTGTCAGACGAGCCGACAACATCGGAGCAGCGCGCTCGCGCATGGCTCGTGGGTGCCGGACTTCGCCCTACACGCCAGCGGTTGGCACTGGCCGAGCTGCTTGTCGGCGACGGCAATGATCGCCACGTCACGGCCGAAAGCCTGTTCGCCGCCGTGTGCGAACTAGGCGCCTCGGTCTCTCTGGCGACGGTCTACAATACACTACGATCGTTCACGGATGCGGGGCTGATTGCCGAGATCACGGTGGACGGCACACGCAGTTACTTCGACACACGCACCGATGAACACGCTCACTTCTTTTGGGAAGACGAAGGTCATTTGACCGATGCACCGTCTGGTGCTGTGACGTTTGCGACGCTGCCCGAGGCACCCGAAGGTGCCGAGATCAGCCGAGTCGACGTCGTCGTCCGCGTGCGCCGAACGACTTAAGGACTTTGGGTTGGTTGGACGTAGCTGTCCGGTAGTTCTTTTTCTGTGCTTAACCGCCTCGGCGGTCTGGTCGCTGCCTGCGACCGCGGCTCCGATGGAACCCGAAGACAGGGCAAGCTCGGATGCGCGCGTATGCGACCAGAGGCTTGGGGAACCGGCCGGAATCGTCGATGCGTGCACGACACTGATCGAGGCAGGAACCGGGACCGCCCTGAAACGGGCTGTCTACCACTATCAGCGCGCCCTCGCCTACGACGATCTGGAAGAATACGAGAGCGCGCTGGCCGACTATGAGGCCGCGGCCGCGCTGGACCCATCAGATTGGCGCTACTCCAACGGTGCTGGATGGATCCTGGGCATGAACGGCCGGTTGGACGAGGCGAAAGCCGCGGCGGAGCGGGCGCTGGCGATTGGCCGCGACGAGGAGAACAACTACGATCTGCAGGGATGGGTGCTGAGAAAGCAGGGCCACTACGAGGAGGCACTGCAGTCGTTCAGGCTGGCTCTCGCGATGGACAGCGGCGACGACTGGACGCTGCGACAGATGGGATGGTCGCTGCGTGGTCTCGACCGCTACGAGGATGCTCTCGAGATCGTTCGACGCGCCGTCACTGTCGATCCTGATGATGACGAGAACCATCGGGCGGTAGGGTACCTGCTCTCCGATCTCAGTCGATACGAGGAAGCGCAGCTTGCATACGCGCGTGCCGTCGAGATCGACCCCCATGATTTCTGGAACCTGATCGAACGGGCGTATGTCCTGCGCCAACTCGACCTCCATGAGGCGGCGCTCCAGGATGTTGATCGTGCGGCGATCTTGGAACCCAACCATGTGGACATGTGGCTGCAGAAAGGCTGGACCCTCCACGCCATGGACAGGGCTCCGGCGGCGCTGGTTGCCTTCGAGGCGGCGTTGGCCGTCGACGCAGATCGATCCGATGCGCACTATGGCGTCGGCCTCGCGCTTGCCGAGCTTGGCGAGGGCAAGAGGGCGCTCGTCGCCTTGGAGCGAGGTCTGACACTGGAGTATCACGCCGGCAATGCGGCCGCTGTTCTCAAGGCGTTGCTCCGCAGCGGCGAGTTCTTCACCGCGGTGACGGCTGCCGACATGATCAACGACGCTGCTTGGAAAGACGACTAAGCTGCCCGCTACGTGCTGATGCGTGCCAGCAGACGGCTGATCGCTGATGTGCATACGTCAGCTGCTTCGAGCGTCGCAATGTGACCGGCGCCTTGGATCTCCGTCAGATCGGCATTCGGCAGGGCCTCGGTCAACGCGCGGTGCAGTTTGGGGGGACATACCCGGTCCTCGGTACCGACCACGATCTCCGCCGGGCCCGAGTAGCGGTCGATCAGCGCGATCATCTCCCGCCGGGTGTCGAGTGCACGGATCTGCGCGCGTGTGACATGCTCGGGCGTCTCTGCCATCTGCGCCAAAGTCTTGGGCCCCAGCCGCTCGGCGACGTCTTCGTTGTGGCGGAAGAACTGTTTAACGAAGGTCTGGCGATAGGGGGCCAGGCCTTCCAACACCAGGGATTGGCGCCATGCGATCTCCCGCTCCCGCGCCGCTGTCGGGTCCGTCGCCATCAGGCAAACGCCGCTGATCCGCTCCGGCGCCTCAGCCATCGCCTCCATCGCGACCATGCCGCCCAGCGAGAGCCCGGCCAGCACCAATTGGCCAGGGTGATCCCGAAGCACCCGCGAGGCCATCCCGGCCACGCTGTCGTCCTGCGTCACATCGGCGATGTGCGCCTCCGGGAACGCTGCCAGCTGCGGCTGATAGAGCCATGGGCCACACATGTGCCCGGGGATCAGGATCAGCGTCATTGCGGCACATTCCACGCCGCCCGGGTAAGTCGGTACAGCATATGGCGTTGCAGGGGATGGCCGCCCGGCAAGCTTGGATGGTCGAAGTCCTCTCCCGGATCGCGGACCATGCCCAACCGCTGCATGACCCGTTCGGACCGGTCGTTCGACAAGGCCGTGAAACTGACGATTTCGCCCAGCCCCAGCTCACCGAAACCCCAGTCGATCGCGGCAGAGGCGGCCTCGGTCGCATAGCCCTTGCCCCAGTAGGCACGGGCCAATCGCCATCCGACCTCCGTGCAGGGCGTGAACGGCGCTTTGAAGCCGGGTTTGGCGAGGCCTGCCAAGCCAATGAACGTCCCGTCGTGCAGAGCGACGGCGTGGAAGGCGTAGCCGTCCGAAGCCGCTTTTTCGCACAGCCGGTCGATCAGGGCGTCGCTTTCAACGCGGGTCAATCGGCCGGGAAAGTGGCGCATCACCTCGGCGTCGGCGTTCATTGCCGCGAAGGGCTCACGGTCCGAGTCCTGCCAGGGCCGCAATACAAGCCGCCGCGTGCGCAGCACGCCGGGCATCAGCGCGGTCACACCAGCTTGCCCCAGAGGTCGTACTCGCCGGCTTCATCGACTTCGACGGTCACGATGTCGCCTTTCGACACCGCCTCGAAGCCTTCGTCGATGAAGAGGTTGCCGTCGATCTCGGGCGCGTCGCCCTTGGTTCGGCAGGTTGCGCCTTCTGCGTCGATCTCATCCACGATGACGTCGATCTGCCGTCCAACCTTTGCCGCGAGCTTGGCGGCGGAGATCGCCTGCGCCTTCTCCATGAAGCGCTCCCAGCGGCGCCGCTTGACGTCCGCCGGGACATGCCCGGGCAGGTCGTTGGCGGCGGCGCCAGCCACGTCCTCGTATTGAAAGCAGCCGACCCGGTCCAATTGCGCCTCGTCGAGCCACTCGAGGAGGTACTCGAAGTCCGCATCGGTCTCGCCCGGGAAGCCGACGATGAAGGTCGAGCGCACCGTGATCTCGGGGCAAACCCGGCGCCAGGACGCCAGACGCTCCAGCACTTTTGCCTCGTTCGCAGGACGGCGCATGTTCTTCAGAACCGCCGGCGAGGCGTGCTGAAACGGAATGTCCAGGTAGGGCAGGATCAGGCCATCGGCCATCAGCGGGATCAGCTTGTCGACATGCGGATATGGGTAGACGTAGTGCAGGCGCACCCACGCCCCCAATGCCCCCAACCCGCGCGCCAGATCGGTGATCGTCGCTGTCGGATCATCCTTCAGGTCCGTGCCATAGGCCGAGGTATCCTGAGAGATCACGAGGAGTTCCCGGGTGCCGGCATCGACCAGACGCTCGGCCTCTCGAAGGATCGCTGCGGGCGGGCGGCTCGCCAGTTTGCCACGCATCGAGGGGATGATGCAGAAGCGGCAGGCGTGGTTACACCCCTCCGAGATCTTGAGATAGGCATAGTGGCGTGGCGTCAGGCGCACACCTTGCGGCGGGATCAGGTCGATCTTCGGATCGGGTGCCGGGGGCACCGTTTCGTGCACCGCGTCCAGCACCTGCTCGTATTGCTGTGGCCCCGTGACGGCGAGCACGGCAGGATGTGCGGCCCGGATTGCGTCCTCCTCGACGCCCAGGCACCCGGTGACGATGACGCGTCCGTTCTCGGCGATCGCTTCCCCGATGGCGTTGAGGCTCTCGGCCTTGGCGCTGTCGAGAAACCCGCAGGTGTTCACGATCACCGCATTCGACCCGGTGTAGTCGGGTGAGATCGCATAGCCCTCGGCCCGCAGGCGCGTCAGAATGCGTTCGCTGTCGACAAGCGCCTTGGGACAGCCGAGCGAGACCATCCCGATGCGAGGCTGGCCGTCGCGGGGAGCGTCGGTGCCTAGCCGCGGGACGGCAAGGTCGGGGCGAAGATCAGGAGGGTTCTGGGCCATAGGCGCCGGTTAACGGAACCGGGAGGTTTCCTCAACCTGTCTGACGCGCGCGCCGCCCGGTTGGTGCAGGGCGGATGGTCCTGTCATCCGGGATGTGCCGCCAACCCCGCCGCATGGACGGGGGTAACCTGCCGGTTACCCCGGCGGCATCCAGTCCGAAACAACAGTGCGGCAGGGTTTCGCGGTCAGGGAAGATACCTGACATACTCGGCCAGCGCCTGCTCCAGCGTGCGGGAGGTATCGAGGGTCTGGCGCGTCTCGGCGGCGAAGGGTGTCTTCGCCAGCAGGTCAAAGATTTCCGCCGCACCCTTGTGAAAGCCATCGGTTACCCCGGCGTCGGCGAAGGTGGCCGCGATCTCCTCCATCTCCGGGACCCAGCGGGCCGAGTCCGCCGGCAGGAACGGGATCCGTGCCTGCATCGCCCTGAGTTGCGCCGCCTGGGAGTACTCGAGCTCGGAAAGGAGAGGGGCCAGAACCCCCTGCCGCGCCGCCGTGAGCAAAAGGGCGGTCTGGAGGGTCCAGACCCCCTTGGTGCCGGCGGCATAGACCATCTTCAGGGCCGAGGCGGCGCCGATGTCTTCGCCGATCGCCTCCACCCGAATCGCGTCCGAGTTCAGGGCCAGCATCGGCGCGCAGTCTGGGCCGGAGACATAGAACCGTGTGGGTGGCGTCTTGATCGGGTTGAGCCCGATGATCCCGCAGTCGATGAGGGCTGCGTCCGGTGGCAGGGCGGCCCGGACGTTCCGCGCCGTCATTGGCGAGATGGCGTTGCAATCGACGTAGACGGGCCGCGCGCCGGTCTCGACCATCGCGGCGGCCACGTCCTTGGCCTGACCCACGGCCCGGTCGGGCGGCACGATTGAGAGGATGAGACCTGCCCCCGCCACAACATCCCGAACGGTCCCGGCGTCGCGAATGCCCGCAGTCCCGGCCAGTTGACGCGTATGCTGAGAGCGGCCGTCGAGTGCCGTGACAACGTCGTGCCCGCGCGCGATCAGCGCCTGGCCCACACCGTGCCCCATGTCGCCGGGCATTAGGATCGCGATCGGTTTGGTCATTGTATGCTCCCTGGTTTCGGGGGACGGCCCACCCGTCGTCAATGTCGCTCGGAGTTGCCATCTTCGCGCCATCGGTCCGAGAGACGATGGCGACGGCGCAACTTCGGCGACCCCCAGCCCCCCAAACCGGGGAGCCTATGTCTCCGTCAGCTCTCACCCGGCAGGGTCAGCCCTGCGTTGCGGGCATACACTTTTGCGACGGCAGCATCGTCCTCGCCACCGAGACCGTGGCCCGCCGCCGCGACGAACTGCTGAAGGGCGGCTGCGGTGATCGGGGCCGAGAACGTGGCACCCTTGGCGATGTCCAGCACGATCCCGAGGTCCTTGAGCCAGATGTTCACGGCCGAATGG
>JBCCDA010000081.1:0-20964 GCA_039033215.1 Pseudomonadota bacterium | reverse complement strand
GAGAGCAGACGATTCCACATCACTTGCAAGCGAGTGGGACTGAGGTTTGTCATTCAGTGGCCTCCCGGATGAGGTGCAAGTTCAGGGCCTGGTCGACGGTAGCTGTCCAGCCTGCACCGAGCAGTGTCGTTGTCTGTGGCTCAACGATCAGGGCCGGGCCTGGCGCGTGGTGGCCGGGGGTCAGGGTCGTGCGGTCCACGACCCTAGCCTCAACGGGGTTCCCGGTCACATCACAGCGAATGCTTCGGGTGCCGATTGATGGCGCTGGTCGAGTGGGTTTTGGCGGCGGGAGGGGTTCTGGGGCGTCCACCTGTGTTCCCGCCGTGACCGACCAGTTGAGTACTTCGATGGTCATGCCGGGCACCGGACGGGAAAACTGGCGGCCGTATTCGTGCTCGAACGCGTCACGCAGAGCGGGGAGGGCGCCGAGGTCCAACTGATCCGGTAGCGTGATCTCGATCTCGTGGCCTTGACCTCGATATCGCATGAAGGCGGTACGACGGACTTGCGGCGAGTCGGTCGACCCGGCGCCTACTACCTCCAGCGCTTCCACTGTCATCGTGTCTAGCAGCATGCTGACGGCGCTTATGTCCATTGTTTCGAGCAACTGGTACAGGCTCCTGATGATCTCGAACGACACTGGTGCCGCGAGAAAGCCGACAGCTGAGCCGACGCCTGGGTCGGGTGGTACAATCACCCGGCTGACGCCTGCGCGCTGCGCCAGTCGGGTCGCATGGAGAGGACCGTTGCCGCCGAAAGCAATCATGGTACAGCCGGTGAGATCGCGGCCCTGTTCCGCCGCGTGTTGGCGGGCGGCGGCGGCCATGGCCTCGTCCACGATTTCTGACACGCCTTCTGCCGCACCTTGAACGTCGAGGTTCAGAGCGGTTCCGATAGTCTGGGCTAGCGCCGAGTTGGCAGCTTCGCGGTCCACGTGCAACCGCCCTTCCGCAAAGCGACCTGGGTCGATGTAGCCTAGCGCCACATCAGCGTCGGTCACGGTTGGCTCGGTCCCGCCGCGCCCAAAAGCCACCGGACCGGGCTCTGATCCGGCACTTCGTGGGCCTACGTTCAGCCGTCCCAACCGGTCGACCGCAGCGATTGAGCCGCCCCCCGCCCCGATCTCGATCATCTCGACAACGGGGATGCGCACAGGCATGCCGGAGCCTTGGACGAATCGCTCGGCCCGCGCGATCTCGAAGCGGCGCGCAGTGTTCGGTCGGCCATCATCGATGAGGCAGAGCTTCGCCGTCGTCCCCCCCATATCAAACGACAGGGCGCGGTTCACACCGCACGCCTGCGCAATCCGGCCCGCCAGAAGCGCGCCCCCGGCAGGCCCCGACTCGACCAGCCTAACCGGGAGACGCGACGCTGTTTCCAGCGTTGTCATGCCGCCTCCTGCAGTCATCATGAGGATCGGACATCCAAGTCCCTCGGCGCTGAACGAAGCATCGAATTCAGACAGGTACTGCGCCATTAGGGGTTGGATGTAGGCATTGGCGATCGTCGTGCACAGACGATCGAACTCCCGCGCCTCCGGACTGACCTCGGACGATACTGACACGGTCAAGCTGGGCCGGGCCGCCAAGATCATCTCACGCAGGCGGTTCTCATGCGTAGGGTTGGCGTAGGCATGTAGGAGGCAGACCGCCACCGTCTCTGCACCCATCGCATCCAGCCGCAGAACCAGGCCCTCGACCGCGCTCTCGTCCAATGGTGTCAGGACCGATCCATCTGCAGCAACGCGCTCCGGCACCGTGAAGCAATGGCGGCGTGCGACAATGAGATCCGGCTTCTCTATGTCGATGTCGTACTGTGAATGCCGCCGCTCGTAGGCGATCTCCAGGATGTCGCGGAAGCCCTCGGTCAGGACGCAGGCAACTTTTGCGCCACGCCGCTCGATCAGCGCGTTGGTGGCGAGTGTGGTGCCGTGGATCATGCCGCCAACCGCTGACATGCCGATCCCTGCCGAAGACAGGAGGCGCTTCACACCTTCCATCGCTCCGTCCACAGGCAGGGCATGCGTGGTCAGCGTCTTGGCGGTCGCGACAATAGCGCCTGAGGCGTCGGCCAGTACGCTGTCGGTGAAGGTGCCACCGATATCGGTGGCAACACGAACGGGAGGGGTCATGGTGGGTGTCTCGGTCAGCGGTAAGGACAGCGGCGCAGGAGAAGATCCCGTGCACGTTCAGACGACCAGGTCGCAACCCGTGTCACGGCGCCCGAGGCGGGAGATCATCATGTGCGCGGCGTGTGTCATCAGCCACCCTCCGAGATCAACGATGACGCGAGGAAACCGGCCCGTCAATGCAGATTCATCCCGGCATCCCCCCGTTTATGCCTCTTGCTCGCCGCTCCTGGTTTCTCCATGTTACGTCCCACAACGACGGTCGAGGGGGGCATCGACCGCACCACAAAAACAGGGAACGGCATCACATGGCTGGAGAGAAAGACACTTTCGAAGTCTACAAAGACAAGCGCGGAGAGTACCGGTGGAGGCGCAAGGCGCCGAACGGCCAAATTGTCGGAGCTTCGACCGAGGGATACACCAAGAAGTCCTCCTGCGAGGCGAATATGAACCGAGGGGCGAACCCCAAGGACACCTGGGAGTTCTACAAGGACAAGAAGGGCGAGCATCGCTGGCGGCGCAAGGCTGTGAACGGCGAGATCATTGGCGCCTCATCCGAGGGATACACCAAGAAGGCGGACGCACAGGCGAACGCCGCCCGCCAGGGTTACGAGGGGTGAACCTGCGGCAGGGTGCGTGGGCTCACGTATCCTGCCATTGGTCCCGCAGGCCGTGACCGAGTTCACAGTTTCAGATCTGATCGCCGCGTTTCTCGAGGGTATCGGGGCGGAGACGGCGTTCGGTGTGGTCTCGGTCCACAACATTCCAGTCATGGATGCTATCTCGCGGCGCAACCGCATTCGCCTTGTCTCGACACGAGGCGAGGCCGGGGCCGCCCATATGGCGGACGGCCATGCGCGGGCAGGACAGCGTCTGGGCGTGCTGATTACATCCACGGGTCCGGGGGCGGCGAACGCCTGTGGTGGGCTCTACGAAGCATGGACGGCGTCAACGCCGCTGCTGCACATTACCGGGCAGTCGAAGACCGCGCACATCGAGATGGGGCGGGGAACGACGCACGAGACGCAGAACCAGCTGGGGATGCTGCGCACGGTCTGCAAGGGAGCGTTCCGCATCCGCACGCCGAGTGAGGCAATGGCGGTGCTGACACAAGCGGCGGCCCTGGCGCTCACCGCGCCTATGGGGCCGGTCTCCATCGAAGTGCCAGCCGACATCCAGCGCAGCGCAGTAGCTCGGCCCGTGCATCTCGACGCCTTCCAACTGCAAGTCCCGCCGTCACCGGCACCTCGCACCGCTACCCTAGAGCGCATGGCCGGGATGGTTCGAACCGCCCGCCGCCCGGTTCTATGGCTGGGGTCCGGCGCGCGGCAGGCGGAGACCTCCGTCCGGGCGCTGATCGATCTTGGCTTTGCTTGTGTAAGTTCCTGGCATGGACGAGGCCTCATCGAGGAAGACCATTCGATGAGCCTCGGCGCTATGAACGGTGGTGGCATCCCGCTGATCGAGGAGTTCTACGAGAGCTGCGATCTGATGATCGTGGCAGGCTCGCGGCTGCGCGGGCACGAGACGGTAGATTTCTCCGTGAAACTTCCAGCGCAGCGCATTCAAGTGGATGTCCACGCTGCCGCCCAGGGTCGGACCTATCCGTGTGAGCTTTTTGTGCAGGGCGATGTCGGGCTGGTCTTGACGGAACTATGTGACGGGCTTGGGGACTGGCGCCCTGATCCGGCGTTTGCCGGAGATGTCGCTCGCGTAAAGGAACGCGCCCGCAATGCGTTTAAGGCGACACTCGGCCCGTATTCGACGTTTGCCGAGCAGTTGCAGCCGGTGCTGGACGACGGTGTGATCTTCGCGCGGGACGTGACCATCAACCACTCGACCTGGGGCCACCGCCTGACCCAGCTGCATGCGCCGCACACGAACATCTACCCAGTCGCCGCCGGGATAGGCCAGGGGCTGAGCCTCGCCATCGGCGCCGCCCTCACCGGGCAGCGGACCCTGTGCATGACCGGCGACGGCGGTTTCATGCTGAACGTGGGCGAGCTCTGGACCGCGATTCAGGAGAACGCCGATCTCACGATCCTTGTCATGAACGATGCGGGCTACGGCGTGATCCGACACATCCAGGATGCAACGGGCGCTGGACGGCGGCACGAGACGTTGGTCATGCCGGACCTCGCCGACTTCGCCAGAACAGCAGGTCTGCCCTTCTGGCGTGTCAGTGCTCCGGAAGATTTTGGCGCAGCTTTAGCCGAGGCTGTTGAGCAGTCCGGCCCAACGCTCGTGGAAGTCGACATGACAGCCATTGGTCCGCATCCACCCTATTTTCCATACGGACCCAAGGCGGAGGCGGTGGATTGACGGTACCTCCCGCCAAAGCGGTTCGATGATGGAAATGCTCTTCCCGCCCGAGGTCCCGCCCCTGATTGCGTTTGGCCTGATGTTGGCGAGCTTCGGAACCTCCTTCATTACGGCGGCATTCGGGATCGGCGGCGGGGTCGTGCTGATAGGCATCCTAGCGGTGTTACTACCGCCCGCCGCGCTCATCCCCGTGCATGGTGTCGTGCAGTTCGGCTCGAATACGGGCCGGGCCTGGATCATGCGTCAGCATGTGTCCTGGCCAGTGCTGGGCCTCTTTGCGGTGGGCACAGTGGTTGGTGTCGCGATTGGCGGCATGGTGGTAGTCGAGCTCCCGCCCGCCTGGGTGCAGATCGGGATCGGGGTGTTCATTCTCTGGTCCATCGTCGGCAAGCCGCCCCGGTTCATGGCTGGCACCGCCTGGATTGCGGGCGGGTTCTCTAGCTTCCTGACCATGTTCTTCGGAGCCACGGGGCCGTTCGTTGCGGCGTACATCAAGACCCTTGGGTTCGATCGTATGACCCACTCTGCCACTCACGCCATGTGCATGGTTCTGCAGCATCTGCTGAAAGTGATCGCCTTTGGTCTTCTCGGCTTCGCGTTCGGACCCTACATCGTGCTCATCGCCGGCATGATCGCTTTAGGGTTTCTCGGCACGCTGGTCGGGAAACGCGTCCTAATGAAGATTGACGAGGCGCGTTTTACGTTCGTGCTCAGCGCCATCCTGATCGTCCTCTCGTTGCGCCTTATCTGGGCGGGGGCAACGGACCTCATCTGACGGGAGAGAACCCATGAGCGATTTGACTGGAAAGAGCGCCGTTGTCACCGGCGCCAGCCGCGGTATTGGCGCTGCCGCCGCGCGTGAGTTGGCCAAGGCCGGGGCTGCGGTTGTACTGGCCGCGAGGAACACGCAGGAGATCGCGGAAGTTGCCGAGGAGATACGCGCCGCAGGCGGCACTGCCCGCCCGATTGCCTGCGATGTAACGGACTTTGCCGCGGTCGAAGGGGCTGTGGCCACCGCGGATTCATTGACAGGCTCGCTCGACATCTTTGTGAACAACGCAGGCGTGATCGACCCGATCGGGCATTTAGCCGATAGCGATCCCTCCGAATGGGCCAAGGCCGCGCAGATCAACTACATTGGTACATACCATGGCATTCGCGCAGCGCTGCCTGTGATGATCGCTCAGGGGCAAGGCACCATCATCAACATTTCGTCTGGCGCCGCCCATGCGCCTCTCGAAGGCTGGGCGCACTATTGTTCGGCCAAGGCGGCAGACGCTATGCTGACCCGCTGTGCGCATCTCGAGGCCGGGGACAAGGGCATTACAGTCATGGGCCTCAGTCCCGGCACGGTGGCGACCTACATGCAGCAGGCGATCTCGGCATCCGGCATCAACCCCGTCAGCCAGCTAGACTGGTCGGCGCACATCCCGCCCGAATGGGTGGGCCGTGCGATTGTCTGGATGTGCACCCCCGATGCCGCCGACCTCAAAGGCGAGGAGGTCAAGCTTAGGGAGCCTGAGATCCGGGCCCGCATCGGTCTGGGTTAGAGGCCGCGAACCGCGCCCCTGACACGATACCGTCGTCCCGGTATGATTCCATCGCCGCCAACGAAGGAGATCACGATGACACCGGACGACGACCAGGGCGCGAGGGATTGGCTGGAAGCCGAGCTGATGGACTCGCTCGACGAAGACTACGAGCTCGAGTTCGAGGATGCGGTACTCAGCCGCGAGATCCGGCGGATCTACAACAAGGCGCATCCGGACCAGATCGACCGAAAAGTCTACTTCCGCGAGCTTCTGCACCTGCAATCCGAACTGATCAAGCTGCAGGACTGGGTCTCTCACACCAAGGAGAAGGTGGTCGTCGTCTTCGAGGGTCGCGACTCGGCGGGCAAGGGTGGTGTGATCAAGCGCATCACCCAGCGGCTGAACCCGCGGATCGTGCGCGTGGTGGCGCTGCCCGCCCCGTCTGACCGCGAAAAGACACAGTGGTACTTCCAGCGCTACGTCCCACATCTGCCGGCGGGCGGCGAGATCGTGCTCTTCGATCGGTCCTGGTACAACCGCGTCGGGGTCGAGAGGGTCATGGGCTTCGCCACCGCCGATCAGGTGGAACAGTTCTTCAACGACGTCCCGGAGTTCGAGCGCATGCTCGTACGTTCGGGTATCAAGGTGATCAAATACTGGTTCTCGATCACCGACGAGGAACAGCAGATGCGATTCCTCATGCGCATCCACGATCCGATGAAGCAGTGGAAACTGAGCCCGATGGATTTGCAGTCGCGCGTGCGCTGGGAGCAGTACACCAAGGCCAAGGAGGAGATGATGGCACGCACGAACATTCCCGAAGCGCCCTGGTACATCGTCGAGGGTAACGAAAAGAAGCGCGCCAGGCTGAACTGCATCGACCATCTGCTTGGCCTGATGCCCTACCAGGAGGTCCCGAGCGAGGACATCGCCCTTCCTGACCGGGTGTTCAATCCCGACTACGAGCGGAATGTCCTGCCCATGGAACTCTACGTCCCCCGAAAGTACTAGGTCCAGCAGTCGCGCGGGATTGAGCTGTCCGCGCTACCGGTTCGTGCGGTCCCGCCAACAGGAGACTTGCAGCCACTCGGCGAGCGGGCGGCAGGCCGTCAGCTCATCCGAAAGCCCTCATAGCCGTTTGCCACCACTTCCTCGCACTTGGCGCGGTAGCGTGGCATTCCGCCGATGTAGGGCATGAAGCGCACCGGCTTTCCCTCAATGTTCTGGCCGGTGTACCAGCTGGCTGACGAAGAACGCAGGTGGGCGTCGGCGACTTCCTGGTTGTGCTCGATCCAGGCTTCCTCAGCGTCCGCCTCGGCCTCAATCACCTGGCGGTTGCCAGCTCGCAGCGCCTGGATGCAGTCCGTGATCCATTCGCAGTGCTGTTCGATCGTTGGGATCATGTTGGTGAAGACGGAGGGGCTCATGGGCCCGGTCACAGTAAAGAGGTTCGGGAATCCCGCGATGGCGAGGCCCAGGTAAGCGCGCGGGCCATCAGCCCAGTACTCGCGCAGTGCGCGCCCCTCCCGCCCGCGGATATCAACGCGGAGTAGTGCGCCGGTCATGGCATCGAACCCCGTGGCGTAGACAATGGCGTCGACCTCATGGGTCTTGCCGCCCGTCACGACTCCGGTCTCACAGATCGACACAGGGTCTTTGGACACATCCACCAGCGAGACATGCGGCATGTTGTAGGTCTGGAAGTAACCGATATCGACGCAGAGCCGCTTGGCCCCCAGCGTGTTGTGGGGACTGAGCAGTTCAGCCGTCGCCGGATCCGTCACTATCTCGCGGATCTTGGCGCGCACAAAGTCGGCGGCAACATCATTGACGTCCTTGTCGACCATCGCATCGGTGAAAGCGCCGTTGAAGAGCAGCCCGCCCGCGTCCCAGCGGCGCTGGTACTCGGCCCATTGTTCCTCGCGGCTCATCCCTACGGCGGCCCCTACCGGTGGGGGTCCAGCGATGTTGGTGAATGCCTCTCGCTGTGCGGCGCGCAGGCTCGGATAGGCCGCCTTCACCTCGAGCATCTCGGCCTCGCTCAGCGGTCGGTTCTGGGCGGGTACGGCATAGTTGGGCGTGCGCTGGAAGACCGTCAGTTGTGCCGCCTGCTTGGCGATGATCGGGATGGACTGGATGGCCGATGACCCCGTTCCGATCACGGCGACTTTTTGCCCGGTGAAGTCGACTGGTTCATGCGGCCATTGACCGGTCTGATACGTTGGGCCGCGAAAATCATCCTTGCCCGGAAACTCGACCGCGTTCGGGACCGACAGGCACCCGGTCGCCATGATGTAGAACGGCGCGGTGACGGTTTCGCCCGTGTCGCAGGTCAGCGTCCACTCCCGCGCATCATCATCCCAGTCGGCGTGGGAGACCGTGCGCCCAAAGCAGATCTCGCCCCAGATCCCCAGCCGGTCGGCGATCTCCTCGGCATAGGCGAGGATCTCCGGTTGCGGGGCGTAGCGTTCGGACCAGTTCCAGTCCTGCTCCAGGTCGGGGAGGTACTTGTGCGAGTACTGAATCGACTCGACATCGCAGCGTGCACCCGGGTAGCGGTTCCAGTACCAGGTACCTCCGACGCCGTGACCTTGTTCGAGCACTACGGCGTCCAGCCCAGCCTCGCGCATCAGCTTCAGCAGGTACATGCCCGCGAACCCCGCGCCCACGATGGCGACATCTGCCTGTGCGGGCACCCCGGCGCGTCCGTCTTTCGAAGCCATGCGATCCTCCCTGATACCAGCCGAGACATGGCACGGTCGTGCGGGGATTTCCACAATGGGGCATGGCGGCTGGTCCCAGCTATCGCTAACCTGATGGCAACGCGAGGGAGGAGCTGATGCTGCGCGACCGCTATGACAACACCCTGACGACCGGATCGCAGGCCGCCCGGGACGCCTACGTTGCGGGAACGGACGAATTCCTTGCGGCGGGCCCAGGCGGCGAGGCGGCATTCCGCGAAGCGATCGCTGAGGACCCGACGTTCGCGTTGGCGCATGTGGCTTTGGCTCGGCAGCTTCAGATGATGGCCCGCGGTCCGGAGGCAATGGCGGCTCTCGAGGTGGCGAAGAGTCTGAGCGGCGGCCTCTCGGAGCGGGAGCGCGCGCACATCGCCATCTTCGAGCTGATGCTGACGGGCCAGGGCGCCGCGGCGCTGGCGGCGATCCAGGTCCACGCGCTGGACTATCCACGCGATGCCATGGTTATGCAGCCTGCCGTGGGCGTCTTCGGGCTAATCGGCTTTTCCGGCCAACCGGGGCGCGAGGCCGAACAACTGGCCTTCACCGCTGCTCTGGCCCCGCACTACGGCGACGATTGGTGGATGCTGGGCTCCCATGCCTTCAGCCAAGTGGAGGCTGGCCAGACCGCCAAGGCCGCAGAAACCATCGAGAGATCCCTTGCCATCCATCCTCGCAACGCCAACGCTGCCCACTACAAGGCGCATATCCACTATGAGGCCGGTGAGACCCAGGCGGGTTATGCATACATGGCCGACTGGCGGCACGACTACCCCAAGGACAGCCTGCTCCACTGTCATTGTTCCTGGCATGTTGCACTTTGGGCCTTGGAGCAGGGGGACGTGGACACAATGTGGGCGGTTGTGGACGCCGACGTCTCGCCCGGCGCCGCTTGGGGGCCGCCAATCAACGTAATGTCGGATACGGCATCGATCTTGTTCCGGGCTGCCTTAGCGGGGGTTCGGGTCCCGGCCGAGCGCTGGCGGGCCGTGTCGGACTATGCCGGGCAGTTCTTCCCCAAGCCTGGGATCGCCTTCGCCGATGTCCATTCAGCGCTGGCCCATGCCATGGCCGGAAACGCCGATGCGCTAGAGGGCGTGATTGCGGATGCAACGGGACCGGCCGGAGATCTGGTGGCAACCCTCGGGGCGGCGTTCAAGGCGATGGCTTTGGAGCAGTGGTCGGAGGCACAGGCGCCCCTCGCCCGCACGCTCTCGGATCACTATCGGATCGGCGGTAGCCGCGCACAGCGCGATCTTATCGAGTATGCGCTGCTGGGGTGCCTGCTCAAGCAAGGCGAGACCGACAAGGCCCGGTTCCTGCTGTCGACCCGCCGCCCGCTGAAATCGGACGCTCACGCGGTCGCAGGGCTATAGTCACCGCCACTTGATCCAGTTGTGCTCGGGACCCTACGTTTGTATCCAACCAAGTGCGTAGCCGGTTCACGCCTCAGCTGTCGGGGGCGTCTCACCCTGCGCGGACTGCTGCGCCTGCAGCTCAACCAGCCGCTGACGGTAGAGCGCGGCGAAGTCCACGTTGTCCAGCATAAGCGGAGGGTAGCCGCCGTCGCGCGTGACGTCCGAGACCACTCGGCGGGCAAAAGGCAGCAACTGCCGCGGGCATTCGATGAACAGGAACGGGTGGATGTGTTCCTGAGGCACGTTCAGGATCTCGAAGATCCCCACGTAGTCCAGCTCGACAAGGAAGCGCGTCTGCCCGTCAGCCTCGGCCTTGGCGTTGATCTTCATGGCCACCGTGAAGCGATTCTCGGAGGTCGGCGCGCCATCGAGGTTGACCGTCACGTTGATCTCGGGCCGGGCTGAAGAGGTGACTCCCTTGATTGCGGCCACGTTCTCGAACGAGAGGTCCCGCACGAAGTGGCTGATGATACGCAGACTTGGGGCCGGCTGATCGGCAGGCTGGGCCGCGCCATTTCCTGTTTCGCCCTGGTTTGTGGTTTCGTCGGTCATCGCGGGTTCCTTGTCTCGCCAGCAAGCGCTGTGCGCGTAGCAGATCACTCGCATGACCGCAATCGGGGCACCCGCTTATGGCCGTCGCAGTGGTGGGAGGTCGTCGGGTGCATCCTCAGAGGCGTCCCCGGGCGTTACGTCCTCATAGACGCCGTCGACCGTGTGCGCCCCACCGGGTCGGCGGGGGCCATGTGCGCCGGTCTGGACGCTTACGACGTTGATACGGTTCTCGAGAAAGCGCCAGACCGCAGCCCTCACCGGCGGGAGCAGCAGCGCGAACCCAACGGCGTCTGTGAAAAATCCTGGGGTGAGCAGAAAAACGCCGGCCACGAGGATCATCGCGCCGTCGGCCAGTAGCCGTCCGGGGTTCTCTCCCGCCGCCAGCCTTGCCTGGACATTGCGCATGGCTACCAGACCCTGCTGGCGTAACAGGATCGAGCCCGCCAGTGCCGTGAGGATCACGATCGCAATGGTCGGCCAGGTTCCTAGCCAGCCGCCGATCTCGATAAACAGGGCGATCTCAATGATCGGCACTGCCACGAGCACGAGGAAGAGACGCATTCTATCCGTGCCTTTCGGTCGCTGGTTGAGGCCTCCGATAGACTTCGGCCCCGCATGCTCCTATGTAGGGCCTCGAAGGGCGGCGTGCCAAGGGCGTGCGCCCGCCTGCCACCGCGAGCGTAATTAGAGAGGCTCTTTAGGATGCCCAGCGACACCCTTGAACTGTTAATACTCGTCGCACTGGCTGCCGTCGTGCTCTATCGGCTGCGCTCCGTCATCGGGACGCGAACGGGGCATGAAGCGCCGCCGGAATACCTGAGACCGAACGGATCGGCCGGTGCGCCGTCCGGTCCGGTGCCCGTGCCCGATATCGAGCCCGAGGACGACACGCCACCTGCCGGGGTGCCCGAAACTAGTCGCGGAGCGTTGACCGCAATAAGGGCGATCGAACCGGACTTCGACCCGACCGGCTTTGTTGGCGGTGCACGTGGAGCCTACGAGATGATCCTGATGGCCTACGAGGAAGGTGACCGCGACACTCTACAATCGCTGCTCTCCCCGGATGTGTACCAGGCGTTTGAATCCGGTATCGCTGCGCGCGAGGAACAGGGTCTCCGCGTCGATGCACGTTTCATCGGTGTGCGCGAGGCCGAGATCGAGGAAATTAGCTTCGAAGAGCACAGTAACATCGCTGACGTCACCGTACGTTTTGTGGGGGAACTGATCACCGCCGTTCGCGATGCTGAGAACCGGATCGTCGAAGGCGATCCAAACGAGACGCGACGCCAAAGCGATGTATGGACGTTCAGCCGCGAGATGGGGTCGCGTGATCCGAACTGGTTGCTAACTGGCACCGGCGCCTGAGGTAACCGCGTGGCCCGGCGGGGCAAGCGGACCCTGTCGCCCGAGGAACAGCGGCTTTGGGAGCAGGTTGCGGCCAGCGCCGATCCGCTGGAAGACGGCGCCAAGGCCGGCGAGGGTGCGGCTGGCAGAACCGAACTTAGAAACGCTGCACGGGTCGTCTTGGACCTTCCCGTCGTCCAACCCGCGTCCGCCGACCCCACGCCGTCGATTGCTCGCCAGTCGCCAGCACGGCGCTCTGCCTCCACCGCACCTTCCATCGAGATTGACTGGCGCCCGGCCGAGACCCGGCCCATCGGGCGACCCGAAGCGGGAATAGATCGTCGTACGGCCGACCGGATCCGCAAGGGTGCCCGCGATCCGGACGCCCGGATCGACCTGCATGGTATGACGGCCGAACGCGCGCACCGCGCTTGTCTCGCCTTCGTTTCGGACGCGCTCAATCGGGGACACCGCATGGTACTGGTCATCACGGGCAAGGGCCGGAGTTCCTCTGCGAACAGCGGCAACGGAAACTGGGGCGAACCGCGTGGCGTCATCCGCAATGCCTTGCCAGGCTGGCTCAAGGCGTCCCCGTTATGGCGCGAGACCGTCGGCATCTACGAGGCACATCCCCGCCACGGCGGTGCGGGTGCAGTCTACATCTACCTAAAGCGGCGCCGCTAGGCGTCTTTCGCCCCAAGATTGTCAGATGGAGAGCGAAGGAGTATCCTTGGCAAAACAATCGTTTCGGGGGAAATGATGTCACTGAGGGAGAAGTCGGTCGCCGCGGCGCTCGTGCTGGGGATTGCTGCATCCTGTTCCGTGTCAGATGTCGGCGAAGTTGCGTCGCGCAAGTCAATCCTATCACCGCCCGCTCTCCAGACCGGGGCATTGCCGCGCGAGCGGCTGACTTCGAACAAGTTGCAACCCGAGGTCGGGGGCGTCTGCACTCTGAACGACGGCGCGTCGCAGCACGCTAATCTGCAGGGTTTGGGGCGTGTGACCCCGGCGCCTGCGTCTTCTGCCCGGATTGGGGCACAAGACATGGTCAGCCTCAGGTTGCGATCGGTGTTCGTCTCAAACAACGCCTACACACCCGAGAACGCGCTCAGCGACTTCGGCTTGTCCTCACAGGCTCTCGGCGAGACGAGCAAGTATGTTCACGAAGGGTTCGCCAATACCGATGACTGGCTGTCCTTCGATGTCAATCTCGAGATCGTGGTGGCGGTGAATGCCTTCGACTACGGCTCGCCCGATGGGGGCTTCCGCTTCGACGGTGGTTCCCGTGAGAACGCCAAGGTGATCTTCTATTCCGAAGATGTTGAGGAGGGGCAGTTCCTCAACCTCGACAACCTACCTATCGTCGGACCAGTGGCGTATTCCGGCGCGGGGTTTGGTCTGCAACTCTACATGCTGGAGATCGATGCCGAGGACGAGCAGCAAAAGGCACTTCTGAAGAGCCTTGCCGGTGTGGGCGTCGCGGCGGCAGGACTGACTGGGCCGGGGGCTGGAATCCTCAATACTTTGACCACCGCGTTGGTCGACAACGGCAACGCCGATGACCGGATGTTCGACTATGCGGTCGGCTTCGACACCGGTATGGAGAACGCCAACGTCGATCACGTCCCTTTTGAGGCGAACCTCTTCGCTTTCGTGGTCGACCACAACCGTGACCGTTCGATCCCCTGGCACCGGTTGGCACTGAACGCGGAGACTGCAGAACTCTTCATATGCAACGCGCCGCTCAGCGGAGGGACTGCGAGTTGGCAACTCTACGACGCGTCGACGTATATGGTTGTGCAGGTGCTCAAGGGTTTCAACGGTCAGGCGCCCGCGCAGTTCACCCAACAAAGCATGTCGGATCTGACCTCAGCGCTGCAGGGTGAGCGTGGGACGGATATCGAGTCCGCCCTCGACACGGTGACCACGCGGTTGCAGCAGAAAGCCCATTTCGAGACCGCGCGTGGCTACGTTGGTGAGATCGCGGCGTCGTTTGTGCAGGATCCTGATCCTGCGCGGGCCCAGTACGCGGCCTACCGTCTGGCGTCACTGATGACTTCACGCAACCCAAGCGGTGGCGCCAAAACGCCCCGGCTGGCGGAGGGGGAGTTCGACTATCTTCTGGGTGAACTCTATAAGATTGCAGTGCAGAAGAACGGGGGGCAGCCGCTGGGGCCCGCGAGCTTCCCGACGTTCGACCCGACCAGGGTTGGCTTGGATGGTGAAGCCTTCTACGCGAGGCTGAAGGCGGCACTGGGGATTTGAATCACGCGGGCATGTGCTCAGAAATTGTGACAGATTGCGACATCGGAGAGTTGGACATCCCCGGGACCTGTCGCTAGACACCCCCGGGAATGCAGCCAACGCCCGCGCAGACTGACGCAACGCCGAGCCAGGTAAAGGCCCGCGCGGGATCGCCAGAGAAGGGGACCCGCCCATGCCCATCACCGTCGGAACCGATACTGCTAATACCCGCCGTGAGCTGACCGCAGGGGGCTCGACCGTCGCGTACTATTCGCTGGACGCAGCGGAGAGTGCAGGTCTCGGCGATTTCTCGCGCCTCCCCGCCGTGTTGAAGGTGGTGCTTGAGAACATGTTGCGGTTCGAGGACGGGCGCACAGTTTCCGCTGAGGACATCAAGGCGTTCAGCGATTGGGCGGTAAATGGCGGCAAGGTCGAGCGCGAAATCGCTTATCGCCCCGCTCGCGTTCTGCTGCAGGACTTCACTGGTGTCCCAGCTGTGGTCGATCTTGCGGCAATGCGCGACGCGATCATCTCGTTGGGTGGCGACCCCGAAAAGATCAACCCTCTGAACCCGGTGGATCTGGTGATCGATCACTCGGTCATGGTCGACGAATTCGGCAATCCCCGGGCCTTCCAGTTGAACGTCGACCGCGAGTACGAGCGCAACGGTGAGCGCTATGAGTTTCTAAAGTGGGGTCAGGGCGCGTTTGACAACTTTCGTGTCGTTCCTCCCGGTACTGGTATCTGTCACCAGGTGAACCTAGAGTATCTTGCGCAGACGGTATGGACTGACAAGGACCAGAACGGCGTCGAGGTTGCCTATCCCGACACGCTGGTCGGTACCGACAGCCACACCACTATGGTGAACGGCATGGCTGTCCTGGGTTGGGGCGTCGGCGGCATCGAGGCCGAGGCCGCGATGCTGGGCCAGCCGATCTCGATGTTGATCCCTGAAGTAGTCGGTTTCAAGCTGACCGGCCAGCTGAGGGAAGGCGTGACTGCCACGGACCTGGTGCTTCGGGTGGTTGAGATGCTGCGCATTCACGGCGTCGTCGGTAAGTTCGTTGAGTTCTACGGCTCCGGCCTCGATACCCTGCCGCTCGCTGACCGCGCGACCATCGGGAACATGGCTCCGGAGTATGGCGCCACCTGCGGGTTCTTCCCCGTGGACGGTGAGACGTTGCGTTACATGCGGACCTCGGGACGCGACGAGGGCCGTATCGCAATGGTGGAAGAATATGCCAAGGCGCAGGGAATGTGGCGGGGCGATGACTACGCGCCGGTCTACTCCTCGACGCTCGAGCTCGATATGTCGACGGTGGAACCGGCGATCTCGGGTCCCAAGCGCCCACAAGACCGCATTGTGCTGTCGGAAGCAGCACCCACCTTCAAGGGTCATATGGACAGCGAGTTTTCGCGACCGCTCGGCAAGCAGGTTCCTGTCGAGGGCGAGGACTTCACGATGGAGTCCGGCAAGGTCGTGATCGCCGCCATCACGTCGTGCACCAACACATCGAACCCCTATGTCATGATCGGTGCCGGCCTGGTTGCCCGCAAGGCGCGCGAACTCGGCCTCACGCGCAAGCCCTGGGTCAAGACCTCGCTCGCGCCGGGCTCCCAGGTGGTAAGCGAATACCTAGAGGCTGCGGGCCTTCAAAAGGACCTTGACGCGCTCGGCTTCAACCTGGTCGGTTACGGTTGTACCACTTGCATCGGAAACTCGGGCCCCTTGCCCGAGAACATCTCCAAGGCCATTCACGACGGTGACCTGGTCGCGACCTCGGTCCTCTCGGGCAATCGGAACTTCGAGGGGCGGGTGAACCCTGATGTTCGCGCAAACTATCTGGCCTCGCCTCCGTTGGTAGTCGCCTATGCAATCGCTGGTGACATGAACATTGACATTACGCGCGAGCCGATCGCGACCTCGAACGAGGGCTTGCCGGTCTACTTGCGCGACATCTGGCCGACGCAGGCCGAGATCGCCGAGCTGGTCGAGCGGACCGTGACGCGTGAGGCGTTCCTGTCGAAGTACGCAAATGTTTTCGATGGCGACGAGAAGTGGCAGGGAATTCAGGTGGATGGCGGCCTCACGTACGAGTGGCCGTCGACCAGCACCTATGTGCAAAACCCACCATATTTCGAGGGCATGGGGAGCGAACCTGGGACGATCACCGACATCAGGGGCGCCAAGATCCTTGCTCTGCTCGGCGATTCCGTGACGACCGATCACATCTCCCCAGCGGGTTCCTTCAAGAAGGACCACCCAGCCGGCCAGTACCTCGAGGAACGTCAGGTCAACCCGCGCGATTTCAACAGCTACGGTTCGCGCCGGGGCAACCACGAGGTCATGATGCGCGGGACCTTCGCCAACATTCGAATTAAAAATGAGATGCTGGACAATGTTGAGGGCGGCTACTCCAAAGGACCTGACGGTAGTCAGACATCGATGTACGAGGCGGCGATGGCTTATCAGGCCGAGGGCACGCCGCTGGTGGTCATCGCCGGATCACAGTACGGGACTGGTTCCTCGCGTGATTGGGCGGCCAAGGGGACTGCCCTGCTGGGGATCAAGGCAGTGATCGCCGAGAGCTTCGAGCGCATTCACCGCAGTAACCTCGTCGGCATGGGCGTCCTGCCCTTTGAGTTTGTGAGTGATACCCGATCGAGCCTCGGCTTGACCGGCGAGGAGACGGTGACGATCGAGGGTTTGGCTGATGTGCAGCCCCGTCAGAAGGTCAAGGCGACCATAGGCTACCCGGACGGTTCCACCAAAGAGATCGAGCTTCTCTGCCGCATCGATACCGAAGTCGAGATCGAATACGTCGAGAACGGCGGCGTGTTGCACTACGTGCTACGCAACCTCGCCAAGGCGGCCTGATCAGTGCGGTCTGTTTACCACCGTGCCCGCGCTGTTGGTGTATGACACCAGAACGGCGTGGGCACGCAACACCGAAGAGTTCATAAACTCGTCAGTTTTGAGGTCTTGGCCATCCTCCCGACAGCTGCCATCTCGCTACTGCGCTGACTCAACCAACGATCCTGCTTCGATCGCGTCCCAAAGCCTCAGCCTCGCCTGTATCGGTTAGTGGCGCCACAGGAGGCTGAGGACGGTCAGATCCCGATCGCCTATTGCGGACTTACCGAACACTACCTCGAGTCTCATGTCTCGCCTGGCGCCCTTGACGTCCCAAGCGGCCACTACGCGTTCCCTGTCCGCGTCGCGAGGAACGAGAGCTATGGATGGATGAACATACTTAGAGAAGTACGCTTCAACCCGTTCGGCGGTCGTCAACGGATCAATGGCAGCGACGCTTACTCTGCAGTTCCATCCATCTTCGTACCACTCTTCGTGGATTTCACTTTCGCCAAAGCTGATGCCGGCACCTTTGTCAAAGAGACCCCCAAAAACGTATCCACGGCGATCTATTGTCGGTTCTGTGTTCAGCCGTTCTCGAAGCGACCGGCGGACGCTCAATCGCATGCTGATCATTTCAGGAAGTCCTGAAAGGCACGCCTCTTGAAACAAGATGACTGCTTGCTTGGAGGCTATGTCAGCGCTCTGCGGAGAACGGTGTATGCCGCATGATGCCAACACCGAAACGGCGGCTATCAACAAAATCGAGCGCGTGAACAACTCGAGTCTTCGCTCGTGATGGACCATAGTCAGACCAATGGGCAATTCTAGGGCGCGAAACATTGTGATGTCACTTTGTAGTTGCCGAGCTTAGGAACCCGCCTACGCTTTCGAGCATAAAATGCGCAAGTGGCGGCCGCGGATTTCCGTGCCGAAGTGGAAGCTTTGTTGATGTCGGAATGAGCGAGTCCCAGATGGGCCTACAGGTTCCAATTCGGTGAGTGCCAAGACGACGCGTTCCGTCGGGCAGCTCGCATCGCTACTGTGTTGGCATGGATCAGTTTTTGCCAAGACGGAAGTTGCGGGTCGCCTCGTGATACCCATCAAACCGAGTTTGTGTGCTGCTGGCGTCTTCTGCTTCAGGCCTTAACGGACGTCAGAACTAGTTGAGGATTGTGGAATGAGCCGTTGGCTAGGAGCGATAGCAAAGACAACGATCGTGTTTGCTACGGTCATGTTTGCTTTGTCGGGCAGTGTTTTGGCGGGGACTTCGTCCATCGAAGGACGGTGGCTGACAGGAAAGCAAGGCGTCGCAATCACTCTCTTCCGTTGTGGCGAGGAGATGTGCGGTCGGATCGATTGGCTAAAGAAGCCCCGTTACCGGGGCGGGGAGCTGAAGATCGACCGAGAGAACCCAGACCCGACGCTGCGCCAGCGCCCCTGGTGCGGTATCGATGTCATTTCGCGCCTTCGTGAGAAGAAGCCGGGGCGTTGGTCGGGCGGAAAAATCTACAATCCCAAGGATGGCAGTACCTACGATCTGGACATCAAGCAGCGAGGTGACGGTCTGCGCGTGCGTGCGTATCTGGGCGTCAGGTTGCTTGGGAAGACCGAGGACTGGATCCGCGCCCCGGACGACATCCCAGGTTGTACCGAGCAGGGCTAGCGCGCGGCCCTTGCGTGATCTGTCAACGGTTGCCGTCATGGTGATCTGTCCGATAAAGACGCCGTAACGCGATCAGAGGGTGATATGGCCAACCCCTACAAAACACATTGGTATAACAGGCAGCCCGCACACTGGTTCCGAAAGGCGCCAGAGCGACAGCCGGGTTCGACGAGGCGCCCAGAGCGCATCGCCATTCCGCCTGTGTCCGGTCACGAGCCGTCGCAGCGCCCGCCTGTCCGGATTTTTCTGGGAACCGAGCCGGGTCAGTACCGTGCGACCAGGGTCTTCGTATGGTCCGTATTGGAGCAGCGCGACCCAGCGCGCGCGTACGAGATCTATCTGATGTCCGATATCGTCGGTATCGAGCGGACGGGCTGGAAAACAGGCTTCACAAACTACCGATACGCCATTCCTAGCTTTGCGGGAGAGAAGGGCCGCGGCATCTACAACGACGTCGATCAGATCTACTTGAGCGATCCAGCACGTCTGTTCGACATGGAAATGGGCGGAAAAGGCGTTCTGGCGATCTCGGAGAAAGAGAACTCGGTGATGCTCATCGACTGCGAAGCGATGGCGTCGGTCTGGACCATGGACGACGTCGTGGCGGGTAAGGGGCATGCGCATTTCAAGGATGCGGTGTCGTCTGCCGGCCTGTTCGGCGAGATGCCTGGCTCCTGGAATTCGCGTGACGGCGAGTATTCGGTCGAGGAGACTGATTGCCTGCACTATACGACCCTTCACACACAGCCGTGGAAACCCTTTCCCGACCTGCTGAAGTATACTCCTAGCCCGCTGGCCGACGTTTGGCACAAGCTCGAGCGGGGAGCGGACGCGGCAGGGTTCCTGATCTTCGCCGCCGCTACACCCAGCGCCGAGTTCGCGGAACTGGTCGGGCTCTACCAGCGGATGCACGAAGGCGACGCTGCATTGGTCAACCCGGACGATGCCGACCCGTTCGATGGACGACGGCTGTCCAAGCACAGTGGAACGGTCTCGGCGCTGATCGCTGATACGGGCGCAGAGACTGTGTTGGACTATGGCGCCGGGAAGGGGCAGGGCTACGACAGATTACCCGGCGATTCCGAGGCGTCGGCGTGGCGCGCGCATCCGGATTGGCGCGGAGCACGGGTTCGGCTGTACGACCCTGGTCATGCGCCGATCGCCCAATTGGGCGACGAGGAGTTCGACGGCGTCATCTCGACCGATGTGGTCGAACATATTGCACCGTTTGATGTGCCTTGGGTGATCGATGATATGTTCCGGCGCGCGCGCAAGTTCGTCTACGTTGCAGCCGCCTGCTATCCTGCCGAAGCAATCCTACTGGATGGGCGGAACGCACACACCATCCAGCAACCTCCGTATTGGTGGCAGATGCAGATGGAACTCGCTGCCCGCCGCTATCCCCGTATCCGCTGGCAACTCGTCTGCGACGAGAAGGGGGTCTTCGGCAAGCGCCGCACGATATGCGATGCGACCTCTCCATCCGTATTGGCATGATGCCATCATGTGGCGATAATCTGGCCAATAGATGTTGCTGAGCGACATTTGGCGGAGGTTCGCGAAGAATTCGGCGATGATTCTTGGCAGCCGGGTTACGTTCGGCGTCCTGAACCTCGCGAGCAATGCTGTGGTCATCCAGGTTTTTGGCTTGGTCGAGTTGGGCGTTGTTTTGCTTTTGCAGGCCTATACGCGGCTGTTTTCGGAGATCGTCAAGTTCCAGTCTTGGCAGGCCGTGCTACGGTTCGGTGCGACAGCGCAGGAGAGAGGTGATCACGTCGGTTTGTGCCGCCTGGTGGGTTTCACTCTGGCACTGGACCTCGTGTCGTTCGCTATTGCTATTGCTGCGGCAGTGGTCCTGGTGCCTTGGGCAGCGGATTGGTTCGAGTGGCCGGACAACGTATCGTCGTTCGCGCCGTTCTTTGTTCTATCTTTGATCTTCATCACTCACGCGACACCGAACGGCGTCATGCGGTTGTTCGATCGAGTGGACACGCTGGCGATCCAATACTCGCTGAACTCGCTGGTCCGGTTCGTTGGCGTCTGCGCCGTGACGGTGCTTGGTGGGGACGTCATCCATGTGGTCTTGGCCTGGTTCGCCGGATCAGTCCTCAGCGGTACGTATCTCTTCGTCGTCACTGCGCGCGAGATGGGGCGCCAGCGCTTGGT
>JBCCDA010000080.1:0-21184 GCA_039033215.1 Pseudomonadota bacterium | reverse complement strand
CCATGCGCCACCTATGAAGCCACGTTACGCAACGCAGAGTCCAATATGTCCACATTCCTCGACACCCGCGATCCTGGCTTCGAGACCGCATTCGCACGGCTGATGCAGACGCGTGTGGCTGCCGGCGCGTCCGTCGACACGGTCGTGCGTGACATCATCGCCGACGTGCGGTCACGGGGGCTCGAGGCCGTGCTCGAACTGACGCATCGCTTCGACCATCTGGAGTTGACGCCTGACACTGTGGTGGTCGGTCCGGCCGAAATTGAGGCTGCCATCGCGACAGTGCCCCACGCGAAACGGGAGGCGCTCGAACTGGCTGCCGAGCGGATCCGTGCCTACCATGTTCGCCAGTTGCCAGAAGATACCCAGTGGACCGACGATGTCGGGGCTCGCCTAGGGTGGCGGTGGACGCCGGTTCGGGCGGCCGGCCTCTACGTGCCAGGAGGCCTAGCGAGCTACCCCTCGTCTGTGCTGATGAATGCAATTCCAGCCAAAGTAGCGGGCGTCGACGAAATCATCATCTGTGCGCCCACTCCCCACGGGCAAATCAACCCACTCGTGCTACTCGCCGCAAACCTGTGCCAGGTTGATCGCGTCTTCCGGGTTGGTGGCGCCCAAGCCATCGCAGCAATGGCATATGGATCAGATCCGATTCCGGCCGTCGACAAGATCACTGGACCCGGGAATGCATATGTCGCCGCAGCCAAGCGCCAAGTGTTTGGCACTGTAGGCATCGACATGATTGCCGGCCCATCAGAAGTGTTGATCATTGCGGACGGCGACAACAACCCAGACTGGATCGCGTTGGATCTGATGGCGCAGGCGGAACACGACGAAACCGCACAAGCAATCTTGATCACGAGCGACGCAAAGTTCGCTCGGGCGGTCGGTGAAGCCGTGGAGGCAAGGTTGCAAACACTGGAACGCCGCGAGATTGCCGGCGCATCTTGGCGTGATCACGGTGCGATCATCGTGGTGGAAAGCCTTGCCGAAGCCCCGGCTCTCGCGGATCGGATTGCAGCTGAACACTTGGAGATCTTGACTGTTGACGCCGAAGCGCTGGCCGCTCGTGTCCGAAATGCCGGTGCCATCTTTCTGGGCGCCTATACGCCGGAAGCGATCGGGGATTACGTCGGCGGGCCAAACCATGTGCTGCCGACCGACGGCTCAGCGCGCTTCTCATCAGGCCTTTCGGTAATGGACTTTCTCAAACGAACCACCCTCTCCGCCGTATCTCCAGATACCTTACGCGTGATTGGACCCGCAGCCGCAACACTCGCGCGGTCCGAAGGTCTCGAAGCGCATGCATTGTCTGTTGAATGCCGATTGGAGCGCCTGAATTGAACAGCTACGCCCCCACAGACCGCCTCAGCTCCGTGCACCTGATTGAGGATCGACCCAGAGCTCGGACGCCAGAGATCGAGCAGGAGCTGAAGGTTGCCGTCTACGACCTTGTCGAAGAAAACCGGTTTCGCCCGATTGCACGCGACGGAGCCGAGATGCCAGTCGGCCCATACAAACTTGGCATCGGTATGGCCGAGCGGATGCTTTTGATCGACGTCCGAACTGAGATCGACGATCAGGCAACCGAACTGCGGCTCTCGCTGTCTCCCCTGCGCGGCATTATAAAGGACTACTTCGCCATCTGCGAACAGTACTTCGATGCAGTCAAGAAGCTGCCACCGTCGAAGATTGAGGCGATAGATATGGGGCGGCGTGGCCTGCACAATGAAGGCGCAGAGATCCTCACTGAAAGGCTCGACGGAAAGATAATGACGGATATGGAGACCGCTCGGCGGCTGTTCACGGTTATCTGCGCGCTCCAGTTCCGGAGCTGAAAGAGATGAGCCTGCCTGGCTCGATCCTCTTCTGTTGCGACCACAACGCAGTGAGGTCGCCCATGGCAGAAGGGCTGATGAAGGCTCTGCACGGGCGCCGCGTGTTCGTTCAGTCGGCAGGGATATTCAACGATCTTGAAGTAGACGGGTTCATGGTAAGTGTCGCCGCGGAGTTGGGCATTGATATCTCACGGCACAGGTCACGCACGTTCGAGCAGATGGAGGATTGGGGAGATGATCTCGGCGCCTATGACCGGGTAATTGCGCTTTCACCCGGCGCCCAGCGCTATGTTCTAGATCGCACCCGAGAGGTTCATGTCGAAGTGAGCTACTGGCCAACCCTTGACCCGACCGGCCTCGGGGAGCGGCGAGAGGAGAAGCTCACGGCGTACCGTCAGACGCGAGATCAGTTGAGAGACCGGATCAAAGCGGAGTTTTCAGTACCAGGGTAAGTCCATTCAAACAAAGTTCGATGCGAACAGGTTCGCCTGCCCACCAAATCCAATTCCGCCAGACTGTAGCAAACTAAGAGCGACCGTACCGCGCACACCTCCTCCAATTACACCGCTCTCAAGCTGACTAGTAGCCAGATACCGGTCAACCACCTCATTGAGCACGTTTTCATCGAGGAGATCGGATGGTTCGTTTATGCCAAAGAAACTGTCTGCCCGGCGTTTCACTTCCGCAACCTGGGTGTCCAGATCTGCAGTACCAAATTGGCTGGGCAAATTGAGGGCGCCCTCCAAGACCGCGCGTAGCGGTTGAGAACCCAAGAGGCCTAGCCAGGCGGAGTCAGGATTTGAAATCCGTTCAACAACCGAAAGTGCTTCCCGACGGAAGTTCATCGCAAGGCGCAGATCGAAGTCAACTTCTCCGACGGATAGCTCGAACTCACGCTCCTTGAACCTGCTAACTAGCTCCTCGCGTTTGTCACCTTGAGCAAACGCATTCCCGAAGTTCCCGAACGCAAGAAAGTCAGCCATTTCGCGATACCGCGGATCAACCAACCGGTTCGCGAAGGCGTCGGGTTCGATGCTCCCTTCTTCGATCACCTTGCGAATGAAGGCAAACTTGCCATTGTCTTCGCTCAAGCCAAACGCGCCGAGGACAACACTCAGTATTCGCCGATCAGCCATCAGATCATCTACGCTGGAGATGGCGTCAGCGTTTTCTTCGAAATACGCGATCTCGCGCGCAACGTCAGGGCTTGAGTTGAACACCTCAAACTGTCGGTCGTAGGTCCGATCAAGGAACCTCAAACCGGCGACACCTGAGAGCGGTATAGCGGGGGGAAGCGGCATGGCGGACCCTACTGGCTCACAGCGCGCGGAGTGCTTGGCGGCTGAGAAAGAAGATCGGCTTCAATTGGCAAGAGCTTTCTAAGTGACCGAAGTGCAGCGTAGAAGTTGTCGTCGCGCGCTGCTTCCATTGCATCTTCAAGGTGATTGAACCCTTCCAGTCCGGCAAGCGCGTCCGCCAACTGTCCGATGCCTGCTGCCAATTGTGGCTTTGCGTCCACGGGATCGGTCTCGCCTGCCACGATGAGCTGCGCTATGTAACAAACTCGTTTGACCGGCGTGTTCGCTTCTTCCGGATGAATCGCATCTCGGAGACGCAGGATCTTTGCATCAGGCGTCTTGATTATCAGGCGGGCATTGCGGTCGCCGTTCTGCATGACAACGCCGTTAACGAGGATCTGTTCGTGAGCCCGCAACTTCAGGATCAAACCTGGCATTGCTCTGCTCCCTTCCTGGTCTGTGCATGGCGCAATCCGCTCATTACAGCCGTGTTGATATCGACGAGAGCTGACGCATCAGCCTCGGACTGAAGTACCTTTGGGGAGTGGTTCAGTGCGAATTCGTAAAGGTAGAAGAGCTGCGCGCGGAGTTGGGCTGGTAGGCCATTTTCATTTTCGGCAACGTCAATCGCCAAGGCCTGCCAGACCATGAGGTTGTCGTGCAACGCCGCTGCCAAATCCTTGAAATCACCCTGTGGACCACTCGCCTTTCGCAGGCGCCCCGTGACGTCACTGAGCAGGCGGTACTCGATCTCTCTCGGCGTACCGATCGATCTTGTCGCCGTAAGATAACCGTTCTGCATTTTTGCAACCGCAGACATCGCTGAACCTTTCAGGCAGCAGGGCCGTTCAACCCAACAAGTAGGACTTTACTGGAGTACGGGGCGGGTCAAACCCGCCCCGACTATTGCGATTAACGGAACAGTGCCAGGATGTTCTGCGGTGCCTGGTTGGCGATCGACAGAGCCTGGATGCCCAGCTGCTGCTGAACCTGTAGGGCCTGCAGACGAGCCGATGCTTCCTCGAGGTCGGCGTCGACGAGGGCGCCAATACCCGACTTAAAGCTATCGATCAGCTTCTTTGTGAAGTCACCCTGGATGTCCAGACGCTTCTGAGCTGTACCCAACGCCGCCTGGGCATCAGTAGCGTTTTGGATCACCGCCTCGATCGTGCCGAGTGCAGTTGCAGCACCACCGCCAGTGGAGATGTCCACCCCGCTGAGGGCCGCGAGACCACCCGAGCCACGCGATGCCGACACATCCACAGCCACTTCCAGTGGTCCGTTGTTGGTCACGGTGACCGCACCGGCGCCATCAGATTCCACCGTGAACTGCGTCGTGTCTATACCAGCATCGATCAGCGATGCGCGAACACCAGCGGCGATGTCTTCGATGAGATCGTTCGACCGCACAGTGTAGACGCCGCGGACCGAACCGACTGACACTTCGATGATATCACCAGCAAGGAACTCGCCCTGGCCAGTAAGTTCACCCGTCGTAGCCTCAGACAGAGACGACGCACCAGCGCCGGCGTTGTTAGCCGATCCAACGGCAGCGACGGTGATCACCATATCCGACCCGGACGCGATGACGTTCAGGCCGTCGTTGTCAAAGCCACCCGGAAGCGTTGACTGATCCGTACCGGTCTGAGCAGCAACCGTGATCGCCGAGCCGGATCCCGCACCAAAGCCATCGTCCAACGCAAGGCCAGCGACGGCGTTCAGGTTGGTAACAGCTGTGTCGAGGGTGACGTTGCCGGTCGTAACATTTCCCGCGCCATCGCGGTTCAACGACGACAGGACACTGAACGTGGTGTTAGAGCCGTCGATCAAGTTCAGGCCGTTGAACTGGGCCGAGTTGACAATGCTGGTGATCTGGTCACGCAGCGAGGTCACTTCGTTGTTCAGCGCGTTGCGGTCGACATTTTCCTCGTTCGCGGCAACGATCTTGCCTTTGATCTCGTTCAGCAGCTCGCCGATCGACTCAGCAGCGTTCGCCGCTACGCCCGCGGTGGCCGTACCCAGCGAGATCGACTCGTTGAGGGCCGTGAAGCCGGCCACGTCGGATTCCATGATCTTGGAGATGGCGAACACGGCCGCGCTGTCTTTGGCGGTCGACACTTTCTTGCCGGTCGAGATCATGTTGTTGACCGATTCCAGCTTACCGTTCGTCGAGCGAAGGGTCTGCAGGGCGGTCATCGCCGAGTTGTTCGTCAGAACACTAGCAACCATTGACATCATTCCTTTTTCGGGCGGCGGGTTCGTGCCGCGTTTTCGGGTTGTCCCGGATGGGACTGCAAGGCGGCGTCTGACCACCCGCATGGGAACATGTCTTCTGACAAAGAACCCGAGAAGTTCGCCCCGGGCCTGCACACCACTTCTTTGCGGCCGCGGAATGCACATTGCTTTGAAACGCTTAGTGTCCGGTAAAGCCGACTGCCCGAATTCAGGACAGGTATGTCGAATTACGCAGACTTACCGCTTCCGATCAGGTCGGCTTGACTTGCGATCCGGCTCCCGTCTTCGGCATAGGCAACGACACCGCGTGCGGCATCCTTGATCACAGCAATACGCCGTCTTGCATGTGCGAGCCCCTGCCGTGCAGCCTGGATGATCTGTTCGTTCCGCCGGCTGGCAGCGATGAGACGCCGCATGGCAGTCACCGTGTCGTCAGTTCGCGGCGCGTCTGGGATCAGCTGTTCCAGGCGCACCAACGCGGCCTTCTTGCGTTCGACGATGGCCTCGACGCGGTCATACGCCCCAGAGAGAAACGCCACGCGCTCGTCTTCCAAGACACCAAGCGCGTCCTCAACCACATCGCAGAACGGAGACGCCGTACGCTCCTCCAGAGCGGCACTCATGACTGCGCCCGCTCACGCAGCGCGGCGTAGACCTTGTCGGCGATCCCCATGGTACCGCGCTCGGCGATCTCGCCCGCATACTCCCACGTCAGAAGACCGCTAAATGCCGCCTCTCCCGCCCCGCCATTGAAACCGTCACGCATTTCTCCCACGCCTGAATGCTTGAGCATCTCCGCCACGAAAGCGGTCTCAAAACGCAGCGCTACGGATCTGAGTTCCGCGTCGGACTTCGGTCCCGCCGACGGCTCCGGGTGGGTCGGCCGCGTCGTCCCGGTAAAGGGCTGAACGCCCGGTAGCGCAATGTCCATCCGTCGACTCCTTCTGATCGGCGACATCCCGAGAAAACATCAACGTGGTAAAGAATCCGTAATCCCTGCCGCGCTATGACCACCCAGACACCGCAGAAGCAGGAAGCTCCAATGGATCTGCCCGAAATGCTCACTCAGCGCCCCAGTGCGCGCTCGAAAGACGCGTTGATTGTTCGTGACGCGGCCTCCGTTGCCCCCGACGACAAGTTCGCCGCCGCAGTCGAAGCCGAAGAATCGGGTAGATCCAGTCTCGATCAGGAAGGCTCTGGCGAACCGATCCCAACGACCGGCCAAACTGACAGTCCAGCCGCCACTGACGACGGCACAACTCCCACAGATGATGGTGAGTTTGCTTCGTTGGCAACGATAGATGGCGTGATCGAACAGGACGCCCCCGACACCCTGGTGACGCGGCGTGTAGATGCCTCGGTCACGGGAGACAGGAACACGGCTCTAGGACCTAGTGTTGCCGGGGAGATCGCGAACGGGGTAAAGTCGGGACAGGAGACCAAGAACCCGTCGAATGGAGCTTCAGCGCCTTCACCCGTGGCTACGAGCTCCAAGACCACTTCAGAGGCGCCAACACAGCGGCTCGCATCGGCTACGGGTGCGCCCTTGGACGCGCCGGCACCCACAGCGCCTCGTGCAGGCGATACGCCCTCTCAGGTTGTACCTTCGAACCTCGTGCGACCACCGGAGGGTAGCGCTCCCGGACAGCCATCGGTGACAACGGTGACGCAACCACCTGCGGGGGACGCGTCGACCTTGTCATCTGTTCGTGCAACGGCAGACGATACCACTGCACTGAGCGACGTGCGGATCACACAAACCGTGAAGGTCGCCGAAGCGGCAAGTGCGGAGACCACCGTCAGCCGCGCGTCAGTCGACGCCCGGACCACCGCTTCCCCGCTCCCGGCACCGCAATCCGAGACCTTTGCACGGGGTTTGCAACCGTCATCAGCAACGGAGCGCGCGAACGTAAGGCGCGCGGCGGCAGAGACAGTACTGAGCCCAAGCGATGATTCCCCCCGAGAACGATCGCTTGCGCAACCTGAGATCAAGGCACCGGCGCCCATGCTGCACCAACCCGAGCAGCGAGCCGCCGTTCTCCAATCGCAACCAGCGAGTGCGGACCAAACGGCAACGCCAGGCGCCACCACCACCGCTCAAAGCCAGGCTCGGGCAGCCTCAACGCCCACTGCTTCGTTCATGCCACTGCCCGCGGACTTGCAGACACAGGCCGTGGTCGAGCGACACATCGCACCGCAAATTGTCGCCTCCGCCGGTAGCCGAGCGAGCGGAGGCGTCGTCGAAATCATGCTTGACCCCCCAGAACTGGGCCGGATCGAGATCTCCATGGAGCTTGCGGATCAAACGCTGCGCGCAACGATTTCGGTTGAGCGTGGGGGAACAAGCGATCTGCTGCGCCGCCACCTGGACCTGCTGCAGCAGCAGTTCGCCGAAGCAGGATTCGATCAGATCGATCTTGGTTTCGGCACGTTCCGCGGCGGTGATCAGGACAACGACGGGCAGGATAGCCCGCCACTGCATCCGCTGAGCGAGACACGGGTCGCACAGATCACCCACCGGCCCAAAGCATTCCTTGGTCAATCGGCCACCGGCGCGTCGATCGACGTTCGTCTTTGAGAAGGACACGCAATGACTCTCTCTGAACTCACGACCCTCTTGCCCGGACCGGTCGTGCCAGCCTCAACCGGCTCCGGCAATGGCGGTGACTCACGCAACGCCGCGAGCGCGGATTTCGACAGTTTTCTAACCTTGTTAACAGCCCAGCTGCGCAACCAGGATCCGATGTCACCGCTGGATTCGACGCAGTTCATCGAACAGCTCGCCAGTTTCTCGACCGTCGAGCAGGTGATCGGTACAAACGAACGGCTCGACTCGTTCATCGAACAGAGCTTCAGCGCTGATCTTGCAACGTTTGCATCCTGGATCGGCCGCGATGTGGTCGCAACGGATGGGGCGTTTGTGTCAGACGGCGAGGATGTTAACTTCACGGTCCCGCCAAACCCCGAAGCAACCGCGGTGCAAGCCGTAGTGCGCGCCGAAGACGGACGCCTGCTTCAGGAGATCACCCTTGAGCCCGGCGCCGTGGATGGAGAATGGGACGGCCGACTGCTGAACGGCGACTCCGCCGCAGGCACCGAGGTCGTCATCATGCTCAACTACCTCAATGGCACCGAAGTGCTCGAGGAAGTGCCCGCGCAGATCCCTCGGACAGTCAGCGGCCTACGCGGCACGCCAGAAGGGTTGTTCCTTGAGCTTGCCGACGGTGGCGAGATCAGCCCTGATCTGGTCACGCGCCTGACCGTTGCAGCCAACGACGACGATTGAGCGCTGGAAACGCGCGCGATTGCGTTCCTTGGGGGAGCTTGCCATACCCTAGCCATGATGACCGGCGGAACGCCGGCAGAATGACAGCTTTGGGAGGCTTCAGCATGCGCAAGCTCTTTTCCGTGGCCCTTGCAGCGGTGGCAGTCGCGGCGGGGACATACACCGTCCACGCCGAGACCCGGGTCACCTACAAGTCCGCCAAGACGACATCGTCCTACTACCAGATGGCAGTACAGATCGCCGAGGCGATGAAGGCCGGAACCGACGGCGGGATCATCGTCACGGTCGAGGAGAGCCAGGGCTCGGTGCAGAACGTCATGGAAGTTCGTGCACGAGGCGGCGACTATGTCTTCACCACACCGCCGGTTCTGGTCCGCCTTGCGCAGGGCGGAAAGGCAATGTTCGAGGGCAAAGAATCGCCGGCTTTCGATGAAATCCGCGCACTCTTCCCCATCCCCTCCCTGACGATGCACTTTGTCGTCCGCGCCGATAGCGGCATCGAGAGCTTCTTGGACCTCGAAGGTAAGCGTCTTCTGATCGGCAAAGGCTCGTTCGGTGCCCGCGAAGGCGCCAAGTATCTGGGGCTGTTCGGGCTCGAAGGCAAAGTTGACCTCGCCGATGCCGAGCTCTCGAACGCGGGCGCAGCGCTCCAGAACGGACAGATCGACGGTTTCGTGACCGCGGGCTCCTACCCAGCACCGAACGTCATCGAAGCAGCAGCGTCTACCGGTGTCCGGGTCCTGTCGCTGGACGACGACCAGATCGCGCTGACAAAGCGCACCAAGCTTGTGATCCCCGCCGGGACTTATGCCGGGCAGGAAATGCCAATCACGACGACGTCCCTCCCCGTGGTGGCCTTTGCGACCAGCGCCATGGATGAGGAAACGGCCTATCTGCTTACCAAGACGTATTGGGAGCAGAAAGCCGCGATGGGCGCGGATGCTGCCTGGTGGAACGGCGTCAATCAGGGGCTCATGGCCAACATCACAGGCAAGATCCACCCCGGTGCGCTTCGGTACTACAAGGAACAGGGCTTTGCGTTGACCGACGCTCAGATGTGAGGCGCGCTGGCAGCGCTCGCCTATGCATCTTCGACGAGTTTTCTGGCCGGCGCTGGGCCTAGCGACGATCGCGTTTCACCTGGGGTTGATCTACTCGGGTCTCGTTCCGAACCTCGTGGCGCGGCCCCTTCATATGGCGCTCGCGCTCCCCTGGGTGCTTGTCTACGGTAGTACGTCCCGGGCGGGCTGGTTTACCGGCTGCGCTCTCGCGATGTCGGGTATCGGTGCATGTGTCTGGATCGCACTGCACGAGAAGCAGCTTGGCGATCAATACGGCTTCATTGAGGGAGATGGCCAGCTCGTGCTGGCCGCCGTCCTCATTGTGGTCACGCTGGAGGCCGCACGCCGCGCAATCGGGTGGCCGCTGCCGGTCATTGCAGCACTGGCGCTCCTCTACGGGGTGTTCGGCCAACACATTCCCGGGGAGTTCGGCCACGCTGGCACGCCGCTCGGGTCATTCCTCGGCACATTGACCATCGCCGAAGGCGGTCTTTGGGGTAGCCTCACAGGGGTCTCGGTCGGTGTGGTCGCGATCTTTGTCATCTTCGGCGCGGTGCTCAACGCCGGGGAGGCCGGACAGGGCTTCATGAACGTGGCCGCGGCAGCAGCCGGACGGCTGCGCGGTGGTGCCGCAAAGGTGTCTGTGATCTCCTCGGCGCTGTTCGGGTCGATCTCGGGATCCGCCTCGGCGAACGTCGCGTCCACCGGCGCCATCACGCTTCCCGCCATGACGCGGCTTGGGTATCCCCGCCGCCTTGCCGGTGCGGTCGAAGCCGTGGCGTCCTCGGGCGGCCAGATCATGCCGCCGCTCATGGGCGCGGGGGCCTTCGTGATGGTCGAGCTGACAGGCGTTCCCTACACCGGCATCATGGCCGCGGCGCTGCTGCCTGCCTTGCTCTACTTTCTTGCCGTCTGGATTGGCATCGATCTCTACGCCCGGCGTTATGGTTTGCGCGGCCTGTCAGAGGAGGAACGGCCACCAGCGCGGGACGTCGCGATCACCGCCGCGTTCTTCCTCGTGCCGTTCGCCATTCTGATGATCGGCATGTTTGTGGTCGGCCTGACACCGCAGTATGCAGCCTGTGGAGCGATCCTCGTCGGGGCGGCCATGCTCCTCATAGATGGTCGGCTGACTGTCGACTTTCGGCGCACGCTGAAACGCCTGGAGGACGCCTGCCTCACCGCGGGCCGGCAGGTGGCAATGATTGCCTCGATCATCCTCTGCGCCTCGCTGGTGATCGGCGTCCTCTCGATCACCGGGCTGGGGGTCAAGATCACATCGCTGATTCTATCAGGATCGGGCGGCACGCTCTGGGGATCGCTCCTTCTGACGGCGCTCGCCTGCCTGATCCTGGGGATGGAGGTGCCAACGACCGCCGCCTACGTCATCTGCGTCTCGGTGGCGGGACCGGCCCTGATCGGCCTCGGTCTCGACCCTCTGCAGGCGCACCTCTTCGTCTTCTGGTACGCGCTTCTATCCACGATCACGCCACCTGTTTGCGGAGCCGTGTTCATATCCGCTGGCATGGTTGGCGAGAACTGGCTGCGAGTTGCCCTCAGCGCGATGGCGCTTGGGATCGGGCTCTACCTGATCCCGCTCGGCATGATCGCGAACCCCGAGCTTATCGGCCTGGCAGAGTTTCCCCTGAGTGCTGTCCTGTCCGCGCTCAAGATCGGCGTCGGGTTGGGCCTCGTCAGTTTCGCCGTCATCGGCCAAGGCAACCCCATGGTCCGGCTGTGCGCAATGGCGGTGGGCCTTGCAACTATCTTTCTGCCGGTAGGTGCCTACCTGCCGGCAGGGTGATACCTAGCTATCGATCGAGAAAGCCCAAGAGCGCGGTCACAACCTCCTCATGCCGCTCTTGCTGGACCCAGTGTCCCGCGCCCTCGATCAGCACCGTCCCGCGCCAATCGGTCGTGGCCTCGGTCTCCATTGCCTCCAGCGCTCCCGGCACTTGCGCCCAGCCCCAGTCCTGCGCCCCCGCGATGAACGTCGCCGGCACCTCGATCGGCCGCCCCTGAAAAACCGAGAGATCGCGGTTGAACATCGCAGAGGTGCCGCAGCGATACGTATTCAACGCCCCCTGCAGGCCGGTGCGCAAGTACTCCGCCGCGTAGAACGCCATCGTCTCGCGCGGCATCCATTCGCAGGCGTCGATCTCGGCGTCGCTTGGCATTGCTCCCCGCACGGCGTCGGGCATCGTCTGACCGGCCTCCATCACGTAGTAGGTCGGCATCAACGCCAGCTGATCGGCCCGCCAGCTCTCCAACCTGTGGGGCCGGTTGCCAGCCCAATCCGCAGACTTCATGTGGAAGTACGCCCGCAGGAAGGCCTCCAGCCCCTCGGGCGGGCTCTCCATATCGGGCGCGGCCTCGCGGGTCGCATAGTACCACTGATAGTGCTTGCGCGGGGGCGACAGACGCAGGAGATCGTCGTGCACTTCTGTCGCCCCTGCCGGTATCGGCGGAGGTCCGCCGAAAGGCGCACTCATGCACGCGAGCCGCGGGAAGATGTCGGGGCGCAGAAGAGCGGCCCAGGCCGCAACACGCGACCCGTAATCGTGCCCGATCACGGCGTCGGTGCGCGCGCACCCCAACGCACGAACGAGCGCCACGGCGTCGCGGACGAAGTTTGGCACCGAGAACGCGGACAGATCGTCATCATAGCCGCCGTTCCATCCAGTCGTCCGACCGTAGCCCCGTTGATCCGGTGCGACCACATGATAGCCGGCGTCTGCCAGAGGCGTCATGACACGACGCCAGGAGAACGCAAGTTCCGGGAACCCATGCAGAAGCAGAAGCATCGGTCGGCCCGGATCGCCCGCTTCCAGAACATGATGCGTGAGTCCGGTCTCGGTCGGGACGTACCCCGCCCGAATGCCATCGGGCAACGCCAGGGGGGGCATGTCCTCGGCCATATCGGGGTCTCCCTATCAGGTGGCAGACAGATCACTGTCTACTGGTAGATTGATGTCTATCGACCGGCAGGCAGGGCTGAAGGAGCGACTGCGTTAACCTCCCGCCGTCGACATTGTGTACTTACAGCTGCAATACAGGTGCAATACGCTTGGAATACGGGTTGTTTGACGGCGCCATGGGCGTTTGCGGGCGCCCAAAGAGGGCACCCGTCGGGGCCACGGTCAGACCAGCGCGTCGCCCTTCTGCAGGCAGCGCCGGCCCAAGAGCTCGGCGATCTGGACGGCATTCAGCGCCGCGCCCTTGCGCAGGTTGTCACTTACACACCAGAGCGAGATGCCATTCTCGACGGTAATATCATCACGTAAGCGACTGATATACGTGGCGTAATCGCCAACGCAATCGATCGGCGTCACGTAGCCACCGTCTTCACGCCGATCCACGACCACGATCCCCGGCGCTGTGCGCAGGATCTCGGCGGCCTCGTCTGCGGGCAACGGATCCTCGAACTCGATGTTCACTGCCTCCGCATGGCCAACAAAGGTCGGGACGCGGACGCAGGTCGCATGGACCTTAATCTTTGTATCCACTATCTTTTTCGTCTCGGCGACCATCTTCCATTCTTCCTTGGTCGAGCCGTCGTCCATGAAGTCGTCGATATGCGGGATCACGTTGAACGCAATCTGCTTGGAGAACTTCTTCGGCTCCACTTCCTGACCTGGGACGTATAACCCCTTGGTCTGGCGCCATAATTCGTCCATGCCCTCTTTACCGGCACCGCTTACCGACTGGTAGGTCGACACGACGACACGCTTGATCCGCGCCCGGTCATGGAGCGGCTTCAGCGCGACGACCATCTGCGCAGTCGAGCAGTTGGGGTTCGCTATGATATTGCGACTGCTGTACTTTTCGACAGCGTCGGGGTTCACCTCCGGCACGATCAACGGGATGTTGGGATCGTATCGATAGAGCGACGAGTTATCGATCACGACGCAACCGGCCTTGGCCGCACGAGGCGCGTACTTCGCCGTCGCCTCCGAGCCGATGGCAAACAGGGCGATATCCATGCCGGACCAGTCGAACGTCTCGATATCCAGGCATTTCAATGTCTTATCGCCGTAGCCGCACTCCGTTCCCATGCTCCTGCGCGAGGCGAGAGCGATGACTTCATCGGCAGGAAACTGCCGCTCGTCGAGGATGTTCAGCATTTCGCGACCCACGTTCCCAGTGGCGCCCGCGACGGCGATACGATAGCCCATGACTCCATTCCTTGTTCAGACAATACCCCGGATCGGGAGGCGCCCGCATAGCCGACTTGCGCCGGGAATCCAAGCGTATGACATTCGTATGCTTTGCGTATGCCAAACGTATGCCAAACATGTGCAGAAAAGTCGACTCGGCACGACCGCCGTGCATCGCTGCTGGAGACGGACGTCGCACCGCAACTCTGAACACGGCAGTACCGAGATGCAAACCCAGACTTGGCAAAACCGCCTCCAGCAGAAGATTGCAGAGCGTCATTTTCAGTCCATCGTTGCGAGTACTGCTCAAGACCTGCGCCCCAAGCCGACACCACTCACCATCGCCGTCCAGGTCATGGCATGTGCGATATTGCTGACACCGATACCGGTCGCAGCGCTCGGCGTGTGGATCATCCTGACGGGCGACTTCTCATGGGTCGGAACGATTGTCGGCGGATGTGTCCTAGGCGTCGCCTGGGTCCTGTTGCCCCCAGCAGGCCGTCTCGGACATATGCCGTTGACCCGGGCAGAGATGCCGGCGCTCTTTGACCTGATCGACGAGTTGGCAGATCGGATGGGTGCGCCCCGGGTCGACGTTCTGGTTGTCGACGCCAGCTTCAACGCGTTCATGGCACGGGTCGGCTGGCGACGCTCGAGAGTGCTCGGGATCGGCCTTGCGATGTGGCAGATCCTGGAACACGACGAACGTCTCGCAATCCTGGCCCACGAGCTCGCACACGAGGTCAATGCAGATCCGGCCAGGGGCGTTTTGGTCGGGAGTGCCGAACACACGCTGCAAAGCTGGATCCAGGTCTGGCTTCCGGGCCCGCGTGATACGTTCGAGCGACACGCAGGCACGCTGGAAGCGCTGGCTGAACTGGGCATGGAAGCCGTCGGGCGCCTGCTCATCCTGTTCCTCAGGGGGTTCTACCTCTTGAGAATGAGGGAGTCGCAGCGGGCCGAGTTCTACGCTGATCTCCTTGCCGCAAAAACAGCGGGCACCGGACCGATGATCTCTGCCTTGCAGAAGCTCGTGTCGGGCGACTTTGTCGCCATCCTTGCCCAGCGCGCAATCCCGCGCGGCGACGGGGCGGGTGCCGCATGGATGCGCGGGTTGAAACAGCAGCTGACCGAAACATACGCAGACCACATAAACCAGGCGATCGGCAACCTGGAGAAGGAGCGTTCAAGCATCGACGAGAGCCACCCGCCAACGCATTTGCGGATCGCTCTTCTCAAGACCCATGAACGGTACCCATCCACCGACCTGTCAGTCGATTGGGCCCAGATCGACGCGGAACTGGAGCCATTCCTCGAAAGCGCGGGACGTGCGGTGATGAGCGAGCCCGGCCTGCTTTGAGGGAGCTGCACCCTAGTCGGGCGGGGCTTCGCTGACCGGTCCGCCCAAGGGCGTCAGAGCCCCCCGCAAGGCGACGGCGGCCTGTTCCAGCCGCGGTCGGTCCGCGTGGCGCAGGACCAGGACCGATCCGACGCCAGTGGCCGTCACGAACGGGTAGCTGCCCATGGACACATCCGGAAAAGCGAGCTGCGTCTCCCCGAGCGGCCCGGCCAGATCGCCCTCACCGATCTCGCAGCGGAGCGACCAGGACAGCACCTTGGGCCCGCCCTTCAGCGTCGGGCGCACATTCTCGACCATCGCCTGGAAGACCGACGGCACCCCCGCCATCACATGGACATTGCCGATCTTGAACCCCGGCGCGGCGGAGACCGGGTTGAGGATGAGCTCCGCCCCCTCGGGGATACGCGCCATCCGCAGCCTGGCCTCGTTCAGCTCGCGCCCCGTCTCGCGGTAGTGGGTCTCGAGGATCTCGCGGGCGTCGTCCCGCACCCCGATGGGTGCGCCAAAGGCCGCCGCCACACACTCGGCCGTGATATCGTCGTGGGTCGGCCCGATCCCGCCGGAGGTGAAGACCGTGTCCGCCTTCGCGGACAGCGCCTGGACGGCCGCGATGATCTCCTCGCGGACATCGGGCACGACGCGGACTTCGACCAGCTTCACGCCGATCTCGGTCAGCACTCCGGCCAGATGATGGGCGTTGCCCTCGCGGGTGCGGCCCGAGAGAATCTCGTCGCCGATCACCAGCATGGCGGCTGTCGGTTGCGTCATTGCAATGCCCTCGCAAGGCTTTAGATGGGGCGCATGGAATTCACGCATCCCCTCGTTTCCGGAAAACTGGTGCGGCGGTATAAACGCTTCCTTGCCGATGTCGAGTTGGAGAGCGGCGAGGTGATCACGGCCCATTGCGCCAATCCGGGCAGCATGATGGGCCTGAACGCGCCCGGCCTGAAAGTTTGGCTGGAGCCCGCGGACAACCCCAAGCGAAAGCTGAAGTATTCCTGGCGGCTGGTCGAGATGACCGATGCGATGGCAGGGATCGACACGGGCGTCCCCAACAAGCTGGTGCTTGAGGCGCTTGCCGCGCGGCAGATCCCGGAGCTTGCCGCCTACAGCGGGATCCGCCCGGAACAGCGCTATGGGTCGAACAGCAGGATCGACTTCCTCTTGCAGCAGGACGGGCTTGCCGATTCCTATGTCGAGGTGAAGAACGTCCACCTGTGCCGCGCGTCGCGCCTGGCGGAGTTCCCCGATTCCGTCACGGCCCGGGGAACCAAGCACCTGGGCGATCTGGCGGCCGAGGTTGAGGCTGGGCACCGGGCCGTGATGTTCTATGTCATCCAGCGGGATGATTGCGACCGGCTGGACTTGGCGGACGACATCGACCCGGCCTACGCTCGTGCTTTTGATGCAGCGCGGGCGCGGGGTGTCGAGGTGTTAGCGTATGCCTGTATGCTTAGTCCCTTCCGAATCACGTTGGATCGGGCCATCCCGATCGTTAGGCAGACCCCATGAACGAGCCCGTCAAAGCCACCGACCTCACAGGGCGAGAGCGCCGGACCCGCGAGGGGATCCGTCTCTATGCGCCGGAGGATTTTCAGGGCATGCGCGCGGCCGGGCGGCTGGCGGCGGAATGCCTGGACATGATCGGTCCACACGTGGAGGCCGGCACACGCACGGACGAGATCGATCACCTGATCCATCAGTTCGTCATCGACAACGGGGCGACGTCGGCGACCATCGGCTATCGCGGCTACAAGCACGCGAGTTGCATTTCGGTGAATGAGGTCGTCTGCCACGGCATCCCTGGCCCGAAGAAGCTGCGCGACGGCGATATCCTGAACATCGATGTGACGCTCATCGTCGACGGGTGGCACGGCGACACATCGCGGATGTACACGGTCGGCAAGATCAAGCCCTTCGCGAGCCGGCTGATCCAGGTCACCTATGACGCGCTGATGAAGGGGATCGACCAGGTCCGTCCCGGCAACACGTTCGGCGACATCGGCCATGCGATCCAGAGCCACGCCGAGGCGAAGCGCTGTTCGGTCGTGCGCGATTTCTGTGGCCACGGACTGGGGCGCGTGTTCCACGATCTGCCGAACGTCGTCCATTTCGGACGTCCGGGGGAAGGCGCGGTTCTGCAGCCCGGCATGTTCTTCACGATCGAGCCGATGGTGAACCTTGGGACACACCGCACGCGCACAAAGCCCGATGGCTGGACCGCGGTGACCCAGGACGGCAAGCTATCGGCCCAGTTCGAACACGCGATCGGCGTGACAGAGGACGGTTGCGAGATCTTCACGCTCTCGCCCGGAGATCTGTACGTCCCGGTGCTTTGAGGGCGGCGATGGACGGGCGGCTGCGGGAGGGGGAGATCGCTGCCGAAATCCGGCGCCTGCGCCATGGCGACTCGCGGTACAATCTGATCCTGCTGGCGGCGGTGCTGGGCGGCGTGGGCACAGTCCTGATCCTGCCGGACCGGCCATTTCCTGCGGGGCCGCTCGCGGCCTGGGTCGCCGGTTGGGAAGTGCGCGCCTGGCTCGACCGGCGCGCGGCGGCCCTCGAGTCGCAACTGGAGCGTCTCCGCGGTCAGGAGTTGTCGCACTATCGGCTCTACCTGCGTTCAGGCAGGCCGGGGCCACCGCCCCGACTTCGGTGAGCCGAGCGTAGCGGCGGGACATCGAGATCGGCCATCACGAGGAGAAGACGCCGTGGCGATCTATGAGTTGAGAACCTACACCCTCCGGGTTGGCGCCATGGCCGAGGCTGTCGGCTATTACGAGACGCTTGGCTGGCCCGCCTTGTCGAAGCTGGAGGACGGCAGGCTGATTGGCTACTTCACCGGTGACATCGGCGCGATGAACCAGATCGTCCATCTCTGGCGGTTCGAGGACGACGCGGATCGGCGAGCCTTCTGGGCCCGCGTTTTTGCCGACGAGGGGTTCATGGCGTTCGCCGCCAAGTTCCGCCCGCTGGTGCTGGATCAACAGAACAAGTTGCTGATGAACGCCCCTTGGGGACCGACGCCCGGCGGCTGACGTATGGCGGGACAAGGCCGCGGGTCAACGCGGCACCTATGCGACGATCCCGTGCCCGCGGCGCTGCACTGCCCGGGCATGTATCACCGTCGCAAGGGGGCTTTTGCCGAACCAACGGCGCGCATAGACTGGGACCTGGGAGGACTCTCATGGCTCTGGACACCGCATTCCTGCAATCGCTGGCCGCGATCGTCGGCGATGAGCATGTGCGGCATGCCAACCAGCTTGCACTCATGGACCCCGGAATCGATGCCGACAACCTGGCGGCCGGACTGGCTGTCCGGCCCGGATCGGCGGATGAGGTGGCCGGGGTGCTGTCGCTTTGTGACGTCGCGGGGGTCGCGGTCGTCACCCACGGAGGGCGCACGGGGCTCGCGCGCGGGGCGGTGTCAGCACCCGGCCAGCTTGTCATGCTGACCGATCGGCTAGAGGGCCTCGAGATCGACCCGGTGGAGCGTGTCGCTGAAGCAGGTGCGGGCGTCACGTTGCAGGCGCTGCAGGAAGCCGCGGCCATCCATGGCCTGTCGCCGGGGATCGACACCGCGTCGCGCGGCAGTGCGACCGTTGGCGGCCTCGTCTCGACCAACGCCGGGGGCATGGAGGCCTTTCGCTACGGCATGATGCGCCAGCGGGTGCTGGGCATGGAGGCCGTGCTGGCCGATGGCACGATCCTGCGGGATCTGGCCCGGGTACCGAAGAACAACGAGGGCTACGATCTGCGCCAGCTCTTTTGCGGATCAGAGGGCACGCTGGGCGTGGTCACGCGCGTCACGCTGCGGCTGGAGCGCGCCGACCCGCCGTCGGCGACGGTCATGTGCGCCTGCCCCGACGCCGCCGCCGCGGTGCGGGTGATGCGCGATGTGCAGGACCAGGACGGCATGCTGCGCGCCGAGATCATGTGGCGGGAGTTTGCCCGGCGTGTGGCCGAGAACGTCGGGCTCGCGGCTGTACTGGGTTTCTACGATGCGCCCGTCTATCTGATCCTGGAGAGTGCGGCGGGCGAGGACAGGTTGGCCGACGCGCTCGCCCCGCACATGGACAGCGGCGCCGTTCTGGATGCCATCATGGCGCAGAGCGCGCGGGAGGCGGACGACATCTGGCGCATCCGCGAGGACAGCTTTGCCGCCAACCGGACGCTGGCCCATCAGCTCTGGTTCGATATCTCGCTGCCGCTGTCGGCCTTTGACGGCTATGTTGACGGGTTGAAGGCCCGCCTGGACGCGATCGGAGACGGGATGGTGCTCTTTGCGCTGGGGCATCTCGCCGATGGCAATCTCCATGTCACCATCGGACGGGAAACCCCGTTCGGCGACTCGGATGCGACGGCCGTGGCCATGGCCGTGGAACAGGGCGTGAAAGCGGCCGGAGGATCGGTTTCGGCAGAGCACGGGATCGGCACGGCGAAGCTCGCCATCCTCGCGCGGAACGCGACCCCGCAGAAGATCGCCGTCATGCGGCGACTGAAGGCGGCGCTCGATCCCAATGGCACGATGAACCCCGGCAAGGTGATACCGGCAAGCTGATCCGGGCGGACGAGAGCAAGAACGGATCTCAATGGATCAATCAGATCCCCGGATTTTGCTCAAGCTAGTGAGTTTGGACCGAGATCCTTTTTCAATCTGACCGAGATTGAAACGTTTTCGGGCTAGCGGCGCGAAAAGGCCGCGGCAAGCTCGACATGCGGGCTCCAGCGGAACTGGTCGATCGGCAGCACCCAGTCGAGACGATAGCCGCCGTTGACCAGCGCCCGCGCATCCCGCGCGAAGGTGGCAGGGTTGCAGCTGACGGCGGAGATCCTGCCGACGTCCGCCGATGCCAGTTCCTCGGTCTGCGCGCGGGCGCCGACGCGGGGCGGATCGAAGACGACGGCATCGAAGCCGGCAAGCTCCCGCTCGAGCAGAGGGCGGCGAAAGAGATCGCGGGGCTCGGTCCCGATGCGCTTCAGGCCGGGCGTGTGCCGCCATGCGGCGTCCAGGGCCGCGAGCGAGTCCGGATCCACCTCCACCGCATGGACCTCCGACGTCTCGGCCAGCGGCAGGGCGAACGTGCCCGCTCCCGAGAAGAGATCCAGCACCCGGCGCGGCGTGCCCAGGGCTTCGCGGACCGCCGCGATCAGTGCCGCCTCGCCTTCCGCCGTCGCCTGCAGGAAACCGCCCGGGGGCGGGGTCACCTGGGCCTTGCCCATGGGCTGGGCGGGCGCGCGACGAGTGACGACGGTCTCGCCCTCCCAGGCCAGACGCGCGAGGTTCGACGTCGCGGCGATCGCGATCAGCTCGCCATAGAGGCCGCCTTCGACAGGCTTGCCGCCCGTGACGGACACGTCGAGACCGGCTTCGCTGTCGGTCACCAGAAGCCTGAGCGCGGCCTTGCGGCTGGCACCGGCACCCACAATGCGCTCCAGGATCGGGATCGCCTCCACGATCTCGGACCGGGCGACGATGCAGCCGGAGATCGGCACGATTTCTTCCGATCCCTCGGCGTGGAGGCCGACCAGCACCCCCTTCTTGGTGCGCCTGCCCGCGAAGGTGACGCGGCGGCGGCTCGCAGGGGGGGAGGTGACGGTCTCCCGCACCTCGATGTCATCAATCCCTCTCGCCGCCAGCGCGCGCACGACAAGATCGCGTTTCCAGCGCGCGACAAGGGAATCGGATGCATGCTGCAGGCTGCAGCCGCCGCAGGCATCCACGTGGGGACAGGCGGCCTGGACACGGTCGTCCGAGGGCGCCAGCAGGCGCTCAACCCGGGCGCGGTGGCCCGTGCGCGTGACGCGCACCCGCTCCCCCGGCAGCACGCCCGGCACAAAGAGACCATCACCCGTGGTCCCATCACCCTGGGCGCCAAGCGCCTCGATCACCACCTCTTCGGACATGGGTGTCTGATAGCAACGCCAGAGCGTCGGCGATACGGCTAT
>JBCCDA010000079.1:0-21347 GCA_039033215.1 Pseudomonadota bacterium | reverse complement strand
TGTTGGTTTGACTATGCGGCGTGCTGGCCGTGATGCAAGCGTCGCGCTTCGAGTGTCTTGCGTTTGATCCTTTCGCGTTGTCTTAGAATGGCTTTGTCGCGTCCGAAGTAGACGTCGGCTGGTGTGACGTTGTTGATGCTCGTGTATTCGAGGGTTAAGTGGTCGGGGCTGAGCACTGCAACTCCGTGGGAGAAGCCTTAGAGTGGTCTCCAAAGGCGCATGTTCTCCAAACCTGATGACGGCGCGGTTTAGGTGAACAGCCTGCCATGCCGTTGAGATTGCTCGACACCGTCTTGCGGCTGCCCACTAGTTCCGACGCGCGTCGCTTTCGCCCAACCGGAACCCGGATCGTAAGCTCGTAGCGTTTATGTTCGTCGTTCGCGAACGAGGGGTGGACTCTGTTGAAGAACTCATCCTTGAAGTAGCTGTGAGCGCCTGATGCAATTGGTCCGAGAACAGGAGGGTCGGGCGGATGATGGGGCCGAGCCAGGTTGCGCAATCGTCGCTGTTCTACGAGTTCAGCATCGAGGAACACGTCCCGCCAGGTCACCGGCTCCGCAAGATCGGTCGATCCGCAACTCATGATCCGGACGCTCATAACCGGATAGAGCCATGGCATCCGATCCGAGCGCCGTCTCTGCCAGGAGAACCATCTCAACCTTGCGTACCGCTGGTTCTTTAGGTGGGCATGGTTCGTCAACCTCTTCTATTGTTGCTGTTGTGTCGGTAGCGCCCTGAAGGGTTGAGGCTTCTTTTCGTGCTCGACGCCTGGTCAGTGCCGGCGGACAGGATGGGTTGGGAAGGGCCGGACAGCCTAGCTTTGCCACGCGACCGACGGACCAGGTTTGCCGTCGCAACCAACGATGCGGGCTTGCCCGAGCCCCGCATCCTCCCGGGCACTCCGGTCCGCCGGGACGGCGGATCTGGGAAAGATGTGGGGTGCCTCTACTATACTGCGACGATCAATTGGCCACGGCTGGCTCATCGTTGGACCAACGGAAATGGCTAGGCATTGGCGCGGAGTCCAACGTCGACGTAACGTTCGGCAATCGGGATGAGCGGGGTGGAGACATGCGGGCGGTGTACTTCACCTGCGCCCCGCAATGCGCACGGGACCACGTCCGAGACAAACTACCAGGTCAATTCCTTAACGTAGCATTCTCGATGATCTCGAGCACGCAGTCGGAAGCCGCGAGGTTCTCGACAGCAACTGCGTCAACACGGACCAGCATCGAGGCTGCGTTGCGTAAACGCTTGAGTTCCACGCCACCTGTTCGCTCAAGGATTGCCGCGACTTCAGCCTCCGCCGCATCGATCCGACGCCCACGTTCTTCCTCCGACAGCAGCGGCTCTGCGCCGCGCTTTCCGAAAAGATGCGACAGATCAGGTTTTGGCACATTCAACACGATCACGACGTCCAGATGTTGATCTGGACTACGCGCCATTTCAGCGGCAACCGAGCTTGAGATCTTCGCGTGAGGCGCCATGACACCCTCCACTCTGGAATCGTCGTCGAGAATGATCGCTGCGCAGGCCGACACATTCGTCGCCTGAGCAATCTCTTCCAGCGGGACGAGGGGTGCAATCAGAATTGCGCCCCCCAGAAGAACCCAGAGAGCTCTTTCAGAACCCGAGCTTGATGCCTTCATCGATCGAGCGAAGAACGTTGATTGCGCCGTGTCCAAACCGTTGGTCTTGTCCAGACTCGCCGAGATCCGAGACACCGCCGAGAAGAAGGTCCTTCGCCGTGAAAGCCCGTTGGTTGTTCGGAAGTCCGCGCATATCGGTTGCCGCGTAGAGAAGCGCCGCAGCGCCCGCTGCATGCGGTGTGGCCATCGACGTGCCGTTGAAGTTCTCATAGCCATTGTTCGGCACGCAGGATTTCACCGCAACACCGGGGGCCGAGACGTCGGGCTTCGTGTAGACAAGCGGCAGGAAGTCGTCGTTGATGACATTCGATTGGGTCAGGACGTGCGTCCGACCTCCGCTGAACCCTGCACAGCGGCCTTGGATGTCATGCGCACCTACCGCGAGCGAGAAGTAGTCATTGCCGGGCGCGCCTGTCGTTTGATGGCCGTCATTGCCGATCGCTGCGACGACAAGCGCACCCCGAAAGAGTGCATCGACAATCGCCCGCTGGTAGGGCGTATCGACCGAGCTGTCGAAGGTAAGGCCGCCAAGCGACATGTTGATGATGTCGGCGTTGCTGTTCACCGCCCAGTCGATGCCCGCGATCACCTGAGCCAGCGTGCCGCCTGCACCGCCATTCAGGACGAGCCCTGCAATCACTTCCGCATCGGGGGCGACGCCGATCCAGCCGCCGCTTGCGTTGCCGCCGACGATCGTGCCGGCCACATGGGTCCCATGCTCACCACTGTCACGCGCGTTGGCAACGCCTTGAGCCGTGACATTGCCCGAGAAATCGAACTCCGCGAAATCCGCGACTTTCCCAACGAGATCCGGGTGGGTCGCGTCAATTCCAGTGTCAAGCACGGCGACACGAACTTTGGATCCATCGGCTCGCTGACCCCGGGTGCCAAATGTCGCCCAGGCACTCAGCGTACTTGTTCGCTCGAGACCCCATGTGGTGCCTTGATACCCGCCGCCGAGCAATTCGGCGCTGCCGTCGGCTTTGCTGACCCGGGGGGGTTTGATCACGGTGTTCTCGTAGACGCCTTCGAGCGTCTCTCCGGCCTCAGCCATGATGTCAGGCAGTTCGCCGCGATGGACCATGATCCGGGCCCCGTCGATGTTTGGCATTGAGAGTGGGGCCGCTCTGTTCTTCTGCGTTTTGTACTTGCGGACCTTGTCGATGGCATCGCTTACGATGGTCGAACCAAGAAAGTTTCTGGCCATGGCTTCACCAACTTCACCCCGGAGGATGTCCGCGATGGCGCCGACGGAACTCAGAGCGATGTTGGCTGCCAGACTTGCACTCTGAGTGCGTAGGATCTTGCGGGCTGACTTCTCTCCGGAAAACGCTCTGCGAGGCGGGGGCAAAATCGTGGCTGCACTAACCGCCATTGATCTGTTGAGTTCGGTCTCGACTGCGGCTGACAAAAGCTCCTTCAACGCCTTGCTTCGGGTCGACTTGAATTGGACAATCACGTCCGCATAAGCGCCCGTCGTCTCGTCCATGATTTTCTCAAGCTGGCGTTTAATTTGCTTATCCATTTCACAAACCCCCACGTTTCTTGAAAGTATTGAGCAAGTAGAATATCACGAGATTGCGAAAGCAGCAATTCGGTCACGCCTCGCAATGGGTGCGCGTCCGCGACGTCTTGTGCAGTCTCCGCGAAGCGTAAGTGGCACATGGGGTTCTTGCGGTTAGGGTCCGCTGAGAACCCAGATTTATCGATGCTGCAGATCGTTCCAACGTCCGCAAATCATGACTCGCAAGTGTGCGCTATGAGGCCAACCTGTTAATGACGTTCCCCGGTTTTTCCAAAAGTACAGCAGATACGCGGGAAACGTGCGGTTTGCTTGCGCTGGACTTGTGAACCGATATCTCAACATCGCGCAATGCGGAAAAACCAGGCTGCCCGTTGATGATCCTGAGGCTTGGAGGAATGACCGAAGCCTCCATGACGGATATGGGCAGCTCAGCCCTTGCGCCACCGGTAACAGGTCACCTGCGCGACACCGAGCCGCCGGACGACAGTACCGACGCTGACGCCCTCCGACAGCAGAACCTCAGCCCAACGCAGCGCCGAGATCATCTCCTCGGGTTTGCAGCGCTTAAGGCCCATCGAGCCTCTCCTTCGAACGAGCCGTTCTTCCATTCAGGGCGGTTGCGTTCAAAGGGAGAGGGTCAAATTCGTCCGTGGTGGGGCGACGATCCCGCTATGTACCTTTGCCGAACAGACCGAGACGCTTGGGCGTGGTCAGCGTCGCGACCTTGCTGCGCCTGGGCGGTTTCCCTACCTCGCACATGTCGGCTACATGAAGGTCGATGAGGTCGCCAAAGGTCTGGAGGCAGGAGACGGACGACTTGTTCGGCGCCAACCCTGATCCACCCGGGTCTCCGCCTCGCGGGCCAAACGATGGGTGTCGTCGCGGCGGAGGAACGTCTCGCTCGCATAGCGGCCCTCGCGTCTGATCTGGACCCGGGATGCGCCTGAAGAAGCCTGGTGATGGTGGCCGTTCTCATGTGCGCTGTGTGCGCAATGAGTTGTGGTATAGGGGCACTTTCGGGGATATCGGGGCGTGCGCCGGCGTAGCGGGCCTCAAAGCCAACGGTTTGAAGACACACAAGTATGCAGATCAATCGACATTCCAGGCTGTCAGTCGCCCCGATGATGGAGTGGACGGACCGTCATTGCAGGCTGTTTCACCGCCAGTTCTCGCGCCATGTGCTCCTCTATACCGAGATGCTGACGGCGAACGCGCTGTTGCACGGCGAGCCTGCGCGGTGGCTCCGCCATGACGCGGCGGAGTATCCGCTTGCCCTGCAACTGGGCGGGTCCGAGCCCCGCAAGCTGCACGATGCAGTGGCGATCGCCCGCGGCAAGGGCTTTGCCGAGATCAATCTCAATTGCGGGTGCCCGTCGGACCGTGTTCAGAACGGGGCCTTCGGCGCCTGTCTGATGCGCGAGGCGGCGCTGGTGGCCGACTGCGTCGCGGCGATGATAGATGCCGCCGGACCGGACGGGCCAAGGATCACCGTGAAGTGCCGGATCGGGGTGGACGAGCAGGACCCGGCCGAGGTTCTTCCGGCGTTCGTCGCGAGGGTCGCGGATGCCGGTGTGCGCTCCTTCGCCGTGCACGCCCGGAAGGCCTGGTTGCAGGGCCTTTCCCCGAAAGAGAACCGCACGGTCCCGCCTCTGGACTATGCGCTGGTCGCCCGGCTCAAGGCCACGCGCCCGGATTTGGAGATCGTGCTGAACGGCGGGATTGCGTCCCTCTCCCAAGCCACGGCGCATCTGGAGACGTTTGACGGCGTCATGATCGGGCGTGCCGCCTACCACGATCCGACTGCCATCCTGGCACATGCCGACCGAGCTGTCTTCGGCGCAACCACGCCGCCTTTGGCGCCTTCGGACGCGGTTCGGGCGATGTACCCTCATATCGAGGCGGAACTGACCGCGGGGACCAAGCTGCACCAGATCACACGGCACATGCTGGGGGTGTTTGCCGGGCGGCCCGGTGCCCGGCGCTGGCGACGTGTGCTGTCGGAAGGGGCGCATCTTCCCGGTGCCGGGATCGATCTCGTCGAGCAGGCGCTGGGCGTGGTCGAGCGTCAGGCCGCGTGACGGACCTCGCTCTGGACGGGCAGGGCGCCGGGCGGCATACCTCGGCGATGATCAGTGGCTCGCAGCTTCCCGACATGGCCGGTTTCCATCGCACGGGCTGGATCCGGTTCCCCTATGACCCTCTGCTCGCGGCCTGGGTCGAGGCGGTCTGCCCGGTGGCCGAGGAGCTGTGGACCGATCCCGCCTTGCTGAAGACCTGGCTGCGCTGCGGCGGCACGTGGTTCGCCGGCGTGAACGTTCTGGAGAACGGCCCGGACGGCGCCGTGGCCGGGCGGGGCATACCCCCCTTGTCCGGGACTGTCGTGGCGACAGCGTTGGATACGCTGGATCGCCAGGACATCTCTTGGGATCCTGCTCAGGTCTCGGTCTGCTTTCCCGGCTATCCGCAACCGTGGGACGGGGAAAGCGAGGCTGCCTTTCGGTTTCGCCGGGATCGGGATGCTGCGCATGTCGATGGACTGCTGCGCCAGATGCCGGGGCGCCGGCGCGCCCTGGGCGAGGTGCATGGCTTCATCCTCGGTATCCCGCTCACGGATACCCCGCCCGAGGCAGCGCCGATGGTCGTCTACGAAGGTTCGCATGATCTGATGCGCGCGGCCTTCCAGGAGCGTTTCCGGGGGATCGCACCCAGTGACTGGGCTAAGGAAGACGTGACCGACGCTTACGTCGCTGCACGGCGCTCGGCGTTCGAGACCTGCCCCCGAACCCCGGTTCATGCCAGGCCGGGCGAGGCCTACCTGGTTCATCGCCTTGCGCTGCACGGGGTTGCGCCATGGGGGACGGCGGGTGGCAACACTCCGCGCGCCATCGCGTATTTCCGGCCAGACCCCTATCCTGGCTTGGCGCCCGACTGGTGGTTGGAGATGCCCTGACCGGCCTTAGCCGGGCCTGTGGCTTCAGTTGCGCAGGATCAACCGGTCGCCCTGAAAGCTCGTTTCGCTGAGCCGGTCGAGGAAGCTCATGCCCAGCAGGCCGCCCTTCAGATGGCCCGGGCGTGCGATCGCCGCGGGCACGTCGAAGATCACGATAGGGCCGATCTTGATTGACGAGATCACTATGGGTGCCACGGTCGAGCGCCCGTTTGCCGTGTTCACCGGCTGCGAGTAATCCAGCGTTTCGGGGTCGATCCCGATGTCCTGGACCTGCTCGTAGGGGATAAGCACCATCGACGCGCCGGTGTCGACCAACAACCGTATCGGCCTGCCGTTGACCTGGGCTTCGGCACGGTAGTGACCATCCCAGTTGCGGCGCAACTCCGCTTCGCCTTGCGCGATGGTCAGCGCGGCCGACGGCACGAACTCACCCCGGAGACGGTCATAGCCGGTGCTCAGTTCTGCGCGGTAGGTATGGGCCAGCACCACCCCGGCAGCCATCGCCGCCCCCACCGTCATGGCCTGCCCGAAGCCCGGACCGGTCCGCGCCAACAGCCGACCGGCGGCCGCGATCGCAATCCCGGCGGAGAATACGACCAGATACACCCAAAGCTGGCGTACGGTGTCGCCGGAGTATCCCCCCGATCCGGGCCATCCGCCCAGATAGAGCGCGACCACGGCCAGCAAAATAAGAACTAGCGGCCAGAAAAACATGTGCGCCCGCATCTGTCAGGCATCCCCAAACAAAACTCCCCGCGCGATGTTACCCGATGTGTCGCGCATCCGGAAGCGACTTGCGGTGCCCGTGCCGCCACGTCATCCGTCCCGCCGGCGCGCCCGCCGCCCGCCGCGTCGGACAGTCAGAGAGCTCGCGCGGGCGGGCAACGCCTCCATCACGGTGGTGCGTTCGTCTGCGGTGAGCCGTGACCAACCCGCGATCTCGTCGCCCGTCCGGTAGCAGCCGACACAGATCCGCGCCTCCGGGTGGAGGACGCAGACCTTGATGCACGGGCTCTCGATCTCCGCGCGCCGCCAGACGTCATCGCTCATGTTTGTCTTCCGCAATCGCCGCCAGCCGATCCAGCGCTCCCTGGAGTATGTACTGCGCTGCGAGCGCGTCGATCACTTCGGCGCGACGCTTTCGAGACGTATCCGCCTCCAGAAGCGTGCGTTCGGCGGCGGCGGTCGTCAGCCGCTCATCCCAGAGCGCCACGGGCAGGGCCAGCCGCTCGGCCACATTGCGGGCAAAGGCGCGGGCCGATTGCGCGCGCGGTCCCTCCGAGCCGTCCATGTTCCGGGGCAGGCCGATGATGACACCGACCACGTTGCGGCCCTGGGCCAGTTCGACGAGCCGTGCTGCGTCCTGGCTGAACTTGCGCCGTTTGATGGTCTCGAGCGCCGTCGCCGTCATCCGGAGCCCGTCGGAGATCGCCACACCGATGGTCTTGGTGCCGGGGTCCAGCCCCATCAGCGCCCCGGCCCCGGGAAGCTGATCGACGGCATCGGTAACGGTCATTCGACGTCGACACCCAGGACCAGCGACTGCTCCTTGACCCAGCCGCGGGCGGGGTCGCTGCGTTCTGCCAGTGCCGTCTCGGCGAGCCGGTAGATGCGGTTTGCGTCCTCCATCCGCCCCAGTCGGGCATAGGAGGTGATGAGCCGCAACCATTCCTCGGCGGTGCCGCCATCCTCGGTCAATCGCTCTTCGAGACCACCGACCATGCCTTCGATCATCGCGCGTCGGTCTTCCGGTGACATCTCCTGTGCGGCCTCGATGTCGGCCTCGCTGGGACCGGCGACCGGAGCAGTTACTTCGATCAACCCGAGGTTCTGGCCGTGTCGGATCAGCGCGTCATGGGCAGCACCCTCCGGATAGGCGATCAGCGCAAGATCGAGCGCCGAGCGCGCCTCGGCTGCCCGGTTCAGCGTCGCGTAGGAGGCGATCAGCTGGCCCCATTCCTGCGGCGAGCCGCCGTCGATCATCAGCCGGGATTCAAGCTGCCCGATCATCGTCTCGATCATCGCCATCCGGTCTTCGGGTGACATCTCCTGGGCCGCATCGATCTCCGCCTGCGAGGGACCGCTCTGCCCACCCGCTCCGCGCACCGCCTGTACCGTTTCGGCCAGCAGCAGATCCAGGTACTGGAGATAGGGCGCATCTTGGGGGGCCTCGACGCGCAGTGACTGCCAGATCCGGATGGCCTCCTCCAGCCGTCCGGCCTGCCGTACCGCCAACCCGGCATAGTACCGTGCGATGTCGGCACGCGGATCCCGGCGCAGCGCCTCGGCCAGGACACGCTCGGCCTCTGGCGAGACATAGCCACCTGCCGAGAGGATCAGCGCCTCCGCCCTGTTGCCGAAGAGATCGGGATCAACCGCATCCCCGGCCAGCTCGATCGCGCGGGCATAGATCTCAGCCGCCTCCGGCCATCGCCCCAGCTGCATCAGCGCATTGCCGAGCAGGGTGTGGCCCTGCAGATCGTCGGGCCGGTCGGCAACGGTCTGCTCCAGCTGCGCGACCATGGCGCGGTACTCGGCATCGACCTGCGGCTGCGCCTGGGGTGTCTGCTGCGCACGGGCCTCTGCTTCGGCCTGACTGGGGCGCGGGGTCAGCGCGGCTATTTCCTCGAGGACTGCCGGCAGGCCCTGGCGCTCGGCGAAGGGGCTGTCCGGCTGACCGGGGCTGCCCACCGCGAGATAGAGCGCCGCAGCCAAGGCTGGTGCCCCGATCAGGGCCAGCCCCGCCACCATGCCGGAGTGCCCCTGAGGTGCGGGCTTCAAATCGCCGGACGCCTGCGCACGGGCATCGGCCGCCAGCAGGCGGCGCGACACCTCGATGCGGGCGCCTTCCGCCTCGGTCGGGTTGATGGTGCCACGTTCCAGATCGCGGTCGATCTCGGCCAACTGGTCGCGAAAGACCTGGGCATCCGTGTTGGCCTGGGCCGGTGCGGCACTCCGCCCGGCCAGGAGCGGGCGCACCATGAGGATCGCCGCGACCAGCGCCAGACCGCCCGCAATCAGGTAGAAACTCAGCATCCAGCCTCCCGTTGAGGCTTACGTAGAGGTCGGTCCCGCCCCGCGCAACCACCCGCATGTCGCGTCCCGCCCGTCTGCCGACGCTTTCGTATCGGCTTGGGCGCCGGATCGCGTTAGGGTCGCGCCCGATCGCAAGATGGGTGTGCCCGATGCAACGCTATTCCGCCTTCGCCCTCGCGCGCAAAGCGCTGAGCTACCACCGCGACTGGGAGCGTGCCTGGCGCTCGCCCGAGCCCAAGGATGCCTACGAGGTGATCGTCATCGGGGCGGGCGGCCACGGGTTGGCGACGGCCTACTATCTGGCCAAGAACCATGGGCTGACGAACGTGGCGGTGCTGGAGAAAGGCTGGCTGGGCGGTGGTAACACCGGGCGCAACACCACGATCATCCGCTCGAACTACCTGCAGCCCCCGTCGGCCGCGATCTTCGAGCTGAGCCGCGGGCTCTACGAGGACCTCAGCCAACAGCTCAACTTCAACATCATGTTCAGCCCCCGCGGCGTCTTGATGTTGGCCCAGACGGAGCACGAACTGCGCGCCTGGAAGCGTACGGCCCATGCCAACCGGTTGGCCGGGATCGAGAGCGAGATGGTCACCCCCGATCAGATCCGCCAGCACATCTGCCCGATCATCGAGACACGCGGCCCCCGCTACCCCGTCCTGGGCGGGCTGTGGCAGGCGCGCGGCGGCACGGCGCGCCACGATGCGGTCGCTTGGGGGTATGCGCGCGCCGCCTCGGACCTGGGCGTCGATGTCATCCAGCAATGCGAGGTGACCGCTATTGACCGCGATGCCTCGGGCGTCACCGGTGTCCAGACGACCAGGGGCGCGATCCGCTGCAAAAAGCTCTGCATCGTCGTGGCGGGGCATTCCGGCGTGATGGCGGATATGGCGGGCTTCCGCCTGCCGGTCGAATCGGTGGCGCTTCAGGCGCTCGTCTCGGAACCCATCAAGCCCTGCATGGACATCGTCGTCATGGCCAACACCGTCCACGGCTACATGAGCCAGTCCGACAAGGGCGAGATGGTCATCGGCGGGGGGGCTGACGGCTACAACAACTACACCCAGCGCGGCAGCTTCCAACATATCGAAGAAACCGTGACCGCGCTCTGCGAGACGTTCCCGATCATCAGCCGCCTGAAGATGCTGCGCCAGTGGGGCGGGATCGTGGACATGACGGGCGACCGCTCCCCGATCATCTCGAAGACCCCTGTGGAGGGTATCTTCATCAACTGCGGCTGGGGCACCGGCGGGTTCAAGGCGATCCCCGGCAGCGGCTGGGCGACGGCCTCGCTGATCGCTAACGGGACTGACCCCGTGGCCGATCCCTTCAGCCTGGAGCGTTTCAAGGAAGGACGCATGATCGACGAATCCGTGGCCGCCGCCGTCGCGCACTGATCAGTTCAGGCCGCTCAGCGGGTTTGTTGATCACCGACCTTCTGTTCGTGGATGTGCGCGAGCACCTCGTGGGTCTGTTGGATCGTGCGTTTAGCCATGCGCAGGACGCGCGCCGTGTCGTCCGCCATGGTCGGCTGGTCCGCGGGTGTGGGCACACCGGTCTTTTGATCGTTCGTAGACATCCAAGCCTGCTCCAGCTTTGTCAGTCTACGCAAATAGACTGTGCTGGCAGCCTCCGCCTTGACCCAGATCAACTTGTCGGCGGCCCACGGATTGCGGCGCGCCATGGGTTGGCACCGCAACGTCATGCTCTCAGTAGGAGTCCCATCCCTTGGCGCTCTCCCTCAGGCGCGTGCCCTCGTCGTGCGTCACAACCGCGCGAGCATTGGAGTGTTCTGGCGGCGGGGCGTCTCGCCGTGCGCGGCGCACCCCAATTTGCCACCAGACAAAGAAGCCAATGGCGCCAATGGCGACGACAAGTGTAACAATCGCACCAGTGCCCATTCAGGAGACATGGCGATTGCCTGAGAACCGTTCAACAACGAGGCTGAGCTTAATGCAGGCCATATTCCTCACAGGCGTCCAGATGCTCCTCTTCGGGGTCTGGGCCTACCAGAGCTGGGGCGCGCTGAGCGTCTGCGACCCGCTGCGGTTCGAGGGCATCGGGCTGGTCGGCACCGTTGCGTTCTTCGGGTGCATCACGCTTGTCTGGTACTTCTGGCAGCGGGACATCTTCGGGCCCTTGCTGCGCGGCAGCGATCTTCAGGCCGCGGGTGCCAAGCTGCGGGAGATGGAGGCCGAGCAGGGACGTAGCCTTGCGCTCTGGCCGCGGATCCGCATCGCGGTCCTGTTGATGATTGCAGCTCTTTGCCAGTTCTTCGTGGGTGATGCGGTGGTGGCCGCCGCCGCGGGCGCGGGCCTCGCCGCCTGCGGATGACCGCCGGGGAATTCATCGAATTTTAGGAAAATGCGCCTAGAACCTGCCCCGCTAGCAGGGCGCCGGGCCAGCACCCGGCCCCGTCCGGACGAGCGCGGCGCCTCGGGGCGGACGGAAGCTCCCGGGTCTCAAGGCATCGCGGAAGAACCGTGGCAGTGTCGCCACCAGACGAACTATCTACCTGAAGGCCCTGTGGCGCTGCCACACCTTCACAGGCGGGGTACCAGCCCCCCGGACGCTCCCCACCGAGACCCCCCAGTTCCGCAGGCGACGTGCACGCCCGCGCCCGCCACCCGTTCAGGGCTCCGTCCCATTCTGCGGGAAGTCGCTCCCAGACCGCGAGAGGACGGGTCCCGACCTCATCGCCAAGTGCCTTCATGTGATCTACGGTCCCCGAAACACGTGGACGACGGAGCGCGACATGCTGATGCTCAGGTGCCCCTACTGTGGGGCCGAGTGCGAGGAGACCGAGCTGACACCCGGCGGTGAGGCGCATCTCACCCGGTATGCGGCCGGCTCGTCCGACGACTCGTTTGCGGGGTACCTCTTCGAGCGCAAGAACCCCAAGGGCGTGCACTTCGAGCGCTGGCGCCATGCTTATGGCTGCGGGAAGTGGTTCCATGCCGCCCGTTGCACCGTAACGCTGGAGGTGTTCGGGACCTACACGGCCCAGACCTCGGAGCCGCCCGAGGATCTGGTGGCGAAGATCAAGGCCAAACGGCCCGAGTGGGAGGGGGTCTGATGGCAAGACGTCTGCCCGACGGCGGTCTGCTGATCGACCGTGCGACGCCCCTTGCCTTCACCTTCAATGGCGAGGAACTGCACGGTTATCAAGGCGATACCCTCGCCTCGGCGTTGCTGGCCAACGACAAGGTGCTGGTCGGCCGGTCCTTCAAATACCACCGCCCGCGCGGGGTCATGGCCAGCGGGGCGGAGGAGCCCAATGCCCTGATGGGTGTCGGCGAGGGGCCGCGGTTCGAGCCGAACCAGCGTGCGACCACCACCGAGCTCCACGACGGGCTGGCCGCGACCTCGCAGAACCACTGGCCGTCGCTCGAGACCGACGTGGGCGCGCTCAACGCCTGGGTGGCGGACAAGCTGCCCGTGTTCTCGGCGGGGTTCTACTACAAGACGTTCCTCTTCCCGCGGATCGCGTGGAAGCATCTCTACGAGCCCGTGATCCGCTATGCGGCGGGTCTGGGCAAGGCGCCGACCGAGGCTGACCCCGACACCTACGAGCACTTCCATGCGCATGTCGACACGCTGGTCATCGGCGGCGGGATCGCCGGGCTGCAGGCCGCACGGGCAGCGGCCGAGGCCGGGGAAGAGGTCCTGCTGGTCGAGCAGACGGCCCATTGGGGCGGGCGTGCCCTGGTCGATGGCGACGGTGTCGCGTCAGATGTCGCGGCGCTGGAGGGCAGTCCGAACGTCCGGATGCGCCTCCGCACCATGGGTGCCGGCATCTACGACCATGGCTATGCGCTGCTCTACGAGCGGGTGGCGGATCACCTTGGCAGTACAGACGGCCCGCGCCACCGCCTCTGGCGGGTCCGCGCGAAGCGGATCGTTGTGGCGACGGGCGCGATCGAACGGCCGCTGACCTTTGCGAACAACGACATGCCCGGGGTCATGCTGGCCTCGGCCGTGCGCGACTACGTCAAGCTCTGGGGTGTCCTGCTGGGCAAGCGCGCGGTGGTCTATGCCAACAATGACGATGCCTACCGAACGGCGATCGCGCTGCACGAAGCCGGGGCGACCGTCCGCGCCGTGCTGGATGTCCGGCCCGAGGCGGTAGGCGATTTGCCCGAGCAGGTCCGCGCGCTCGGTATCCCCGTGCGCCCCGGCATGGGCGTCGCCAAGGCCATCGGCGGCAAACGCCTGGAGCAGATCGAGATCGGGCCGATCACGGGGTCCTCGGGCGAGATGGCGGCGGGGGAGGAGAAGCTCTTTTGCGAGGTGCTCGCGGTCTCGGGCGGCTGGTCCCCCGTGGTGCACCTCTGGTCGCACTGCGGCGGCAAGCTCTTGTGGAACGCGGAGAAATCGTTCTTCCACCCCGATCCGGCACGCCCGCCCCTGGGCGCGGACGGCGAGGGGTTCGTGACCTGCGCGGGTGCTGCCAATGGCGAGGGGATCGGCGAGGACGAAGCCCCGATGGCGCCCCACTGGTTCACGCCGTCCCGCGGCAAGTACGCCCACGGGACCAAGCACTTCGTCGACTTCCAGAACGATGTGACGGCGGCGGACGTGCGCCTGGCCGCCCGCGAGGGCTACGAGAGCGTCGAGCACACCAAGCGCTACACGACGCTGGGCATGGCGACCGATCAGGGAAAGACAAGCAATATCAACGGCCTGGCGCTGTTAGCGGGAGCCCTGAGTGCCGACATCCCCGATGTGGGCACAACGACCTTCCGCCCGCCCTACACGCCGATCTCGATGGGGGCGATCGCGGGATCGGCGAAGGGGCCGCTCTTCAAGGCGGTGCGTCAGAGCCCGATCCACGGCTGGTCCGACGAGAACGGCGCGGATTGGGAGCCGGTGGGCGACTGGTACCGGCCGTTCTGCTACCGCCAGGGTGGCGAGACGCGCGACCGTGCCGTGCGGCGTGAGGTGCTGAACGCCCGCCAACATGTTGGAATGCTTGATGCTTCCACGCTGGGCAAGATCGTGGTCAAGGGGCCCGACGCCGGCAAGCTGCTGGACCTCATGTACACGAACATGATGTCGACCCTGAAGCCCGGCCGCTGCCGCTATGGCCTCATGTGCAACGAGAACGGCTTTCTCTTCGACGACGGTGTGGTGGTGCGCACGGGCGAGGACGAGTTCCTCTGCCACACGACCTCCGGTGGGTCGGACCGCGTGCACGCGCACATGGAGGAATGGATCCAGACTGAGTGGTGGGATCTGAAGGTCTGGACGGCCAATGTCACCGACCAGTGGGCGCAGATCGCCGTCGCCGGGCCCAAGGCCAGGCAGGTGCTGGCGGATGCCGGGACCGATATCGACCTCGCGCTGCCGTTCATGTCCTACGTCGAGGGCACATTGGCAGGGGTCCCTGTCCGGCTCTTTCGGATTTCGTTCTCGGGCGAGCTGAGCTTCGAGATCGCAACGCCTGCGCTCCATGGTCTGGGGTTGTGGCAGGCGCTGCTGAAAGCAGGCGAGAAACATGGGGTCATGCCGTACGGGACCGAGGCGCTGCACATCATGCGCGCCGAGAAGGGCTTCATCATGATCGGCGACGAGACCGATGGCACAGTGACGCCCCAGGACCTCGGGCTGAACTGGGCGGTGTCCAAGAAGAAGGACGATTTCATCGGCAAGCGGGCGCAGCAGCGGCCGGATCTCACCCGTCCCCGGCGCAAGCAGCTCGTCGGGTTGCTCACGGAAGATCCGTCCGAGGTGCTGCCCGACGGCGCCCATGCGGTCAAGCGGCTGCGCGAACACCAGCCGATGACGACCATCGGGCACGTGACGTCGACCTACTTCTCGCCGACGCTCGGGCATTCCATCGCGATGGGTCTGATCGAGGACGGGCTGTCGCGGCGTGGCGAGTGGCTGGAGTTCCCGGTCGAGAAGGGCCACGTCATCAAGGCCCAGATCGTCGATCCGGTGTTCTACGACCCCAAGGGGGAGAAGCAGAATGTCTGAGCTGATGATCGGGATTGCCGAGGCGCCCGGGCGGCGCATGGTGGCCGTGCGCGGAGATCTGGGTGACGATAACCTCGCCAACACGTTGAAACTTCAGGGAATTGACGCGCCAGGCGCCTTGGGTCTCACCGGTGGCCCGGACGCCTGTGCGCTCTGGTTTTCACCCGACGAGATGCTGGTGCTCGGCGCTGCGGGTGATCTGGACGGGGCGCTGTCGGGGCAACACGCCATGGCATTGGACGTCTCGGACGCCCGCGTCGTATTTCGGCTGACCGGCGCGAAAGTCGGCGAGGTGCTGGCAAAAGGCGCGCCTTGTGATTGTTCCGACAAGGGTTTCCCGCCGGGGACCGTGCGGCGCACCCATCTGGCGGGCCTCGCCGTGGCCATCTGGCGCTTCGATGCCGAAACCTGGGAGATCGCCTGCTTCCGCTCCTTCGCGCATCATCTGAGGGCGTGGCTGGAGACGGCCGCCCACCCTGCGGCGGCAGTACATCCCTGACCGCCTGGGCGATGACATCTCCGGTGAGGATCCTCATCAAATTCCTCGCAAACTGAATATGCGGTGAGGATTGATGTACATCGGCGTGTAGTCGAGCGGGCTGATTACGGGCGAGACATTGCGCTCCCCATTCGCTAGGGGGTAGCGATGAGCACCCCTGACATCCCCACCGTCAAGCTGCGGCCCGGCAAGGGCCGACGCCTCGCGCACGGCGCGCCCTGGGCCTTCGCCGACGAGATCGCGATGGATCGCCGGACCCGCAACATCGCGGCGGGCTCGGTTGTGCGTCTGGTGGACGGCGAGCACCCGCTGGGAGTGGCCGCCTTCAATCCCGAGAGCCAGATTGCCGCGCGGATGCTTGACCCGAACCCCGAAGCCGAGATCGGGCGCGAATGGCTGACGGCGCGGCTTGCCCGCGCGCTGTCGTTCCGCGAACGGCTGTTCGACGCACCGTTCTATCGCCTGGTCCATGCCGAAGGCGACGGCCTGCCCGGCGTCGTGATCGACCGTTTCGGGGATGCCGCCGTCATCCAGCCCAATGCCGCCTGGGCCGACACGCTCCTGACCGAACTGATCGAGGCTCTGACCGAGGTGACAGGGATCTCGACGATTGTCGTCAACGCGACGGGCCGGACCCGCAAGCTGGAGGGTCTGGACGAGCGGCTCGAGACCGTTTGCGGCACGCTCGACGGCCCAGTCGAGGTGCCGATGAACGGCGCACGCTATCTCGCCGATCTGGTCGGTGGCCAGAAGACGGGGCTCTTCTACGACCAGCGCCCCAACCATGCTTTCGTGGCCGGGCTGGCGGCGGGGGCACGTGTCCTCGATGTCTTCGCGCATGTGGGCGGGTTTGGCCTGGCCTGCCTGGCGGCGGGCGCGTCATCGGTGACAGCCGTCGACAGCTCAGTCCCTGCGCTGGCGCTGGCGGCGGAGGGGGCCTCGCGGATGGGCGTCGCGGATCGCTATGCCACCGACAAGGCCGATGCCTTTGCCGCGCTGGATGCCCGGACGGGCGAGACCTTCGACATCGTGGTCTGCGACCCGCCTGCCTTCGCGCCGAACAAGGGCGCCCTTGCCGGGGGGCTGCGCGCCTATGAGAAGGTCGCGCGACTGGCAGCACCCCTGGTGACCCCCGGCGGGTTCCTGGTGCTCTGCTCATGCAGTCATGCGGCGGGGCCGGAGGCGTTCCACAAGGCCTGCGTGACCGGCATCAGCAAGGCGGGCCGTGGCGGCGCGCTGATCCATTCGGGCCGGGCCGGTCCCGACCATCCGGTCCACATCGGGCTGCCGGAGACCGGTTACCTGAAGGCGCTCGCCTTTCGGCTGGATGGCTGACCCGCAGCTCATCGCGCTCGCAGGTTGGGGCGCGGGCGGTCGCCATCGCCGCGCCAACGGTCCGAGCGACGTTGGCGACGGTTGGGCCGTGCTTCGACCCGAGCGCCCTATGAGGGGCGGGCTGTGACCCAAAGTCTGTTCCTGGATGCCTGCGTGCTGTTTCCCCCGCTTGTCCGGGGGCTGCTGCTGGAGAGCGCCGCGCAGGGTGTCTTCTGCCCGCTCTGGTCGGAGCGCGTGCTCGAGGAGTGGCGCATCGCCGTCGCGCGCCAGCATGGGCCGGACGGAGAAAGCGGCGCACTCCGCGCCCGTGCCGCGATGACGGCGGCGTTCCCGGGTGCGATTGTCCCCGCGGAGGCGGATCTGGAGACAACGATCAACCTCCCGGACCCCGCGGATGCGCATGTCGTGGCCGCCGCCGCCGGGCGCGCCGAGGGTATTTTGACCTTCAACCTGCGCGACTTTCCGGCCCGTGTGCTCGCAGCGCACGGTCTGGAGGCTCGCCACCCCGACAGCTTTCTCTGGGAGGCGCTGTCAGTGCAGCCCGAGACGATCGCGCAGGTGATCGAAGGCGTTCTGCCCGCCTTCGGCATCGACCCTGCCGCCGCCAAGGCGCCCCTGAAGCGCGCCCTGCTGCCGCGTCTTGCCAAGGCCTGGGCGGCTCCCCGGCCTTAAGAACGCCGAAATCGCGCTCAGGTTGCGCAGGTGCCCTGCACTTTCACCGCGTTAACGTAGCAGGCGGTACAGAAACGAGGCCGTTTTCCCAAGTACTCAGCCCGCGTCCCGTCAGAAGTGTTTGGCGGGTGTGTTTGCGTAGAGTTGAATGAGGGAAAGACATGGCGACGATTAATGGCAATGGCCAGGACAACGTACTGCTTGGGACGATCGGGGACGACCTGATCCGAGGGCGCGGCGGCAATGACGAAATTTCGGGCGGCGACGGCGACGACCGGCTGAAGGGCGGTGCCGGCAACGACATCATCGAGGATGGCGCGGGGTCCGACCGGCTCTGGGGCGGATCGGGGTCCGACACGTTCAAACTGGTTGCAGGCGACGGCGAGCGTGAGCGCATTCAGGACTGGGAGGACGGGCTCGATACGCTGGACCTCAGCGACTGGGGGGTCACGCAGCTCTCGGATCTGAGCTTTACCAACCTCTCGAACGGTCAGGTCCGGATCACTTTCGGGGCCGAGGAGGTGCAGCTGAAGGGCAAGGGCGGCGTGACGCTGACCGACCAGGACTTCGACCCGTCTGATTTCATCTTCGCGGCCCCGGCGCCGGTGCAGCAGGTGGTCGGTTTCGAGAGCCTGTCGATCGCCGACCCGCAGTTCGGCGCGCCCATCGCGTTCGTCGACCCGGGCCATGAGGGTTTCACCTGGTCGCAGAGCTTCTACTTCGTCGAGCAGGACGATCTGGCCGCACTGGGCCGCACCGCGGGCTCGGACAACCGGACCTCCGGCGGGAACGTCTTTGCGACGAACGGCTTTGGCGACGACGTGGATTTCTCGGCCGCAGACAACTTCGACTTCGAGAGCTTCGTGGCCGGGGCGGTCTACAACGACGGCATGACGCTGCGGGTGGTCGGCATGGACGACGGCCAGTTCGTCGGCGACCAGACCTTCACGCTGAACACCAGGGGCGAGACGCAGATCGCCCTGGACGATCAGATCTTCGATTCGGTCGATCAGGTGGTCTTCCAGACCTATGGGGGCACGCTGAACCCGACCTATGGGATCAATGCGCCGGACACGACCCACGCCTATTTCGACGACTTCGTGTTGCTGGTCTGAGACGCGGGGCCGGGGGAGGGTGCTTCCCCGGCCCTATCGGCGGTACCGGTCGCTCACGCCGCGTCGGCCAGCCCGCCCAGCCGGTAGCTGTCCCACCCGATATCACCCGTCCAGCGCCATGCGGCCAGGAACGGACCCTGGTCAGAGCGGCTTTGGTGCGCTGTCATCGACGGGTGGTGGATGTGCTCGCCGGGGCCCGCGCGGCGCCAGCTCTTGTCTCCGCACTGCCAGAGGCCCGCGCCTGCCAGCATCACGAACGTCTCGTCGGAGGCATGGCACCGGGCGGGGTAGTCGACATCGCCCGCCTGCACGAAGAGCCCGACGCGCAGGTCTGGGCAGAAGATCAGCCCGTCGGGGCCCAACAGCTCACATGTCAGCATCTGCCGCGCGACCGTGGCCGTGATGTTGCCGCTGTCCAGCCCTGGATGGTACCAGGGCAGCATGGCCCAAATGGTGTCAGCATACCCGGCAGCCGGCATCGCACCACGGCTGAGGCAGAGGTGCTGGGTCTCGTCGATCATGTCCAACACGCGCAGATCGAACGCCGGACATGCCGTCCGGTGATCGCGAAGCGCCTCGGCGACCGTGCGGCCGTCCGGGCTTTCCTCGGTCTCGAAGACATCGGCAAGCGCGTCGATCAACAGCGTCAGCGCTGGGGACATTGGGCTCTCCATCATTGGATGGCGCGGGGAATGCGGTCTTTCCGGTACCGGGTCTGGTCTGGGAGCGACAGGACTATGTCGATTTTGACAGTTAACTGAACCGTTTTGCGACTGGGTGGGAAACCGGATCCCTTGGGCTCGGCAGCCCTTGCGCAGGCCACCATTCGGCTGGTTGCATTCTCCCACGAATCATGGGAGTTGCCCCGTCGAATTTTGTCAGAGGTCGTTTAGGTAAGGAGATATCATGTCACGTTTCGCGTTGAGGCAGGTCTTGTTGTTGATTGCTGCCGTCACCCTGGCCGGCTGTGTGCAGCCGCCCGCCAACACCCTGTCGCCCAGCGAACGCGCTGGCCTTCAGGTTTCGGAAGTCGCAATAGAATTCGCCCCGGATCACACGATCTGGTGGGGGTCGGCCGAGCGAGAGTACGGCGAGGCCAACGGGTGCAGTCAGAACAGCGAGGAGTGCGACTTCACAGCGTTCATCGAAACCGAGGAAGTGAAGTCTCACCTGCGCGAACGCGTCGAGTCCCTGGTGAACGAGCTCGCCTCGTCGCGGCTGTTGCAGCTTTGGGGCGGAGAACGCGAAGTCACTGCGCGGGTGCGCATCAAGCGGTTCTACGTAGTTTCGGGAGCGCAGTCGGTGCTTTTGGGTGGCGCGCATAGTTTCGTCGCCGATCTTGAGATCATCGATCCAGAAAATGCAGGCGTGCTTACGCGCTATCCCGACCTCCTAGGCACTGCTGGTTATGCTCCGGGTGGGCTGCTGGCAGTCGTCGTTGAAGCAGCATCCGACGATGCGTCACGGCGGATCGTGGCCGAGTGGTCGAATGCAGCAGTCAGCTGGCTGAACCAGACCCCTGAGTAGGCGCGACGCTGACGGATCTCACCTGGAAGCGGCAGGCTTACGTCGATCTTGACGGTTGATTGAGCCGTTCTGCGAAGCGGCGCGGCTAGCCGAAGACCTTCACGGGGTCAAGCAGGCGGTCAGGGCGCAGGCATTCGATCATCAGGAACAGTGTGGCGAGCAGGCTCGCCCCGGCTGGGGCTGCGACCAGGGATACGGCTATCCATCTGACCGCGGGGGGATAGTCCTCCAGGTGTACGCCTAACACGCGCAGCACGATGACTAAGCCAATCGGCATGATGGCCGCAAACATCAGGACGCCAGGAGTCCCTGCCCACCAGAGTGGTCGAGTGCGTCGGTACAGCCGCCGTCTGAACAACACCCGCCAGAACGGGAAGACCATGATCCATATGGTGAGAACGAGCGCAATTAACGATAGCCCTCGGGTGGTCACACTATCACTCTCGAGTGCAGTCCTGAATTCAGTCCAGGTTCCGAGCGCTGCCAGTCCAAAAACGAAGAGGATCGCATGGCCGATCAGGCAGAAGAGGAACCAGCCGCGGCTCATTCCTCTCCCATCATCCGGGCGAAGCCGCCCTCGTGGGCGTCGCGCAGGTCGGCGAGCGGGACTTCTGAGGCCCCAAGCCGCACTTTGTCTCCGCCCGTCGTGCCCACGCGGCGAACGGGGACCGGTGCCGCGATGGCAAGCTCGACCAGACGGTCCGCGTGCTCTGCCTTGCAAGCGACCAGATATCGCCCCTGATCCTCGCCGAAGAACCATGCGGCAGGGTCGAGATCGGCGTGTGCATCGAGACCAACGCCTGTGTCTCCGGCCAGCGCCATCTCTGCCGCAGCAACGGCCAGCCCGCCGTCCGACAGATCGTGGGCGGCGGTGATCAGGCCCTCGGCATGCAGCGCCCGGACGAGCTCTCCCGTCCGACGTTCGGCCCTGAGGTCCACCGACGGCGCGTCGCCCTCGGCATTCCCGAAGAGCTCCCACGCATAGGCCGACTGGCCGAGATGGCCGGAGGTGGTTCCCAGCAAGACCAGGATCTGGTCAGCCGCGGGTGCCATGTGGATC
>JBCCDA010000078.1:0-21511 GCA_039033215.1 Pseudomonadota bacterium | reverse complement strand
TGACCGACCGGCCCGAGAAGTCGACCCGCTTCCCCAGAAGGTTCTGGCGGAAACGGCCCTGCTTGCCCTTGAGCATGTCCGAGAGCGACTTCAGCGGACGCTTGTTGGCACCCGTGATGACGCGGCCACGGCGACCGTTGTCGAAGAGCGCGTCGACCGATTCCTGCAGCATCCGCTTCTCGTTGCGGATGATGATGTCGGGCGCACGCAGCTCGATCAGCCGCTTGAGGCGGTTGTTGCGGTTGATCACCCGGCGATAGAGGTCGTTCAGGTCCGACGTTGCGAACCGGCCGCCATCGAGCGGCACCAGCGGGCGCAGTTCGGGCGGGATCACGGGAACCACGGTCAGAACCATCCACTCGGGGCGGTTGCCCGAGTCGAGGAAGTTCTCGACCAGCTTGAGCCGCTTGATGATTTTCTTGGGCTTCAGTTCACCGGTGGCCTCTGCGAGGTCCTCACGCAGCTGTGCAGCTTCCGATTCCAGGTCGATCTCGGACAGCATCTCGCGGATCGCCTCAGCGCCGATGCCGGCGCGGAACGCGTCCTCGCCATGCTCGTCCTGCGCATCGAGGAACTCTTCCTCGGTCAGCAGCTGGCGATGGGTCAGGTCGGTCAGACCCGGCTCGACGACAACGTACTGCTCGAAGTAGAGGATCTTCTCCAGATCGCGCAGCGTCATGTCCAACATCAGGCCGATGCGGGACGGCAGCGACTTCAGGAACCAGATGTGCGCGACCGGGGCCGCCAACTGAATGTGGCCCATCCGCTCACGGCGCACCTTCTGCAAGGTGACTTCCACGCCGCACTTCTCGCAGGTGACCCCGCGGTACTTCATGCGCTTGTACTTGCCGCAAAGGCACTCGTAATCCTTGATCGGCCCGAAGATGCGGGCACAGAACAGGCCGTCGCGCTCGGGCTTGAAGGTCCGGTAGTTGATCGTCTCGGGCTTCTTAATCTCGCCAAACGACCACGACAGGATCCGCTCGGGCGACGCCAACGAGATCTTGATCTCGTCGAATGCCTTCGGCGGTTCCATCGGATTGAAGATGTTGGTCAATTCCTGGTTCATGTCAGGTCTCCATCATCCCCCGAAAAGGGCAAGACCCCCGGCAGGCGGCACGCGGGGGAGCGTGCCGCCCGGGGCCGGGGATCAGACTTCGTCTTCTTCGCTGTCCAGCAGCTCGACGTTCAGGCCGAGCGAGCGGATCTCCTTGACCAGGACGTTGAACGATTCCGGGATACCGGCCTCGAAGTTGTCCTCGCCCTTCACGATCGACTCGTAGACTTTCGTCCGGCCCGCGACGTCGTCCGACTTGACTGTCAGCATCTCCTGCAGCGTGTAGGCAGCACCGTATGCTTCCAGTGCCCAGACCTCCATTTCGCCGAAGCGCTGGCCGCCAAACTGCGCTTTTCCGCCCAGCGGCTGCTGGGTGACCAGGCTATAGGGCCCAGTCGAACGTGCGTGGATCTTGTCGTCCACCAGGTGGTGCAGCTTCAGGAGGTACTTGTAGCCGACCGTGACAGGACGCGCGAACGCCTCGCCCGTGCGACCGTCATAGACCGTAGACTGGCCCGACGAATGCAGCCCGGCTTTCTCGAGGTGCTCGGTCACGTCCGATTCCTTTGCACCGTCAAAAACGGGAGTCGCGATAGGAACACCGCGGGTCACGTTACCCGCCGCTTCGATCAGTTCGTCCCTTGTCCAGTCCGAGGTCTGATCGAGCACATCGTCGCCGTAGGCGAGTTTCATCGCATCCTCGACAGGCGTCATATCCCCGTGACGGCGGTACGCCTCAAGCGCCTCGTCGATCTGACGGCCCAGGTTGGCACAAGCCCAACCCAGGTGCGTCTCGAGGATCTGGCCCACGTTCATGCGCGACGGCACACCCAGCGGGTTCAGCACGAAATCGACAGGCGTCCCGTCATCCAGGAACGGCATGTCCTCCATGGGCACCACGCGCGAGATAACACCCTTGTTGCCGTGGCGGCCGGCCATCTTGTCGCCCGGCTGCAGCTTGCGCTTCACCGCGACGAAGACCTTGACCATCTTCATGCCGCCCGGCGGCAGGTCGTCACCACGACGCACCTTCTCGACCTTGTCCTCGAAGCGGGCTTCGAGCACGCGCTTGGCCTGCTGGTACTGAGCGTTCAGAGCCTCGACTTCCTGGGCATCGGTTTCCTCGCCGAGCGCCAGCTGCCACCACTGTCCCTTGGAAAGGCTGGCCAGCAGGTCCTCGTCGATCGGCGTCTGGGGTTTGATCCCTTTCGGGCCCTTGATGGCGATCTTGCCCAGGATCGTCTCCTTGAGGCGGGCATAGATGTTGCGCTCGAGGATCTCGACCTCATCGTCCCGGTCACGGGCGAGCCGGTCGATCTCTTCACGCTCGATCTGTAGCGCACGCTCGTCCTTGTCGACACCGTGGCGGTTGAAGACGCGGACTTCCACGACGGTCCCGAAATCGCCCGGAGGCATCCGAAGCGACGTGTCGCGGACATCCGAGGCTTTCTCACCGAAGATAGCGCGGAGCAGTTTCTCCTCCGGCGTCATCGGGCTTTCGCCCTTCGGCGTGATCTTGCCGACCAGGATGTCCGCAGGACCGACTTCGGCCCCGATGTAGACGATGCCGGCCTCGTCGAGGTTGCGTAGCGCTTCCTCGCCAACGTTCGGGATATCGCGCGTGATCTCCTCAGGACCCAGCTTGGTGTCACGGGCCATGACCTCGTATTCCTCAATATGGATCGAGGTGAAGATGTCGTCGCGGGCAACCCGCTCGGAGATCAGGATCGAGTCCTCATAGTTGTAGCCGTTCCAGGGCATGAAGGCGACGAGGGTGTTGCGCCCCAGCGCCAGCTCGCCAAGATCGGTCGAAGGACCGTCCGCGATCACGTCTCCTTTCGAAACACGGTCACCCACCTTCACCAGCGGACGCTGATTGATGCAGGTGTTCTGGTTCGAGCGCTGGAACTTCCGCAACCGGTAGATGTCGACCCCGGGATCGCCCATCTCCATCTCGTCGGTCACACGAACAACGATACGGGTGGCGTCCACCTGGTCGATGGTCCCACCGCGCGCCGCCGTAATGGCAGCACCCGAATCTCGGGCAACCTTGGATTCCATACCCGTGCCGATGAACGGCGCGTCCGCTTGCAGAAGCGGCACCGCCTGACGCTGCATGTTCGAGCCCATGAGCGCACGGTTCGCGTCATCGTTCTCTAGGAACGGGATCAGCGAGGCCGCGACAGACACGAGCTGCTTCGGCGAGACGTCCATCAGGGTGATCTGATCCCGTGGGCTCAGCTGGAAGTCGCCTGCCTTGCGGGTCGAGACCAGGTCCGACAGGAACGTCCCGTCATCCTGAATGCGGCTGTTGGCCTGAGCCACCGTGTGACGCATCTCCTCGGTCGCGCTCAGATAGACCACTTCGTCCGTGATCTTGCCTTCATCGACCTTTCGATAAGGCGTCTCGATGAAGCCGTACTTATTCACGCGCGCAAAGGACGCGAGCGAGTTGATCAGACCGATGTTCGGGCCTTCCGGCGTCTCGATCGGGCACATCCGGCCGTAGTGGGTCGGGTGAACGTCGCGGACCTCGAAGCCCGCACGCTCCCGCGTCAGACCACCCGGGCCAAGTGCCGAAAGGCGGCGCTTGTGGGTGACTTCCGACAACGGGTTCGTCTGGTCCATGAACTGCGAAAGCTGCGACGAGCCAAAGAACTCCCGTACTGCCGCTGCCGCGGGCTTCGCGTTGATCAGATCCTGCGGCATCACCGTATCGATTTCCACCGACGACATACGCTCGCGGATCGCCCGCTCCATGCGGAGCAGACCGACACGGTACTGGTTCTCCATCAGCTCACCGACCGAGCGCACCCGGCGGTTACCGAGGTGGTCGATATCGTCGATGTCCCCGCGCCCGTCGCGCAGATCCACCAGGGCCTTGATTACGGAAAGGATATCGTCCTTGCGCAAGGTCCGCTGCGTGTCCGGCGCGTCCAGCTCCAGGCGCATATTCATCTTGACCCGGCCAACGGCCGAGAGATCGTAGCGCTCGGCGTCAAAGAACAACGACTGGAACATGGTCTCCGCAGCCTCGACCGTGGGCGGCTCGCCCGGGCGCATGACCCGGTAGATGTCCATCAGAGCCTGTTCGCGGTTGTGGCTCTTGTCGACGGCCAGGGTGTTGCGAATATAGCCCCCCATAGAGACGCCATCGATGTCGAGGGTCTCGAGCGTCTCGTACCCCTGCTCGACCAGGCTCGCGACAACCTCTTCGTCGAGCTCCTGGCCGGCTTCCGCCAGGACAAGACCGTTCTCTTCGTTGATCATGTCGACCGCAGCATAGCGGCCATAGATCGCCTCGGACGGCACCAGGATCTTTTCGACGCCCTGCTCCTCGATCTTCTTGAGGGCGCGCGGAGTCAGTTTCTTGCCGGCAGGTGCTACAACCTCACCCGATGCGGCGTCGATCAGGTCATAATCCGGTGAAGTGCCGCGCAAGCGATCCGGATTGAAGGGCACGGCCCAGCCTTCGCCCGAGCGCACGTAGGCGACGCGGTTGTAGAAGTAGTCGCAGATAGCTTCCTGATCGAGGCCGAGCGCATAGAGCATCGCCGTCACAGGCAGCTTCCGGCGCCGATCAATGCGCACGTAGACGATGTCCTTTGCGTCGAACTCGAAGTCCAGCCACGAGCCGCGATAGGGGATCACGCGAGACGCAAACAGCAACCTGCCGGACGAGTGGGTCTTGCCCTTGTCGTGGTCGAAGAACACGCCGGGGGAGCGGTGCATCTGACTCACGATCACACGCTCGGTCCCATTCACGATGAATGTGCCGTTCGGTGTCATGAGCGGCATGTCGCCCATGTAGACGTCCTGCTCCTTGATATCCTTCACGGACTTCGCGCCGGTGTCCTCGTCGACCTCGAAGACGATCAGGCGCAGCGTGACCTTCAGCGGGCACGCATAGGTCATGTCACGCTGCTGACACTCTTCCACGTCATACTTCGGAGGCTCGAGCTCGTAACGGACGAACTCCAACACCGCAGTTTCGTTGAAGTCCTTGATCGGAAAGACCGACTGAAAGACGCCCTGAATGCCCTCACCGTCGGTCGGGACACTTGCATCCCCCGAGTCCAGGAAAAGGTCATACGAGCTCTTCTGTACCTCGATGAGGTTTGGCATCTCCGCCACCTCACGGATCTTGCCAAAGAACTTACGAATCCGCTTACGGCCGGAAAACATCTCGCCCATTAAAGTCCTCGATCATGTCCATCAGGGCCGCACGCGCTGGGTCGGCGCGCACCCTACTGCCCTGTTTGCCTCACTCGGTCCGTCCCATACGAACCACCGCGGCCCCCCGCGCTGGCTTCCCGGATCGGTCCCGTGCCGTCTAAGAGGTCCTGCTGTCCAGGGCCCCTTAGACGGAACGGGCTGGACCCAGGCTCGCGCCTGGATCCAGCCATTTCTGTCCCTCGTGTGGCGGCTGACAAGCCGCGCACCGATTACTTGAGCTCGACCTTGGCGCCAGCCTCTTCGAGCTTCTTCTTGATCTCCTCGGCCTCTTCCTTCGAACAGGCTTCCTTGACGGCCTTGCCGCCGGCCTCGACCAGATCCTTCGCCTCTTTGAGGCCCAGCGCGGTGATCGCACGGACTTCCTTGATGACGTTGATCTTCTTGTCGCCGGCTTCCATCAGGATGACATCGAACTCGGTCTGCTCTTCGGCAGCCTCGGCCGGGCCTGCGGCTGGGCCTGCGGCCATCATCACCGCGCCGCCAGCGGCGGGCTCGATGCCATACTCGTCCTTGAGGATGTTCTTCAGTTCAGCAGCCTCGAGCAGGGTCAGACCCACGATCTCTTCGGCCAGTTTCTTCACATCAGCCATGTGTCAGTTCCATTCTTACGGTTGGTGTGGGGGTCCGGTGCGCCCGGCTCCCGATCACAGTCAATCTCAGGCCGCCTCCTGCTCCTTGTCCGCAATCGTGGCGATACAGCCAGCGATGTTTGCGGCGGGAGCACCGATGCTTGCTGCCAGATTCGCTGCAGGGGCGCCGATCATGCCAACCACCGTCGCGATAAGCTCTTCGCGCGATGGCATGGCGGCGACCGACTTGACGCCTGCAGGGTCCAGCACCGTCTCGCCCATGGCCCCGCCAACGACTTCCAGTTTGGAATTGTCCTTGGCGTAGGCTTCCACGACTTTCGCCGCAGTCACGGGGTCCTCGGAGTATGCGAGCACCATTTGACCCTGGAGGAACTTGCTCATGCCTTCGCACGGCTTGCCCTCGAGGGCGATCTTGGCGAGCCTGTTCTTGGCGACACGGACGGACCCGCCTGCTTCACGCATGCGAGTTCGGAAATCCGACATCTCTGCGACCGTGAGACCGGTGTATTGTGCAACCACAATCACACCAGAGTCCGCAAAGATGTTGCCGAGTTCGCCGACAACAGCTTCCTTTTGGGCTCTATCCACAGTCTTGCTCCAAGTTTGAGGGCTTGCGCCCCCGGCTCTCGTCTGCCCCGGCCGCGTGCCTCGCGCCCGGAGCGGTGGTTCCGTCCAGGGAACCGGCCAAGATCGCGCCCCAGAGGGCCGTCATGTCCATTCCCCGTCTATGGCAGGACTTAGTGGCGGGGAACCCACCTGCCCGCCGTCTCGGACGGCTATCCCGGATGCCCGGGATCTCTTGTGTAGGGTGGTCACATGCCCCACCCCGCAATTCACTCCGCGACTTGAACCTTATCGTTCGCCTCGGCCAGAAGACCGGGGATGTCCAGGCTCAGTCCGGGACCCATCGTCGAGCTGATTGACACCTTCTTGAAGTAGGTCCCCTTCGCACCCGTCGGTTTCGCGCGGTTGACCGCATCGACAAGCGCGCGGACGTTCTCGGCAATCTGATCCTCCGAGAAGCTCGCCTTGCCGACGGCTGCATGTACGACACCGGCCTTCTCGACCTTGAACTGCACTTGGCCGCCCTTGGCGTCCTGTACAGCCTGGGCCACGTCCATGGTCACCGTGCCAACCTTCGGGTTCGGCATCAGGTTCCGCGGACCCAGGATCTTGCCCAGCCGTCCTACGATCGGCATCATGTCCGGGGTCGCAATGCAGCGATCGAAGTCGATCGTGCCGCCCTGGATCGATTCCATCAGATCCTCGGCACCCACGATATCGGCACCTGCCTCCTTGGCCTCATCGGCCTTGGGGCCCCGCGCAAACACGGCGACTCGCACCGACTTGCCCGTACCGTTCGGCAGGGAGACCACGCCGCGCACCATCTGGTCCGCATGGCGGGGGTTCACACCGAGGTTCAGTGCAACCTCGACCGACTCGTCGAATTTGGTGCCCTCGGCGCACTTCTTGAGGATGCTCACAGCCTCGCCCAGCGGCAATATCGACTTGCCGTCGACGGCATCGCGGATCACCTTGCGGCGCTTGGTCAGCTTTGCCATGGCTTATCCCTTCACTTCCAGACCCATGGAACGCGCCGAGCCCGCGATGATCTTCATCGCCTGCTCGACCGAGTTCGCATTCAGGTCCTTCATCTTCGCCTCGGCAATCTCGCGGATCTGCTTCGGTGACACCGAGCCCGCGACCGTACGCCCGGGCAACTGGCTGCCGGACTTCAGCTTCGCGGCCTTCTTGAGGAAATAGGACGCAGGCGGCGTCTTGATCTCCATAGTGAAGGACTTGTCGACGTAATATGTGATGACCGTCGGGCACGGTGCCCCCGGTTCGAGGTCCTGGCTCCGCGCATTGAACGCTTTGCAGAACTCCATGATGTTGATCCCGCGCTGACCCAGCGCCGGACCGATCGGCGGCGACGGGTTCGCCTTGCCCGCCGGCACCTGCAACTTGAGCGTGCCCGCTACTTTCTTGGCCATTAGATGGCTCCTCTCACTCCCAACCCGAGGACGCGTCCGTCGGGCACTCCAGAAGGGTGGTGCGGTCTGGACAGCGCGCCGCCCTCGCCTCCCACCTGCTCACGCGATCATGCCGCCTTGGCGACCTGCGCGTATTCCAATTCCACCGGCGTTGCGCGCCCGAAGATCGAGACCGATACCTTGAGCCGCGCATTGTCCTCGTCGACGTCTTCGACAAGCCCTGCAAAACCTTCGAACGGACCGTCGGTGACCTTGATCTCCTCGCCAACTTCGAAGCTGATCATAGGGCGTGGCCGCTCGATCCCTTCTTCGACCTGGTTCAGCAGATGAGCCACCTCGCGTTCGCGCAGTGGTGTCGGCTTGCCTTGCGGTCCAAGAAAGCCGGTCACCCGATTCGTGTCATTAACCAGATGGTAGGCGCGATCCGTCATCTCCATCTTCACAAGCACGTAGCCCGGCATGAAGCGCTTTTCGACTTGCACCTTCTTGCCGCGGCGGATCTCGGTCACGTCCTCTGTCGGCACCATGACGTCCTCGATCTCGTCGTGCAACTGATGCTGCTCGACGCTTTCGCGGATCGACTCGGCAACCTTTTTTTCAAAGTTTGACAGCACGCTAACCGAATACCAACGCTTCGCCATTGGCGTGTCGTCCTCTGCCTAACCGTTGGGGCGTGTCTGGCCCCGGCCACTCTCTGAGCATTTTCAGTAGGTTGGCCCGGTCTCCGCTACATGCGCACCACGACGCGAATCGCCGGACGCCCCGAATTTCCATGAAGTCTCGGGCTACTAGTGGGTCGTAGTTGTGAAATCAAGAACAAAGTGTGCGCCGCCCCGCGCCCGTTCCGCTGCTCCGGTCACAACCCCAGAACAAAATTGACGCCCCAACTCAGCAGAGAGTCGACGCCGAAAAAGAAGATCGCCACAACGACCGCCATCACGAAGACCATCAACGTAGTGACACCCGCATCGCGGCGGCTCGGCCACACAACCTTCGCCGTCTCGGCTCGCACTTCGTTGATAAACTGAACCGGGTTCTTCATCGTCGTCCTCCTGGCGCGGGTCTGGCAGGGGCGATAGGACTCGAACCTACGACCCTCGGTTTTGGAGACCGATGCTCTACCAACTGAGCTACACCCCTAGACCCGGAGGGCGGAGATACGGTCAAACGTCCCGCTTTGCAAGGCCGCCTCTGAGGGTAGTGACTGGAAGGCGGACCTGACCGACTGCCGGGTCAAGTAAGGCCTCCCCCGTCCACTCCTGCTTGATCTCCATCAAGGCACAAGCTGCGACAAGGATGTCAGGGTCCGACTGGCAGCCAACAGGAGGCGCACATGCAATTCACGCCGGAACAGATTCGAACCCTTCGCCAGAGCTATGCGCAGATCCTGCCGGAGCTCGACCGCGTCGCGGACGAATTCTATGCTGACCTCTTCCGGCGCGACCCACGGATCAAGTCGTTGTTCCGAGAAGACATCTCGGCGCAAGGCATGAAGTTCATGACGGTCGTCGGGGTCATCATCGACAACCTCGACGACCCCGAAAGGCTGGACATTGAGGTCGGAAAACTCGCCGACGGGCACGCCGCGCTCGGGATCAGGCCGGAGTGGTATCATACGATGCAGGAGGCACTGCTGGACACGTTTCGCTATGCGCTCGGCAACCGATTCACGGACGAGATTCACCTCGCGTGGCGCAAGATCTTCGAGGAGATCTGCGCAAAGTTCGACGAACGCCGCGCCGCAGCCGAGTCTGCCAAGGCTAGTGGCTGACGCCTAACCGACAGTCGCCCGTTGCAGCCAGCCCAGTCCGTCCTCGGTGCGACCAATCGGGCGATACTCCGCGCCGACCCAGCCCGCGTACCCGAGCCGGTCGAGGGCAGCGAACATGTACGTCATGTCCAACTCGCCCGTATCCGGCTCATGTCGGTCCGGTACGCTCGCGATTTGGACATGTCCGATCCGATCTATCAGCCGCTCGAGGCGCCGCGTCAGGTCCCCTTCCATGATCTGCGCGTGATAGAGGTCGAACTGCAGCATCAGGTTCGGCGCACCCACCGTATCGAGGATCGCAATCGCCTGGTCCGAGCGGTTGAGGAAGTACCCCGGCATGTCGCGGGAATTGATCGGCTCAACCACAAAGATCTGATCCGGCGCACGTTCCGCGGCCCACGCAAGGCTGTCAATGTATGCGGCCTGCGCGCCGGGCCCGCCAGCGTTGCCCGCCATGATGTGGATACGTTCGGGCTTTAGAACCTCCGCGTAGGAAAGCGCTCTCTCGATCGACTCGCGAAACTCCGCGCCGCGCCCGGGAACCGAGGCCATGCCGCGCTCGCCCGCTTCCCAATCGCCCGGCGGACAGTTGAACAGCGCCTGGGCAAGCCCGGCGCCATCCAGAGCCTCACGGATGTCTTCTGCTGCGTACTCATAGGGAAAGAGGTACTCGACCCCCGGGAAACCCGCAGTCGCGGCAGCAGCGAACCGATCAAGGAACGCATGTTCGGTGAACATCATCGACAAGTTTGCAGCGAAGCGTGGCATTCTGGGCCCTCCTGGAGACATGCTGGGCCGCCTTCCACAAGATGACAAGTCTTTTGCAGAGTGGAAATCTCCGGATCTCGCAGCGAACTGATGTGTCAGCGGAGGATCATGTCCAATGGCATCCGGCTCAAAGGTTCGGCCTGCCCTTCCGTGACAAGCGACGTGCGCCCAAGCGTCATCGCGGTTCCGGTATCGCTGTCCACAAGGATCATGTGGAGAAAGAAGACCATGCCCGGCTCCATGATCGTCGTCGCCCCTTCGTAGAACATCTGATCTTCCATCCAGGACGGCGAGAACCGCGGGCCGAGCGCATACCCACAGGCATTCAGCCGATGTTTGCCCAAACCCGCGGTGTCCAACGTCCGCTTGTGGGCGTCGAAGACGTGGCCCATCGGATCGCCAGGACGCAGCGCGGCTTCACAATTCAACAGCGCAGCTTCCGCCGCCTCCTGCATCGCATTGTGTGGTGGCCTGGGCTGCCCGACGATCACGGTCTTCATGTTGGCGGAGTGGTAGTGGCGGTATGTTCCAGCCCATTCGAAGGTGATCTGGTCCTCGACGTCCAACTTGCGACGTCCGGAATGATACCGGCAGAGCAACGCGTGGTCGCCGGATCCGATGATGAACTCGTTGCCGGGGTAGTCTCCACCGCCCTCAAAGATCGCGCGGTGCATGGCGCCCAGGATCACACCTTCATCAGCCCCTGCCCGCGTCTCGGCCAGAGCAGCGTCAAAGGCGAGATCGCCAAGCTCCGCAGCCTTGCGCGTGTAGGCAATCTCGGAGTCAGACTTAACGAGCCGAAGCACACCCATAAGATCTGAGGCATCCTCAAGCCCATCGACCGCGGCAGCAACCGCAAGCCCGTTTCGATGGGTCAGTCCGTGGGTTCCCGTCTCCCAGCCCAGCCGCTTTCCGGATAGTCCAAGCTCGGCCAGCAACGCCGCCAGATCCGCCGCCGGAGCAGCATCCGCATGGTCTTGCCATATTCGAATGTCGTTGATGGTGCTCGTGAGCTCCGCCTGACGCTTGTCTGCGGATCTGGTCAGAAGCACCGGATCGCGATCTGCGGGCACGATGAGACACTGAAAGAAGCAGAAACCGAACGTGTCGTACCCCGTCAACCAGTACTGGCTTTCCGGAGCGAAGAGCAGCAAGCCATCCAGACCCCGCGCGGCCATCGCCTCGCGGGTCCGGGCCAATCTGCCGACAAACTCCTCATCCGAAAAATGTAGCATAATTGGCCTCCGTTGGCAGAGTGAAGAGTGGTCGTGTCAGAGAACGATCGAAGCGACCAGCCGGCCGTAGTCCGCTTCGCCAGCATGACATGACCGGCGGTAGGAGTAGAACCTTGCCGGGTCCGAATACGTACAATGGCCGGTCCAACTTGCACTTGCGATACCCGTCGCACGCAACCGCTCCAGCACGAAGAGCGGCAGGTCGAACATGGCCCGATCCCCCTGCCCGCCTGCGAAGAAGCGCGCATTGTCGACGTCGTCGTCGACGAAACGCTCGACGAACTCAGGGCCCACCTCGTAGGCGCGTTGTGAGATGGTCGGCCCAGCGGCTGCGACGATCGTATCCCTGGATGCCCCGATGGCTTCCATTGCTGACACCGTCGTTTCCAGAACCCCCGTCAGCGCACCCTTCCATCCGGCATGCGCGGCGCCGATGACCCCGTGTTCGGGATCGCAGAAGAGCACGGGTGTGCAGTCGGCGACGAGCACGGCGATTGCGAGGCCCGGTGTCGAGGTGACCAGCGCATCGCCCTCGGGTGGCGAGCCGCTCCAGGGGCCTGACACCGTGTGCGCAACCGCGCTGTGGATCTGCGGCACGGTGATCAAGGCCTTGGCCTCGAGATGGGCACGGATCAGGTCTCGGTTGGACGCAACGGAATCCGGCACATCCCGCGAGCCCAGCCCGCCGTTCAACGAGGCGTAGATCCCGTCCGAAACCCCACCCTGTCGCGTGAAGAAGCCGTGTCGAACATCGGACATTACGTCAGCGCGCACTGGGTCAAGCATCGTGAAGCTCCCCGAACCCCGGAGGCGTGGGAAGCCCTGGGCTCATCGTTGCAAGAACTTTGAACAGCCTTCCCATCGCATCGGGCATCGTCAAGCGTTCGAGGGCCGAAGCAATGCACTCGGTTTGCGTTGGGTCCTGTTTTGCCAACACCTCGGCGCGCATCCCTATCCCCAGCCGGACAAGGAACTCCCCCTGTTCCGCCGCCCAACTTTGAAGCGGTGCCAGATCACCTGCCAGCCGGTCGAAATCCACAAGTGTCGTCAGATCGGCCCTGCCCGGCGTCTCCAGCGGCCCAACCTTCTGGTGACCGCGTACCGCCTGCAGCGTCGGGCCAGAGGGCCTGTCGGCAACGGTAAAGCCATAGTCGATGATGAGCGCACCACCCACAGATGCGTTCAATCTCTCGGCGATCTGGCGAGCAACTGCGCGCCCAGCAGGGGATTGTTCATCCCAATCCACGTCCGGTGCGGTCTCGGTGGTCCGAGGTGCGAGCCCGAACGTCAGCGCCCCCTCGTCGGCTATGCCGACCAGCACCTCGCGCGCACCGTCCGGAGCCATCACGTACTGCCGTACTGGCAGGGCATCGAAGAACTCGTTCGCGACAACGATCGACGGCCCCGCGGGGATGGTTGAGAGATCCTCTGCCCACCGGGCGTCGGGCACACGCCGCGCCTGCTCAGTTCTCAGGACCGGGGACAGCTCCACAAGCCACGTCTCGGGCGTGACACCCGCCTGTGACAGAACTCGGCGCACATCAGCCATCAGCGTACCGCGTCCCGGACCAAGCTCGATCAGGCGAAAGGGCGCGCACCCCATCGATTGCCAGACCGAGGCCACCCAGACACCGATCATCTCGCCGAACATCTGGCTGATTTCGGGTGCTGTGGTGAAGTCACCGGACCGGCCAAACGGATCGCGCGTGGTGTAATAGCCGTGCTCGGGGTGGGCGAGGCAAAGCTCCATGTACCGGGCAACCGAGATCGGACCGGATTGAGCGATCTCGCGGCGGATGATCTCCTCCAGGCTCACGCTGCGGCAGGCCGCCGGAACGCGTAGGCCAGGAACACAACTCCAATCGCCACCATGGGCAGTGACAGAATCTGACCCATCGTCAGGCCAAATGCGTCCGGCCCGTCGCCCAGGCGCCAGATCTGGCCGTTGGGGTTCATCACGCTCACGAACTGGCTGTCGCCCTGGCGGAAGTTCTCGACGAATATGCGGGCTGCGCCGTAACCGACGAAGAACAGACCGACGATTGCTCCAGGGCGCTTCAACCAGTTCGACCGGGTTGCAAGCCACCACATGACAACGAAGAGAACGGCGCCTTCCAAAGCTGCCTCGTAAAGCTGGCTCGGGTGGCGTGGTGCGGTCAGGGCGTCCCAGTTGCGGCTGCCATCGGCGTTATGCGTCGGAAACTGCATGGCCCACCAGACATCTGTCGGCCGTCCATACAGCTCTCCGTTGATGAAGTTCGCGAGCCGCCCAAGCAGGATCCCGAACGGCGCTGCAAGTGCCACCGCATCGGCGGCAGGCATCAAGGGGATGCTGTTGCGGCGCGTGAAGAGGATGGTGGCGAGAATGACGCCCGCGAACCCGCCGTGGAAGGACATACCGCCTTCCCATACTTGAAGCAGTTCCGTCGGATTGGCGAGAAAGCGCCCGGGCTCGTAGAAGAAGTAACCGAGCCGTCCACCGATCAGGACGCCCAAGACCATCCATGTCAAACGCGCCTCCGGGGCGTCGGGCGACATCGGTGCCTTGTTGCGCGGCCACAGGGCCGGACGGCGCACAAGCCAGACCATCAGACGCCAGCCGACGATCAGGCCGACGATATAGGCGAGCGCGTACCAACGGAGCGCGAACTCGAAGCTTCCGATCGGGATCGTAACCAGAGCTGGATCAATGTCCGGGAACGGGATCAACAAGGGGGTCATGAAGGCTCCTGTTCAATCGAAAGACGGTCTGCGCTGTTCCGATCAGGAGTGTCAAGACAGCCCATCCGTCTGATGGCGGGGCGGCATCACTCTCGCGTGAGGTAGCTCTATGCCTGCCGGCCGAACAGCGACTGCCACTCGCGTTCAACATCCGGATCGGGATCTCCGCCATCGGGTCGCAGGGCTTTGAGATCCAGAGGAGACATTAGCCGCGAAAGCGCCCAGACGGCCGCGCCCCGGGCAAGAGGATCGCGATCGTTGAGGAGCGGCTTGATCGCCGGTACTTCCTCGGCATCACCGGAGTTCCCCAGCGCCACAAGGACGTTTCGCACGAAGCGTGCCCGCCCGATGCGCTTGATCGGCGAACCGCGGAACCGTGCGCGAAACGCCTGATCGTCCAGCGTGACAAGCTCGCGAAGGAGAGGGGCATCGGTCTCGGGCCGCGCCGCGTAGGCTTCGGCCCCGCGCTGCGCGAACTTGTTCCAAGGGCATACGGCAAGGCAATCGTCGCAGCCGTAAATGCGGTTTCCGATTGCTGGGCGCATCTGCCGCGGGATCGGGCCCTTCAGCTCGATCGTCAGGTACGAGATGCAACGACGCGCATCCAAGACATACGGACGGGGAAAGGCAGCGGTCGGACAGATGTCCAAGCAGCGGCGACACGCACCGCAATGGTCGTCATGCCTCGCGTCCGCGTCGATTTCCAACGTCGTGAAGATGGCGCCAAGAAAGAACCACGACCCAAGCTTGCGAGAGACGAGGTTGCTATGCTTGCCCTGCCAGCCAAGACCGGCCGCCTCCGCCAGCGGTTTTTCCATCACGGGTGCTGTGTCGACGAACACCTTGATCTCTCCGCCCGCCTCCTCGATCAGCCATCGGCCCAGACGCTTGAGGCGCTTTTTGACCACATCGTGGTAGTCGCGACCCTGAGCGTATACGCTGATTGCCGCCCTATCACGGATCGACAGGACATTCATCGGGTCGGTCTCCGGCCCATAGGTCTCGGCCAGCATGATGATCGAGCGGACGTCCGGCCAGAGGGTCCGAGGATCAGCCCGCCACTCCAGGCGATCCTTCATCCACCCCATTTCTCCGTGGTTTCCCGCATCCACCCAGGACCGCAGGCGAGAGCCCGCTTGAACAACAGCGTCAGGACGCGCCACGGCCAAATCGTCGAAACCGAGCGCTCGTGCTTGTCGGTCAAGTGCCGCGCGCAGCACCTCACCCATCACGGGCCTCAGAAGTCCAGATCGGCATAATGGGGTGGCGGAGACGGGAACCCAGGCAAGTGATCGGCCAGGATGCTCCGGAAGCCCGGTCGGGACTTCATGACCGCATACCAGTCCCGGACGGCCGGGTAGTCATCCCAGGGCACATCGCCAAGGTAATCGAGGCATGAGATGTGCGCGGCGGCGGCAAGGTCCGCCATCGACAACCGACTGCCTGCAAGCCAGTTGTGGCCCTCCAGCAGGAAGGTCATGTAATCCAAGTGCACCCGGATGTTCCGTGAGCCCGCCTTCAGGCACTGACCGTCTGGATATCCGGTCCGAGCAAGACGTTTCGTTACCCGCTCGTGCAGCAGGTTCTCGGTGACTTCCCGGTGAAACTTGTCATCGAACCAAGCGACGAGCCTGCGGACCTCGGCGCGCTCGAACGTCTCGGCCGGCATCAGCGGTGGTTCAGGATGCTTCTCCTCGAGGTAACCAATGATCGCACGGCTCTCCGACAGGGCCTGCCCGGTGTCCACGACCAGCACCGGAACCTTTCCAGCGGGATTCATCCGCAGAAAGTCGAGCCGCCGTTCCCAAGGCCGCTCCTCCACCAGGTCGACCTGCAGGCGCTTCTCTCCCAGCACAAGCCGCACCTTCCGGCAGAAGGGAGAGAGCGGGAGGTGGTACAGTCGGAGCATTGGAGATCCATGGGGTCTGGAGGTTCCCTCTCTCTGCCTGTCCAGAGTTCCTGGCGCAAGCCTGTGCTTGCGCCGCGAGGCAACGATCGACATGGTCGCGTCATGACAACAACGTTCGTACTGCTACACGGGGCTTGGCACGGTGGTTGGTGCTGGGAACGCGTGGCCGAACCACTCCGTGCCCGAGGTCACCGTGTCACAACCCCGACGCAGACTGGCCTGGGAGAGCGGGCGCACCTGCTCTCGGAACATCTGACGCTGGAGACCTTCATCCAGGATCTGGTCAACCACCTGGCCTACGAAGATCTGTCAGATGCCATTCTGGTGGGCCACAGCTTCGGCGGGAACGCTGTCTCCGGCGCGGCGGAGCGGGTGCCGGAGCGGATCAGGTCGCTCGTCTACTTGGACTGCACGATCATGGAAAGCGGAGAGAGCCTGCTAGACAAGCTCGCACCCGGCAAGCTGCGCGAGAGGGTCGACGCGTTCGCGGCATCGCCAGACGGGCTTGGCATTGATCCGCCAGACCCGGAAGCGTTCGGGGTGACGGACCCGGCGGACAATGCGTGGGTTGCCGCCCGTCTCACGCCGCATCCGATCTCGACAATGCACGCGCCGCTGCCCATCACGGGCCCGCCCGGTGGCGGCCTCAGCGCCCGCTACATCGTTTGCACCGATCCACCGTATCACTCGCCTGACCGTGTCCGGGCTTGGAGCACACGCTTCGGGTGGCATGTTGACGAAATCGCGACGGGCCACGACGCGATGGTCACAGCACCGGATGCGTTGGTAGAGATGTTGGACCGTTGACTCGGAATCGTTTGCCGATGTTGCGAGTGCGCTGTCGGGTCGCATCCGCAGGAAAACCCCTCAAACGCGCCAGAAACGGCGATTTCGCGCTCGAGAGAGCCGCTTGACAGCCTTCAGACCCGACCATAGGGTGCGCCGCGAAACGGCCGGTCCCCGGTCGCGCTGGGATGGGTATGTCCGAACGATCTTCCGGGACTTCACCGGGTTCTTCCAAGGGCGCACTGACGGATCTTGAGCGGCGGATATCGGCCGCGCGCGAGACCGGAAAACCAGAGCCGCGCAACCGGGCTGGAAAGTATGCCGCAGCCTCTATGGCCTGGCGGATGATAACCGAGCTGGTCATGTCCGTCATGATCGGCGCAGCGATGGGGTGGGGACTAGACGCTCTCTTCGGGACGTTGCCCGCCTTCCTCATCGTGTTCGTACTGCTGGGTTTCGCGGCTGGGGTGCGCATGTTGCTCCGTACAGCCGAGGAAATGCAGCGCAAGTCGGCCCGCGGGCCAGAGGACGAAGAGAAGGGCTGAGCCCATGGCGACCAACCCGGATGGCTCTCCGAAGATCGACCCAATGGGTCAGTTCGAGATCACGTCGCTGTTTGGCGGCGGACCAGCCGACCAGTTCCTGACGATCACCAATTCAACGCTTTGGATGGGGTTGTGCCTGGCGGGAGTATCGTCGCTCCTGATCTTCGGTATGCAGGGCCGTGCGCTCGTTCCGACACGGATTCAGTCGGTGGCAGAGCTGATGTATACGTTCGTCCGCTCGATGGTAACGGACGTCATGGGCGAGGAAGGGAAGAAGTTCTTCCCCTACATCTTCACCCTCTTCATCTTCATTCTCTTCTCAAACCTGCTCGGCATGGTTCCGGGGTCGTTCACCACTACGTCGCATATCGCCGTGACCGGTATTCTGGCCCTGGGCGTATTCGTGTCGGTCATCGTGATCGGTTTCATGAAACACGGCACCGGGTTCCTGAAGCTCTTCTGGGTAGACGCGGCACCACTGGCCCTTCGTCCGATCCTGGCGTTGATCGAAGTGATTTCGTTCTTCGTGCGCCCGCTCAGCCATTCCATCCGGCTTGCCGGCAACATGATGGCCGGACACGCGGTCCTGAAGGTCTTCGCCGGCATGGTCGGCATGATCGTGTTCGCCGGGCTCGGCCCTCTCGCGATCCTACCGATGGGCATGATGATCGCGATCACCGCACTCGAGTTTCTGGTCAGCGCGGTCCAGGCCTACATCTTCGCGATCCTGACCTGCATCTATCTGAACGACGCCCTCCATCCCGGTCACTGACCGGATCCTGGGCACCTAACGAGAAACAACGACTTCGACTTAAAGGAGAGACATCATGGAACTCGAAGCTGCACAGGCTTTCGGCGACGGCCTCAAGTACATCGGCGCGGGTCTGGCGTGTACCGCAATGGCTGGCGCCGGTATCGGCGTGGGTAACGTGGTCGGCAACTTCCTCGCCGGCGCACTGCGCAACCCTTCTGCTGCTGCCGGCCAGACGGCGACCATGTTCCTCGGCATCGCGTTCGCAGAAGCGCTTGGGATCTTCGGCTTCCTGATCGCCCTGCTGCTGATGTTCGCGGTCTGATCGACCGTATCTGAATGCTCGGCGGCCGCGATCTGGTGGCCGCCTGACCGGGGCCCGACGGGCTCCCTGCCGATCGGAGCGATCCCATGGCTATGGCCTCACTTCTGGCCCTGTCGGCGTCCGGCGCCGAGGCAGGAGCCGATACCGGCGGCGGCCTGCCGCAGCTGAATCTCGAGACCTATCCAAGCCAGATCTTCTGGCTGCTGGTCACGCTTGTCGTTCTCTACTACCTGCTGTCGAAGATTGCGCTGCCGCGCATCGCGTCCGTTCTGGAGGAGCGCGCGGATACTATCGCCGACGATCTGGACGCGGCGGAGGAATACAGGCGCAAGGCTCAGGAAGCTGAAGCCGCGTACGAGCAAGCCCTCGCCGATGCCCGATCCAAGGCTCTTGGCATTGCGGCCGAAACCCGGGATGCAATCCAGGCGCAAGTCAACGACGCCATGGCCAAAGCCGACGCCGAGATTTCGGCCCGGGCGGCCGAGGGTGAGAAGCGCATCGCCGAGATCCGCGAAAGCTCCAAGGTAGCCGTCCAGGAAGTGGCCGAGGAGACCTCGGTTGCCGTGGTGGAAGCTGTCATGCCCGGCGTGGCTGATCCTGCCGCGCTGAAGGCGGCTGTTGCGAGCAGGATGGGAGGCTAGGCCATGGGACTTTTCTACGACACCAACCTGCTGGCGGCAATCGCACTTCTGCTGTTCTTCGGGATCCTGTTCTACTTCGGCGTCCACAAGCTGATCTTCAAGCTGCTGGATGACCGGGCCGACAAGATCCGGCACGAAATCGCAGAGGCCAAACAGCTTCGCGAGGAAGCCCAGACGATCTTTGCCGAGTTCGAGCGCAAGCAGAAGTCGGTTACAGGACAGGCCGAGGAGATCGTCGCCCACGCGAAAGCCGAGGCTGAGGCCGCCGCAGAGCGCGCAAAGGCGGAGCTCGCGCAATCGGTCGAACGACGCCTGAAGGCCGCGGATGAGCAGATTTCGCAGGCAGAGGCGAATGCCGTGCGGGAAGTCCGCGAGCGCGCAATCTCGGTTGCGGTGGCTGCCGCGGCAGAGGTCCTGCAGCAGAAGCTGACTCAGGATCAGGCTCAGCAGCTTGCTGACGATGCAATCGGTCAGGTGAGCGCCAAGCTCCACTGATGTCCGGTAAATCAAGACGTGATGAGCCCGGGCCATCCCGGGCTCTTTTCATTTGTGCGCAAACAGGGCAGCACGGGTGCCCTAGGCTGTCGCATCAGAAGGGGGTTGCACATGGATCTTGGGTTGGATGGAAAGTGCGCACTTATCACGGGCGGCAGTGACGGGTTGGGTCGCGCCACGGCGGTTCGGCTGGCGGCAGAGGGTGCACGGGTCGCCATTTGCGGCCGACGTGGTGACTACCTCGCAGCAACCGCGCGAGAGCTAGCTCAGGTCACCGGCGGCACCGTGGTCCCGATCCAGGGTGATGTGTCCTCCCAGTCCGATTGTAACCGGCTGATCCCCGAGACCATCGCGGCGCTGGGGGGAATCGACATTCTGGTCAACAACGCCGGCGCATCTGCAGCCGCCTCACTGCTGGATGTCGATGACGATTCCTGGCAATCGGACTTCGATCTGAAGGTAATGGCAGCCGTGCGCCTCTGCCGCTCGGCGGTCCCGCACCTCCGGGCGCGCGGCGGGGGATCGATAATCAATGCGGCGATCGCAGGTGGCAAGGCGCCAAACGCTCGCCAGTTGCCAACGTCGCTGATGCGTGCGGCAGGGCTGAACCTCACCAAATCACTCGCGAACGAGTTTGCCGCTGACAACATCCGGGTCAACGCCATCTGCATCGGCAAGATCAAGTCGGCCCAATGGGAGCGCCGCGCAACCAATGAGCGGCCGCTCGAGGATATCTACCAAGACATGGGCGCGTCGGTGCCGCTTGGCCGCGTGGGCGAGGCCGAGGACTATGGAGATCTCGTCGCTTTCCTGTGCTCGGCGCGAGCGAGCTACATTACAGGCACGGCCGTCAATCTGGACGGGGGACTGTGTCCGACGCTCTAGCGCGTTAGCGCAGCACCAGCTCGACACGCCGGTTACGCGCGCGGCCCTCCGGCGTCTCGTTGGACGTCAGCGGCGCCAGGAACGCCACACCGCGCGCGCTCACCTGCCCCTCTGGTACGCCGCGCGAGATCAAGGCTGATCGCACGGCCTCGGCACGGCGCTGAGAGAGTTGCAGGTTCACGTCCAGCGTCCCTGCATTGTCGGAATGTCCGACAATATACACGCTAAGCTCGGCGTCTCGGGCAAGGAGCCTCGCCAGCATATCAAGCGATCCCGCCGAGCTCGCCGAAAGCCGTGCCCCCCCTTGCTCGAACGCAAGGCCCTCGACCGGCACGTGCCCATCCGCCAACAACGTTGCCAGCAGGGCCCGTTCGTCTCCCGGCAAGCGCGAAATCTCGGTCTCGGCGACAATCGACGGCGCGGGCGCGACGGTGCTTGGCGCCTCACCTGGTTCAATACTTACCGTCTGGATGTAGACGACCCCATGCACGCGGCTGACGAGCACCGAGGCGTAGGCTTCGGGCTGATCTCGCCGGGCAGAGAACTGTGTGAAGTCGGCGACATCCAGCAGCATTGCAGGCGCGGGCAGGATCGCTGCATTGAAACGGAAGTCGAAGCCGCCGCATGTCTGCGATTGGCAGGAGAAGACCGGTTCGAAACCCAGTTCAGACAGACGGGCACGATATCCCGACAAAACACCTACCGTGCTTGCTGCCGGATCAGACAACCGGAAGGCCTGCCATAGAACCTCACCCGTCAGGGTCTGTCCCGCCAGCATGCCGCTGTCGGCACCCATGGTCGG
>JBCCDA010000077.1:0-22380 GCA_039033215.1 Pseudomonadota bacterium | reverse complement strand
GGCGCCTACGAGGCCGCGATGTTCCACCTCTTTACACACGCGTTCTTCAAGGCGCTGCTGTTCCTCGGGGCAGGCTCGGTGATCCACGCGATGCACCACGAGCAGGACATGCGCAAGATGGGCGGGTTGAAGGAGAAGATCCCGCTCACCTACTGGATGATGGTGATCGGGACGGTGGCGATCACGGGGGTCGGGGTTCCTCTGGTCTACTTTGGCGGGACGCCGCTGGGGTTCGCCGGGTTCCTCTCCAAGGACATGATCGTCGAGACGGCTTTCGCTGCCCATACTGGCGCAGGCATGTATGCGTTCTGGATGCTGATCATCGGTGCGGTCATGACATCGTTCTATTCGTGGCGCCTGATCTTCCTGACCTTCCACGGTCAGACGCGGGCGGACCACCACACGTTCGATCACGCGCACGAAAGCCCGAACGTCATGCTGATCCCGCTCGTCGTGTTGGCGATCGGCTCTTTCGCGGCAGGGATGGTCTTCTACCCCGAGTTCGTTGGGAAGATCGAAGAAGAATGGTGGGCAGGATCCATCGCCAGCATCCAGACGGTCATGCACGATGGCCACGGCATCTCGATCCTCGAGGCCGCACACCACGTGCCCTACTGGGTGAAGGTGTCGCCGTTTGTCGCCATGCTGCTGGGCCTTGGCATCGCGGTGTCGAGCTACATGCGCAGCCCGGTCTGGATGCGCGTGGGCTTTGGCGTTCTCGCAGGCCTCTTCCTGATCTTCGCATCTGTGCCCTGGTACATCGCCGTGCCGATCGGCGTGGCCATGGCCATGCTGTTCCTGGCAATCCCGTACGGATCGCACAAGGACCTGGCCGAGCGTCATCAGGTGCTCCACCAGTTCCTGCTGAACAAGTGGTACTTCGACGAGATCTACGATTTCCTCTTTGTGCGCCCCGTGATGTGGGTCGGCCGCTTCTTCTGGAAGCGCGGTGACGGCAACACGATCGACGGCTTCCTGAACGGGCTCGCGATGGGTCTCGTGCCCTGGATGACGCGCCGCGCGGGGCGCCTGCAATCGGGCTTCCTGTTCCACTATGCCTTCGTGATGCTGATCGGGGTGAGCCTGATAATCACCTGGTTCGCAATCGGGGGAGGCCACTGATGGGCGATATCTCGCTTCTCTCGCTGATCACGTTCCTGCCGCTGGTGGGCGCTGGCTTCATGGTTGCGATCCTGCGCGGCGACGATGAGGCGGCGCAACTGAACGCCAAACGCTTCACGCTTCTGATCACCACGGCCACGTTTGCACTCTCGCTGTTCCTGCTGACGGGCTTCGACCCCGAGAACCCGGATTTCCAGTTCGTCGAGGGCGGCACCTGGCTGGGTGGGCTCACCTATCGTCTGGGAGTCGATGGGATCTCGCTGCCGTTCGTGATGCTGACGACGTTCTTCTTCCCGCTCTGCATAGGCGCCTCCTGGGGCGTCACGAGCCGGGTGAAGGAATACATGGCGATGTTCCTGCTGCTCGAGACGATGATCCTGGGCGTCTTCGTCTCGCTGGACATGATCCTCTTCTACCTGTTCTTCGAGGGTGGCCTGATTCCGATGTTCCTGATCATCGGGATCTGGGGCGGCGCGCAGCGGGTATATGCGGCCTTCAAGTTCTTCCTCTACACGCTTCTCGGCTCGCTTCTGATGCTGGTCGCGATGATCTACATGTACATCGAGGTCGGCACGACCTGCATCGCGGCCTGTGGTGATGCAGGTATTAGCCTGATGACCCACGCGTTTGCGTCCGAGACGATGACGCTGCTGGGGATGGACATTGCTGGCGGGGTTCAGACCCTCCTGTGGTTGGCCTTCTTTGCGAGCTTCGCCGTCAAGATGCCGATGTGGCCTGTCCACACCTGGCTGCCGGATGCCCACGTGCAGGCGCCAACTGCCGGTTCGGTGGTGCTGGCGGCGATCCTTCTGAAGCTGGGCGGCTATGGTTTCCTGCGCTTCAGTCTGCCGATGTTCCCCGTGGCGTCGGAGATCCTGCTGGACTTCGTGCTGATCCTCAGCGTGGTCGCGATCATCTACACCTCGCTGATCGCGCTCATGCAGGAGGACATCAAGAAGCTGATCGCCTATTCGTCCGTCGCGCACATGGGCTTCGTGACCATGGGGATATTCGCGGCGAACCAGCAGGGTGTCGACGGCGCGATGTTCCAGATGGTCAGCCACGGCTTCATTTCGGGTGCGCTCTTTCTCTGCGTGGGCGTGGTCTATGACCGGATGCACACGCGCGAGATCGCGGCCTATGGCGGGTTGGCTACACGAATGCCGATCTACGCCACGATAATGATGCTGTTTACGATGGCGAATGTCGGGTTGCCAGGCACTTCGGGCTTCGTGGGTGAGTTCCTCACGATGGTGGGCGTCTATCAGGTGTCGACGTGGGCCGCGTTCGGCGCGGCGCTGGGCGTGATCCTGTCGGCGGCCTACGCGCTCTGGCTCTACCGCCGGGTGGTCTTTGGCGATCTGATCAAGGAAAGCCTCAAGACCATCAAGGACATGGACCGGCGCGAGATCGCGGTGATCACGCCATTGATCTTCTTCACCCTTCTGCTGGGCGTTTACCCCAGCCTCGCGACAGATTTCTTCGGGCCGACGGTCGATGCGTTGCTCGAGAACGTTCAGACGGCGCAGGCCGCCTTCACCCAATTGGCCGCGGCCGCGAACTGATCGGAGCACGCACATGAGCGGCGATCTTCTTGTCATCCTGCCTGAGATCCTGCTGGCTGTTGCGGCCATGGCCCTTCTGATGTTTGGGGCCTATGGTGGCGAGGACAAGCAGGCGTCGGTCGTCCTGTGGCTCTCGGCCGGTGTCATGGCCGCAATCGGCGTTACGATTGCAACGAACGGCGGGGGCACCAGCACCGCGTTCCACGGATCATTCATTGACGATGCCTATGGGCGGATGGCCAAGGTGATGGTGCTCCTGGTGGCTGCCGTCATGCTGATCCTGAGCGAGGACTATCTGCGGCGCCGGGGGATGCTGAAGTTCGAGTATCCGGTGCTGATCCTGCTGGCCGTAACCGGCATGATGGTCATGATCTCGGCGGGCGACCTGATCGTTCTCTACATGGGGCTCGAGCTGCAGTCCTTGGCGCTTTACGTCGTGGCAGCCTTCAACCGCGATAGCGCCAGGTCCACCGAGGCGGGGCTGAAGTACTTCGTCCTTGGCGCTCTCTCGTCGGGGATGCTGCTCTATGGCGCGTCGCTGGTCTATGGCTACACCGGCACCACGTCGTTTGACGGGATAGCCCGCGTTGTCGGGAGCCAGGACGAGATCAGCCTCGGACTAACCTTCGGTCTGGTCTTCGTCTGCGTGGCACTGGCCTTCAAGATCTCGGCTGCTCCGTTCCACATGTGGACACCGGATGTGTACGAGGGCTCGCCGACCCCGGTCACCGCGTTCTTTGCAACCGCGCCCAAGGTGGCGGCAGGCATCCTGTTCGCGCGCGTGCTCTATCAGGGCTTCGGCGACGTCGTGGCGGATTGGCAGCAGATCCTCGTCTTCATTGCCATTGCATCGATGTTCCTCGGCGCCATTGCGGCCATCGGGCAATCGAACCTCAAACGCCTGTTGGCGTACTCGTCCATCGGCCACATGGGCTACGCGCTGGTCGGCCTTGCGGCGGGGACTGAGGAAGGGGCCTCGGCGCTGATGATCTACCTCATCATCTACCTCGTCATGAACCTCGGCGTTTTCGCGTTCATCCTCACGATGGAGCGGGATGGCCAGCCCGTTGCCACCATTGGCGATCTTGCGGGCCTCTCGCGCACGAAGCCCGCGCAGGCGATGGCCGTTGCGATCCTGATGTTCTCGCTGGCCGGTCTGCCGCCACTGGTCGGGTTCTTCGGCAAGTTCTTCGTCTTTATGGCGGCGGTGAATGCGGGCCTGGTGGTGCTGGCGTTGGCAGGCGCAGTCGCGTCGGTCATCAGCGCGTTCTATTACCTGAACATCGTGAAAGTAATGTACCTCAACGACCCGGACAGACCGCTTCAGCTCAACGCGCGGATTGTTCATTCGGCCGTGCTGGGTCTTGCCGCGTTGGTCATGGCGGTCGGTTGGGTGCCGTTCCTGGATGGTCTGGGCGTTCCCGAGTTGGCAACAGCTGCGGCAGAGACTTTCGTCAAATGACCCCATGGCCCACGGGCGCCCGGGGAGAAATCCACGACTCGATAGACAGCACGAACGCCGCGGCGGCGCAGCGCATCGCGGAGGGTGAAACCGGACCGTACTGGATTGCGGCGCGCGCGCAGACAACCGGACGGGGCAGGCAGGGGCGTACCTGGCAGAGCCCTAAGGGCAATCTCTTCGCGACGCTGATCACACCACATGCCGGATCCCCGGCGACGGCCGCTCTGACCGGATTTGCTGCAGCGCTGGCCGTCGCCGATACGCTTGTCCACTTCGCGCCAAGTGCGACGATCGGATTGAAATGGCCCAACGATGTGCTGCTCAATGACGCAAAGGCCTCTGGCATCCTGCTTGAGAGCTTCGCGGGGGATCCTCTGACACTTGCCATCGGCATCGGGCTCAACCTGGCTGAGGCACCCCCGCCGGATCAGACCCGCTGGCGGGCCACATCCCTGGCTGCCGAGACCGGAACGCCGCCCCCGTTCGACGCCGCGCTCGGGCAACTGGCGCACAATCTGACCGATTGGCTCACCACTCTGCAAACCCAAGGCTTCGACACGATACGCGAGGCCTGGCTCGCCCGCGCCGCCCATCTTGGCCAACCGATCGAGGTCCATCTGAGCGATCGCCACCTCACCGGCCGGTTCGCCGATCTGGACGCGGATGGGACACTTGTTCTAGACAGCGGCGCCCGGCAGCACCGCATTGCCGCCGGGGATGTCTTTCTCCCGGGGGTGGGCTGATGCTCCTCGCAATCGACGTCGGCAACACCAACACTGTCTTCGCACTGCACGATGGCGTGCGGTTCGTCGACGAATGGCGCTGCAACACCGAGAGTGTGCGGACGGCCGACCAGTACTTCGTCTGGCTCTCTCAACTCATGAGCCACAAGGGGTTGGATCCGACCGTGATCTCCGAGGTCGTGATCTCGAACACGGCACCCGCCACGCTCTTCAACCTTCGGGTGCTTTGTGACCGGTACTTCCGCGCGCGGCCGCTGGTTGTCGGCAAGCCCGAATGTCGCCTGCCCATCGAGGTGCGAGTCGATCCGGGCACGAACGTCGGCGCGGACAGGCTGGTCAACACGGTAGCCGCCTTCGACCGCTACGGTGGTGAACTGATCGTAGTGGACTTCGGAACCGCCACGACCCTGGATGTCGTGGCCAAGGACGGCGCCTATATCGGGGGGGCCATCGCGCCTGGTGTCAACCTCTCGCTGGATGCACTGCATTCGGCGGCAGCTCACCTGCCGCGCATTGACGTGACCATGCCGCCACAGGTGCTGGGCCGAAACACGGTTCATTGTATGCAGACCGGCATCTACTGGGGCTATGTCGGACTGATCGAAGGGATAGCACAGCGCATCTCGGACGAACGGGGAACGAAGATGCGGCTGATCGCAACTGGTGGGCTTTCTCCGCTGTTCGCCCGTGGCTCCGAGATGATCGAGGCGTTCGATCCCGATCTGACCATGCATGGCCTCGTACTCATTCACGCCTACAATCAGGGCGCTGCGGCGTCCTCCAAAAAGGAACAACATGGCGGATAACGCGGAAGAGCTGGTCTACCTCGCCCTAGGCGGGGCCGGCGAGATCGGGATGAACTGCTACCTCTACGGGTTCGGCCCGCAGGCGCAGCGCCGCTGGATCATGGTCGATCTGGGGATGGGCTTTGGCGACATGGAGACCTCGCCGGGCGTTGAACTGGTGTTGCCGGACATCGAGTTTCTGCGTGCCGAACGGGACCGGCTGGAGGCGATCTTTCTCACGCATGCGCACGAAGACCACGTGGGTGCTATCCCTCACCTTTGGGACCAGCTTCGCGTACCGATCTATGCGCGTTCATTCACGGCCGAGATCGTACGCCGCAAGCTGACCGAGGCCGACATGGACCTCGAGGCCGTGCGTCAGGTAGGCCTCGGTTCCCGCACGCAAGCGGGGCCCTTCGAGGTCGAGTTCCTGCCCGTCACCCACTCGGTGCCTGAAGCGTCGTGCCTGGTGCTGCGCACTCCGGCGGGCAACGTTCTCCACACCGGGGACTTCAAGCTGGACCCCGACCCGCAGATGGGTGCCGCGGTCGACATGGGCCAGTTCGAGGCACTGGGACGCGAGGGGATCCTCGCTTTGGCCTGCGACTCTACCAACGTGTTCCTCGAAGGGGAGAGCAAGTCCGAGGCGACCATCGTCGACAATCTCGTTCGCGTGATATCCGAAGCCGAGGGAGCTGTGGCCGCGACGACCTTTGCCTCGAACGTCGCGCGTCTGCGAACACTGGCGATGGCTGCCGTGGATGCCGGTCGCTCGATCTGTATTGTCGGGAGGGCCATGCGCCGGATGATCGAGATCGCGGTCGAGACCGGACATCTGACCGACTTCCCCGCCACGATCACCGAAGACAGCGCGCAGGATCTCCCGGCCGAAAACCTCTTCTATCTCGTCACAGGCAGTCAGGGGGAGAGCAGGGCAGCGCTGGCCCGGATCGCCGGGGGCACGCATCCCTCGGTCACGCTGAAGGCCGGCGACACGGTTCTCTTCTCCTCGAAGACGATCCCGGGGAACGAGGCGGGTATCTACCGCCTCTACAATCGTTTGTCAGAGAACGGGGTCAATGTGATCGATGCCGATATGGAGCATATCCATGTGTCGGGCCATGCCCGGCGCGGTGACCTCGAGCGGATATATGGCGCCGTTCAGCCGCAGATCGGACTGCCTCTGCACGGAGAGCACCGCCACCTGGTCGAACACGCAAAATGGGCGCGGCGTTGGGGTGCGGCGACCGCGCTTGTCGCGCCCAACGGCACCATGATGCGCCTGTCCGGGAACGCGCCCGGCATTGTCGAGCATATCGAGACCGGGCGCACGTACCTGGATGGCGGTACTCATGTCGGCGCGCTCGACGGTGTCATCCGCGAACGTCTCAAGCTCGCGCGGCAGGGCCATGTCGTTGTCAGCGTGGTCGTCGATGATGAGGGCGAACTGGTCGCCGATCCCGATGTGCGCTGCCTTGGCGCGCCCAAGGATGGCCCAGGCTGGGACGCGCCGCTCGACGAGATGATCGCCGAGGCGGTTGATGCCGCGATTGAAGACGCACCGCTGAAGACGCGGCGATCGGACAACGGTGTCGAGGATATCGCAGGCCGTGCCGTACGCCGCGTCACGCAACGATATTGGGGCAAACGGCCCGTCGTGACTGTGCTGCTAACGCGACTGGAAGACTGAGCTTCAGGCTGCGTTCGCCTGACCTGCGCTACCGCCATCGTCTTCGGGCGTGTCGTCCGATTCCGTAGTCTCGGCCGCCCTTACCGGGCGCAGCAGGAAGGCGGGCACGTGATCGCCCATGCCTACGACGGTGTTCTGCTCGTTGCCGCCGCGCCGACCACGGCCGCGCTGCTTGGGTGGCTGTTCCGTCCGAGGCTGTTCCGTCCGAGGCTCTGTCCGGTCCTTCGGGGCGCTGCTCCGCCGGGGGCGTTTGGGTTCTTCGGCGGGGGCCGCCTGCACTTCCGGTTCGGCAGGGGCGTCACCGATCGAAAGCCGCGGAATCTCGCGCGCGATCAGCTTCTCGATGCCTTCCAGATATTTGGCCTCCGGTGGTGTCGAGATCGTGATTGCCACGCCTTCCTTGCCGGCACGGCCTGTTCGGCCAATCCGGTGCACGTAATCCTCGGAATGGGTGGGCACATCGAAGTTGAAGACATGGCTCACGTCCGGAATGTCCAAGCCGCGCGCCGCAACGTCCGACGCGACCAGCAGCTTGATCTCGCCATCGCGGAAACCCTGCAGCGTCGCCGTCCGCACCGACTGGTCCAGATCCCCGTGGAGCGCGCCGGCGTTGTAGCCGTGCTTGCTCAGCGATTTGTGCAAGACGCTGACATCTCGCTTGCGGTTGCAGAAGATGATCGCGTTGCGCAGTTTCGCGCCTTCACTCTCAATAATTCCGCGCAAGCACTCGCGCTTTTCCTTGGCAGCCGACTCCTTGCGCCGCGCCCGGAACAGGCACACGCCCTGGGTCACCGTCTCGGCAGTCGTTGACTGGCGTGCAACTTCGACCCGGACCGGGTTGTGCAGGAACGTTTCAGTCAGACGCGTAATCTCGGGCGGCATCGTCGCCGAGAAAAACAGCGTCTGGCGCGTGAAGGGCGTCAAGTTGAAGATCTTCTCGATATCGGGAATGAAACCCATATCCAGCATCCGGTCGGCCTCGTCGACCACCATGACCTGAATGCCGGTCAGCATCAGCTTCCCGCGCTCGAAATGGTCGATCAGCCGGCCTGGCGTCGCGATCAGGACATCTACGCCCCGGTCGATCGCCTTGTCCTGTTCCTTGAAGTTCACGCCGCCGATGAGCAGTGCCATCGAGAGTTTCACATTCTTGCCGTACTTCTCGAAGTTCTCAGCCACCTGCGCCGCGAGCTCACGGGTGGGGCAGAGGATCAAGCTCCGTGGCATCCGCGCCCGCGCCCGGCCCTTCGAGAGCGCCGTGATCATCGGTAGCGTGAAGCTGGCGGTCTTGCCCGTGCCCGTCTGAGCGATGCCCAGCACGTCACGGCCGTTCAGCGCGTGTGGAATGGCCTCGGCCTGAATGGGTGTCGGCTCGGGGTAGCCCGCCTCTTCGACGGCTTGGAGGACCTTCGGATCGAGGCCCAGTTCAGAAAATAGCATGAATGCCCTTTCGGTATGATGCGGCACTGTTGGCCGCAACATCCGCGCGGCCTGTGACACCCGGATTGGTGTCTGTCGTTCACGCGGCGATATGACGGAGTAGTCCCGAAAAGTCAATGCAGACAGTTCTCTTGGCGCTCGGGCTTGACGCATCCGATGTATTTCGATATTAGTAGAAATAAGGAAGCAGCGCTGGAGCAACCCATCATGACCGACTTCGTTCTCCGTAGGGCTGGCGCGCTGGCTGCAGACCTCCGCAAGGTCGATCTTGTCTGGGTCATTATCCTCCTGATTCCCCTGCTTATCTGGATGCTTGATCCGTTGCAGGTGCGCGAGGTGCTGGAGATCGCGCTCTCAGCGCTCGCGAGCACGGCGCCATATATTCTGGTCGCGGTCGCCATGATCGGCATGCTCAAGGCCACCGGCGCCGAAGGTGTGATCGCCGCCGCGTTCAAGGGACAGGAAACCCGCATGATCGTGCTCGCAGCGCTGGTTGGAGGCCTGGCGCCTTTCTGTTCGTGCGAGGTGATCCCCTTTGTTGCGGCGCTCTTGGCGGCGGGTGCACCGTTGGCCGCGGTCATGGCGTTCTGGCTCGCGTCGCCGCTGATGGACCCGCCGACCTTCGCGATTACGGCGGGGGTACTGGGGCCGGAATTTGCCATCGGAAAGACTATCGCCGCGGTGACGCTGGGCCTTATGGGAGGCTTCGCGGTCAAGGCGATGGTTGGTCTCGGTGCCTTCGCGGATCCCCTGAAGGCGCGCAAGACCTCCTGCTGTGGCTGCGGCACGAACCCGTTCACGGGCAAGCCTCACTGGAGGTTCTGGGAGGAGGCCGACAGACGCCGCGCCTTCCGCGACGCAGGGATCGAGAACGGGGTGTTTCTGCTGAAGTGGATGAGCCTGGCCTATCTGCTGGAAGGACTGCTGATCATGTACGTCCCCGCTGACCGGATCGCGACCGTGGTGGGGGGCGAGGGGCTCTGGCCCATTGTTGTCGGCGCTTTCGTCGGTGCGCCCGCTTACTTGAACGGCTACGCGGCGCCTGCGCTTATCGACGGGCTGATGGACAAGGGCATGTCAGACGGTGCGGCGATGAGCTTCCTGGTCGCGGGCGCGGTCTCGTCGATCCCGGCCATGGCGGCAGTCTTCGCGCTGGTCAAGCGCCCGGTCTTCGCGCTCTACCTCGCCCTCGGCATTGGCGGTGCCATCCTCTCCGGCGTCATCTTCGCGGCCACGCTGAGCGTGATGGCCTGACAGACCTGCCGCCACAACAGGGCCCGCCTGCCTCAATTCGCGCGATCTTGCTAAACCATGGTAGCATTGCGCGTTTCAAGATTGAGGGGGGAGGCCAGAATGGCTGGATCAATACCAAAAACCTGGATGCCGAAGGCAGACATGCAGCGCATCCACCTGCATTGGACTGCAGGGCGACACACTGCCAACGATAAAGAGAAGAATTCCTATCACGTCCTGGTCGAGGGTGATGGCAAGCTCGTGCGCGGCAAAAAGCCGATCAGCGGAAATGCCCGTGGTGCCCGCGGTCAGCGCACCAGCCATACGCTGAATGCCAACACGGGCGCCATCGGCATCTCTCTTTGTTGCATGATGGGATCGCAGGAACGGCCCTGGAAACCAGGCAGCGCTCCCATGACCCGCGAACAATGGGATGCCGGTATCAAGGCGATTGCCCAGCTGGCCGTGGCCTATGACATTCTCGTCACGCCGAAGACCATCCTGACCCATGCCGAGGTCTGGCCGAACCTTAACATCCGCCAGAGAGCCAAGTGGGATATCACCCGTTTGGCTTTCGACGATAGCATCCAAGGGCACCGCGATGTGGGCGATCACATGCGCAGCCTGGTGGCGGCTGAGCTTGATGGTGTGGCCAACAGGGACGTCGAGGACCGGATCGTCGATGACGTTAAGCTGCCGAAATTCCGCGTAAAAGGGGTCGCGCCGTCGAAGCTGAACTTTCGCGATGGCCCGAACGGGCGCAAGATCGGCGCCTTGCCCGAGCGCAGCCGCGTCGAGCGCCTGGCCGCCATTGGTGACTGGTGGCAGGTCCGCACCACAGGCGGCTATGTCGGCTGGGTCTTTGCGGACTTCCTGACCCCGATGGGGGGCTGAGCGCTCAGGTCAGCGTTTCCTTCGTGGCGCTGAGGCGGATGTCGGGATAGTCCCGCGCGACCCGGTCGATGTCCCATTGCAGCCGGGTCATGTAGACGGGGTCGCCGTCGTGATCCGCGGCCATCTGGCCCTTGTTGCGGTCGGTGAACGCTTCGACCTTGTCGCGGGGGCCATGTACCCAACGTGCGCTAACGTATTGAGTTTGCTCAAATCTCACGGGCAGCCCGTACTCCAGTTCGATGCGTGAGGCGAGCACGTCGAACTGCAGCTGTCCAACAACGCCGACGATCCAGCCCGAGCCGATGTTCGGCTTGAACAGCTTGGCCGCCCCTTCCTCGGCGAACTGGGTCAACGCCTTGTCGAGGTGCTTTGCTTTCATCGGATCGCCCGCGCGACAGGCCTGGAGAAGCTCGGGCGCGAAGCTGGGAATCCCAGTGAAAGCAAGGGCTTCACCCTCGGTCAGAGCATCGCCGATCCGCAACTGGCCGTGGTTCGGGATACCGATGATATCGCCCGCCCAGGCGTCTTCGGCGAGCTCCCGGTCAGCGGCAAGGAAGAGCACAGGGTTCGAGATCGCCATCTGCTTCTTGGCTCGTACGTGATGCAGCTTCATGCCCCGCGAGAAATGCCCCGAACAGAGGCGCACAAACGCCACCCGGTCGCGGTGCTTGGGGTCCATGTTCGCTTGAACCTTAAAGACAAATCCCGACACCTTCTTCTCGTCGGCGGCAACCTGACGCTCGATCGCCATGCGCGGCTGGGGCGGGGGCGCGTGGTGGGCCAGGCCCTCCATCAGTTCCTGCACGCCGAACGAGTTGATTGCCGAGCCGAACCAGATCGGCGTCATATGGCCTTCCAGGAAGCTCTGACGGTCGAAAGTCGGCAGCAATTCCCGAGCCATTTCAATGTCTTCGCGCAGCTGGTTCAACTGCGCCTCCGGCACGTAGTCGGCCAGTTTGGGGTCGTTCAGACCGTCCAGTTTGATGGACTCGGCGCGCGTGTTCCGGTCCGCGCGATCCATCAGCTCCAGCCGGTCGTTGATCAGGTCGTAGGCGCCGAGAAAGTCGCGCCCCATCCCGATGGGCCAGCTGGCCGGGGCCACGTCCAGCGCCAGGCTTTCCTGGATTTCGTCAATGATTTCAAACGTATCGCGACTCTCGCGATCCATCTTGTTGCAGAAGGTCAGGATCGGCAGATCACGCAGCCGGCAGACTTCGAACAGCTTGCGGGTCTGGCTCTCCACCCCCTTGGCGCCGTCAATGACCATGATCGCCGCGTCCACGGCGGTCAGCGTCCGATACGTATCCTCCGAGAAATCCTCGTGACCGGGCGTGTCGATCAGGTTGAACCAAAAGTCCTTGTATTCGAATGACATAGCCGACGCGGACACCGAGATCCCGCGGTCCTTTTCCATCTGCATGAAGTCGGATCTGGTCCGCCGCGCCTCGCCCTTTGCGCGCACCTGACCTGCCATCTGGATCGCGCCACCGTAGAGCAGCAGCTTCTCCGTCAGGGTGGTCTTGCCCGCATCGGGGTGCGAAATGATCGCAAATGTCCGGCGCCGGGCGATCTCGGGCGGCAGCACCGGCTGGTTCGTGGCTTTGTCCAACATCCGCGCGATATAGCGGGGCGGGCAGGGCGTGGGAAGCCTTGGCCCCGGGAATTCACGTGTATGACAAGCGTATGATTTGCGTATGACAAACGTATGCCAAATTTCCCGGCCTCAGCCGAACGCGCCCATCAGGTAGCGCCGGGTCTGGAGCGTCTTGGGATGGTTGAAGAACCTGTCCGCGGGCCCGCTCTCGAGCAACCGGCCGAGATGGAAGAAAGCCACACGGTCAGCCAGCCGCCGCGCCTGCGCCATCGAGTGGGTTATGATCACGACGGGCACGTGCTCTTTCAACTCCAGGATCAGCTCCTCGATCGCCGTGGTCGCGATTGGATCGATCGAGGCGCAGGGCTCGTCCATCAGCAGCATGTCAGGTCTGATCGACAGCGCCCGCGCGATGCAGAGCCGTTGCTGTTGCCCGCCCGAGAGGTCGATGGCGTTGTCCCCGAGCCGGTCCTTGAGCTCGTCCCAGGCCTGGGCCCGGCGGAGGCAGTCCTCGACATGGAGATCCATGTCGGGACCTTCATCGACGATGCTGTGGATGCGCGGCCCATAGGCAATGTTCTCGCGAACGGATTTCGGAAACGGGTTCGGTTTTTGCGCCACCCAACCGAAACGGCGGCGCAACATCACCACGTCGAGCTTGGGATCGTTGATATCCTGCCCGTCGAAGACGATCTCTCCGGTCATCCTGGCGCCCGGAACATCGTCCTGCATCCGGTTGAGCAGTCTCAGAAGCGTCGTCTTCCCGCAGCCTGAAGGTCCCATGAGGCAGACGACCTCACCCGGGTAGACGTCCAGGTTGACATCAAAGAGCGCCTGTTTCTCGCCATACCAGAAATCGACGTTCCGGACGGTGAGCAGCGGCGGGGCATTGCGGCGGTCGCTCTCGGGGGGTGGGGCCTTGTCGTTGTCTGTGTCTTGGGCCGTCTCCAGCATCGTCTTCCTCCTGCGCCGATGGGTGCGGTCGGGAGGGACGGTGCGCTGGCAACATGACACCTCTGTTGAGGCAGATCAGCCGGGGCCGATGTTTCGCAAAAACTTCACTGAAGTGTCGCGGACGGTCTCACAGGAACGGCAGTTCGACCAGGGTCCCGCTGGTCATGCGCCCATTCCAGAGCCGCACGTCGATCTGGTCTCCGGCACCCAGGTCCCGCGAGACCAGCCCCAGCCCGATGTTCGCCTCGACGCGCGGAGAGTAGGCATGCGCCGTGATATGGCCGACGAGCGTGTCGTTCAGCAGGATCTGGCTCCAGAGATCGATGCTCCCCAGCGGCTCTGGGATGTCGAGCAGGATACCGAGCTGATGGCGCAGCGGCCCTGTGCGCGCGATCTGGCGCAGAGCGTCGATGCCCACCACGTCGTCGGGGGCGTCGAGGTGGACATACTTGCCCATGTTGACTTCGAACGGATTGGTGTTGTCGTCGGTATCGCCGCCCCAGCTCAGCAGGCCGCTTTCGATGCGCTCGACCGCGTTGGGCGTACCCGGGCCGATGTCGTAGGGCTTGCCCGCTTCCTTGACCAGCGACCAGAGGTTGCGGCCTTGTGCGGGGTCCATCAGATAAAGCTCGAAGCCCCCCTGCTTGGACCAGCCTGACCGCGCGACGACCAGGGGAATGCCGTCGAGATCGGTTTCGATGAAGCGGAAATGACCGATGTCGCGGATATGCGGGCCCAGGAGGTCGGCCACCACGTCCTCGGCCTTCGGGCCCTGGATGGCAAGCGGCGCGACGTCCGGGTCGAGGATCGAGACATCCAGCCCGCGTTCGGCCGCGATGGCCCGCGCAAAGAGCAACAGGTCGCCATCGGCGATCGAGAACCAGTAGCGCTCCGCGTCCAGCATCAGCAGGATCGGGTCGTTGATCAGCACACCGCGATGATCGCAGATGGCGACATACCAGCCGCGTCCGGGCGCAAGCTTGTCGAGCTTGCGCGGACACAGCATCTGCACCAGTCGGGCCGCATCCGGCCCCGCGACCTGCACCTGCCGCTCGACCGCCACGTCCCACATCGCGACGCCGTTGATCAGCCGCCAGTACTCTGCCTCCGGATCGCCATAGCTGGTCGGCATCATCATGTGATTGTACGTCGAGAAAGCGGTTACACCGTCCTCGACGGTCGACTCGTAGAAGGGTGAGCGGCGGATGCGCGGGGAGGGGGAGATCTGGAACGACATGGGCAGCCTCGTGCAATTACTACACATGATTGCCGTGGTTTTCCCCGCTCTCGCGCGTTCGTTTGCGGCAAGGGATTGCGCCGAATGCGACGCATTGTTAGCTATTGCCCGACCGAAACCGTAAGGGATCGCCGTGTCCGTTCACGCCCTGCCTCCCCCTCCGCGCCTTGCGCTTGAGGGTTTGACCTGTGCTTTTGACGACGTCGTTGCTGTCAACGACGTCACGATCGAAGTGGGCGTGGGAGAGATCGTGTGCCTGCTGGGACCCTCGGGTTGCGGCAAGACGACGACGCTGCGGATGGCAGCCGGGATCGAGCGTCAGCAGCAGGGAACGATCCGGGTGGATGGGCACGTTGTGTCGGATGCCCGCGTGCACCACGCCCCGGAAAGCCGCTCCATCGGGCTGATGTTCCAGGATTTTGCGCTCTTTCCGCATCTGAGCGTGGCCGAGAACGTGGCCTTCGGCTTGCCGCGTCGATTGCCGAACCGTACCGAGATCGTCGAGGATTACCTGCGCCGCGTGGGGTTGGCCGGGTACGGCGCCAAGTTTCCCCACATGCTGTCGGGTGGCGAGCAGCAGCGCGTGGCGCTGGCCCGGGCACTGGCTCCGAAGCCGCGCGTGATGCTGATGGACGAGCCTTTCAGCGGCCTCGACAACCGGCTCCGCGACGAGGTGCGGGACGAAGCGCTGTCGATCCTGAAAGAAGAGGGGACAGCCGTCCTGCTGGTCACGCACGAGCCGGACGAGGCCATGCGCATGGCCGACCGGATCGCGCTGATGCGCAAGGGGGAGATCGTGCAGGTCGGCGCGCCCTATCACATGTACAACTACCCGGTGGATCAGGAGGCCGCGGCCTTCTTCTCGGATCTCAACGTGGTCCACGGCGTTGTCCACAACATGCAGACCGAAACACCGTTCGGGCTGTTCCTGGCGCCGGGGTTGGTAGACCGGGCGGATGTCGAGATCATCGTGCGGCCTCAGCACCTCGATGTTCACGAAGACACCGGAACCGCTCCGCCGACCACGACAGAGTGCGGCGCCCACGCCCGCGGTATCGTCGAGCGGGCGCGCTTCATCGGCGCGCAATCGCTGATCGAGGTGCGCATGGACCATGACGGAGCATTGCTCCGCGCCACGGTGCCCTATGCGTTCCTGCCCGAGCCGGGGACGTCGCTCTGGCTGGGTCTGCGCCGCGATCGCTGTTTCGTGTTCCCGTGTAAGGCGCAGCGCCACGTCTCCTCGCCATTTGCGGCTGAGTAGACCGCGCAAAATTCACCGTTAACTCTAGGCGCCCCTTTCACAGCGGCTGCCGATGGTCTAGATGTCACGTCAGACAACGCAAAAGCGCCTGAACGGGCGCTGTCCAGGGAGATGATCGATGGTTCCGAACCTGACACCGCTCTTCATCAACAACATCGGGCCGCTTGGCCTGATTGTGATTCTCGTGGTGGTCCTGCTGCTCTTCGGGCGTGGCAAGATCCCTGCGCTGATGGGGGACGTCGCAAAGGGCATCAAGAGCTTCAAGAAGGGGATGAAAGAAGATCCCGACGACAAGGACGGACAGATCGAGGACAACGTGGCCAAGTCCGGAGCGATCGACGTCACCCCCGACAAGAACGAAAACAAGGCCTGATAACGGGGCCTTCGGGCTCCGGGAGCGTGCCGCATGCTTGACATGGGCTGGATGGAGATCCTGGTGATCGGGGTCATCGCGCTGATTGTGGTGGGACCGAAGGACCTGCCGCGGATGCTGCGGACTTTGGGTCAGTACACCGGGAAGCTGCGCGGCATGGCGCGCGAGTTCCAGCGTTCGATGGATGATGCCGCGCGTGAGGCCGACATGGCCGAGCTCAAGGACATCAAGGGCGCGCTGGATGATGTCCGTTCGATCCAGAACGATACGTCACGCGGGATATCCAAGGCGCTGTCGGACGCCGAGAAGGCGATCGACAAGGAAGTCGACCTCAAGGAGCCAGCCGAGAAACCGGAAAAGCTGGAACCAACCCAGCCGCTCCCCACACCGACCTCGCCGACACCCAAACCGGCCCCCGTGGCCACGACACCGCAGAAGACCTCAGAGCCTTCCGCAGCTGACACGGTGCCCGAGCAAACGGCCGAGGGCGCACCGCCCAAGACGGGCACTGACGCATGAGCGAACAGCATATCGATGCAAGCTCCGCACCCCTGATCGAACACCTCGCCGAACTGCGCACCCGGCTGATGTGGTCGCTTGGTGCGTTCGTCGTGATGATCCTGGTGGTCTTCCCCTTCGCGCAGAATGTGCTGGAATTCCTGGTCGACCCGGCCTGCGATGTGCTGGTGACTGAAAACGGGGCGTGCCAGATCATCTCGACCAAGGTGCAGGGCATCTTCTTCACCCATGTCTCGGTGTCGATCTTCGGCGGTTTCTGCATCGCGTTCCCGATGATCGCCTTCCAGATGTGGCGCTTCGTGGCGCCGGGGCTCTACAAATCCGAGCAGAGCGCGTTCCTGCCTTTCCTGATCGCCTCGCCCGCGCTCTTCATCTCGGGGGCGGCGTTTGCCTATTACGCGGCCATGCCGCTCGCGATGGATTTCTTCATCGGCTACCAGCAGGACGCCGAGGGCGACGCCACGCTCAATCTCTCGGTGCTTCCGGACATTCAGGAGTATCTGCGCCTTGCGATGAAATTCATCATCGTCTTCGGTCTCTGCTTTCAGCTGCCCGTGGCGTTGACGCTTCTGGGCAAGGCGGGGCTGGTCTCGTGCGAGGGTCTCAAGCGCAACCGAAAGTACGCCGTCGTCGGGATCCTCGTGGTCGCCGCCGTCGCCACGCCGCCGGATGTCTTCAGCCAGATCCTGCTCTTCGGGGTGGTCTACGGGCTTTATGAAGGGTCGATCTATCTGGTCCAGATGGTCGAGAAGAAGCGCGAGGAAGAACTCCGCGAGCAGGGCTACACCGACGAGGACTTCGACGACTGGGACGACGAGGAAGATGCAGACGAGCGCGAGGATACGCGCACGTGACTTCGGACGATCGAACGGTAGTGGCGCTGGAGCGCATTGCGGCAGCGTTGGAGCGCATGTCGCCCGCGCCCTCGGCGGCCCCTGACTGGTCCATCGCCAATGCCTGGATGTGGGCGACGGAACCGGACCGGCTGCAGCCGGTTGCCAAGGTGAACCGTGTCGAGATGGATCTGCTGGTGGGTATCGACCGTGCCCGCGATACGCTGATGGACAACACGGTGCGCTTCGCACGCGGGTTGCCTGCAAACAACGCGCTTTTGTGGGGTGCCCGCGGGATGGGCAAATCCTCGCTGGTCAAGGCCGCCCATGAACAGGCGGGGGCCGAGACGGGCACCTTGCATCTGGTCGAGATCCACCGCGAAGACATCCCGACCATCGGGCGGCTTATGGACATGGTGCGCGAGACCGACCAGCGGTTCCTGGTCTTCTGCGACGACCTCAGCTTCGACAAGGACGACCAGCACTACAAGTCGCTGAAGGCGGTTCTGGATGGCGGTATCGCAGGTCGTCCCGAGAATGTGCTGTTCTATGCAACGTCAAACCGGCGCCACCTGATGCCGCGCGACATGATCGAGAATGAGCGGTCCTCGGCCATCAACCCGTCCGAGGCGACGGAGGAGAAGGTCTCGCTGTCCGACCGTTTTGGCCTTTGGTTGGGCTTTCATCCCTGCGGACAGGACGAGTTCCTGGCGATGATCCGGGGCTACTGCGACCGCTATGGCATCGAGATCGGCGATGACGACCTGCGGGCCGAGGCGATCGAATGGCGCCAGACCCGGGGCGCGATGTCGGGCAGGGTTGCCTGGCAGTTCGTACAGGATCTGGCCGGACGCAGGGGTGTCGCGGTGAGCCTGAGCTAGAGCCGTACCAGCACCACCTGGCTTTGGTGGGCATAGCGGACCTCAAGTTTCGCAGGGTGGGCGCCCAAGGTCTCGTTCAGCGCCCGGACCACGCCGTCGCCCCACCAACGACCCCGGATATGGTCATCCACGCAGATGACCCCGCCCGGTCTCACCTTGGCGACGCAGAGCTCGAGGTCCTGGCGAACGGCATCATAGCGGTGATCGCCGTCGACATAGGCGAAGTCCAGAACAGCGTCGGGCAAGGCCGACAGGGCGTCGGCGGACGGTGCCCGCAGCGTCTCGACCGTGCCGGCCTCGATCTCGGCGGCGAACCGCGAACGGACGTCCCCGTAGACCACATCCATGTCGGGTGCCCGCGCAGTACCGTACCAGGCCGTGGCGTGTTCCGCCCGGTCACTGACCTTCCATGGATCGATGAGGTAGACTTTCTTCGGCCGCGCCTCCGCCAGGATCCGAGCCGAGAAATCTCCCTTCCAGACCCCGATCTCCGCACCCGTGGCGCCCTTTGGCAGGGCGCGCACGATTTGGGTGCGGGTCTCTTCGTAGCCCATGCGGACCTAGAGAAACAGCGAGGGGTCCAGGCTTTCGGAGCCACGGCGCACCTCGAAATGCATCCGGGGCTCCGCCGGGGCGGCCGCGTCCGAGACGACGCCGATCTGCTGGCCGGCCTGAACGAGATCGCCGCGCTGAACCGCGACCTGATCGATACGGCCATAGACCGTCAGGATCTCGTTGGGATGGCGCACCAGCACGATGGTGCCAAGTCCGCCGAGCGACTCCGAGACCAGCGCAACTTCTCCGTCCGCTGCGGCCACGACGGGCGCGCCCGCAGGAGCCGCAAAGTCGATGCCGTCGTTGCGTGCGGGGCCTGTGCCCTTGTTGAAGCCAACCGCGATCGGGCCGTCAACGGGCCGCTGCATCTGCATCTGCGGCACGGCGGCCGTGGTGGTCGCGCCGGATGGCGAGGTCGGCGTCGGAGGTACCGGCACCTCAGGCGTTTGCGATGCTTGTGTCTGGTACTGGCCCAGATCGGGCGAATCCAGCTCAGGCGTGGCGATCGGTCCGTCCGGCACCGGCTGTGCCGAACTTGGCGGGGGGCCCAGACTGCCGTCCTGGCTGATGCCGGACGAGCGGGCAATGGCCGCCTCCGCGATCTCTGGGCTCCAACCTGTGCCAGTGGTGGCCCCGGGTGTCCCAAGCGTCCCTTCCGGCGTGACGGGAACCCCGCCCGCCCCGCTGGGCGCAGTGGTGCCCAGTTGTTGCTGACCCGCCGCTGGAAGGTCGGACGAAGTGGGTCCGGTGGGCGCGCTCGCGGCCACCTGGGCCCCGGCATCACCATACCCGCCCGGACGCGGGGGCAGGGCCAGCTCGTCACCCGCGCGAAGCGATTGATCGGCGGCCAGCCCGTTGTAGGCGCCAAGCGCGGTGGCCGAGAGGCCGATCCGGCTGGCCACGGTGGCCACCGTATCGCCATCGCGTGCCCGCGCGGTCTGGTAGCCGTCATAGCTGATGATGCCCTGGGCATCCGGCGACGCCGGCCCCGTCGTTGCCGTTGGAGCCGCCGCGGTTTGTCCCACGCCGGGATCTGTCCCGCCCGTGCCCGCCGCCGTGCTTGCAGGCCGGTTCGGCGTGCATGCGATCAGCGCGCCGAGCACGACCAACACCGTGCCCGTGCGCAGCCATCGCGCCGTCATTCCTGTCTCGACCATTTCACTGTTCCTGTCACTCTGACCTCAGCCCTGTCAGGTCTCGGGTGGCTCTTCCGGCATTCCCGCGACCAGGGGGACGAATAGTACATCCGTGAGTTCACGGTATGTCAGCCCGTCCTCCGTCTTCTCGATTCGGATCAGCTGCTGAACCTCATCAGACTGTCCGACCGGCAGTACCATTATGCCACCTGGGCGCAATTGTTCCAACAGCGTGGATGGGGCGTCCTCGGCGGCCGCCGAGAGGATGATCCGATCGAAGGGCGCTTGTTCGGGCCAGCCGCGCGTACCATCGCCCGTGCGGATATTCACGGTGCTGAGATCGAGCCTGGCAATCCGGGCGCGTGCGGCCTGCGCCAGTGGGCGGTGCCGTTCGATCGCATAGACCCGACGGGCCAGATGCGCCATCAGCGCCGCGACATAGCCGGAGCCCGCACCGACCTCGAGCACCTTGCAGCGGGGCGTGATCTCCAGCGCCTGCAGCATCATGCCCACGACCGAGGGTTGCGAGATCGTCTGGCCGCACTGGATCGGCAGGGCGCTGTCGGCATAGGCACGCTCGGAGAACGTCGTGTCGACGAAGATCTCACGGGGCGTCTTCTCGAATGCGGTCAGTACCCGCGCATCCCGGATCCCGTGCGAGCGCAGCCCGAAGATCAGCCGCATGATCGCTTCCTGGTGCGCGGAGGGCTGCATCGCTGCTCCCTATCCGGCTTTGAGGGCGGCGCGCGCGTCGGCCATCAGATCCTCGGCGGTCAGCTGTGGGCGTAGCGGCGTGATCGTGACCCAACCGTCGATCAGCATCCGCGCGTCCGTGCCCTCGGGGGCCGACGCATTGGCGGTGCGGTGGCGGTAGAACTGGAAGGAGCGGCCCGACGGCGAGGTGTAATCCGTCACCTCGAAGGTCGCTTCCTCGCGGATCCCCTGCGGGCAGACGGTCATGCCCTTGACCGCCGCCGCGGGCTCGGCCGGGAAATTGACGTTGTAGAAGACCGTGCCCGGGGCAGGCATGCGAAGGACGGCGCGCACGGCTTCGACCCCCATGCTGCGTGAGGTCTCCCACATATCCTCGGGCGCGCCCGCCGTCGTGCGGTAGAACTGGCTGAGGGCAATCGCGCGGAACCGGTTGAGACCGGCTTCCATCGCGGCCCCCGCGGTGCCGGAATAGACCACGTCCTCGGCCACGTTGTGGCCGCGGTTCACGCCCGAGATCACCAGATCCGGGGGGGCGTCTTTCATGACCTTCTGCAGGCCCACCAACGCGCAGTCCGCGGGGAAGCCGTCCACGGAAAAACGGCGTGGACCAAGCTGCGTCAGCCGGGTCGGCGCCACATAGGACAGGCAGTGCGAGACGCCCGAGCGTTCGTTGTCGGGTGCCACCACCCAGACCTCGCCCTCGGGACCCGCGATCTCGGCGGCGATGTCCTCGGCCACGGCCAGGCCTGGCGCGTTGATGCCGTCGTCATTCGTGACCAGAATCCGCACGCCACACTCCCACTGGCTCCCGTTCCCCGCTCTTCTAGGGGCGGGGCAGGTCGAGGTCCAGTGCGCGCGTGGGCCGGGCCGTGCGGCCTATAGTCGGTATTCGCCCAGCTTGCTCAGTGCTGCGTCCCGGGCGCCGCGGAGCCCGTCGGACGTGTACTCACCTGCGGCGAGGGCGATATCGAAAATCACGCCCGATGCGTACTCGTCGACGATGTTGCACCCGACGACCTGCTGGTCTTTCATCACACAGCGTGCAGCGAGCGGCCCGCCCGAGTTCATCATGATCGTTGTATCCGTCGAGATCAGGTACATCACGTTGGTCTGCCGGTCGCCCCGCGTCTCCGTGCCGACGCAGGCCAGAAGATCACCCTGCAGCGGTCGGCAATTCTGCGTCGGCTGCTGCTGCAACTGCCTGGTCACCTCGGCAAAGCGCTGGGTGATGGTGCCCTGCTGGCTTTCCAAAAGGCCGAGCGAGCCTGACAGCAGCGGGTGGTTGAGGCTGTCCTCCACCATCAGCAACTGCGTATCCAGCGGCTTTTCGGGGCACCCTTCACCTGCCGCAATACGGGTACGGACGGCTTGCTCGATCTGAGCTCTCTG
>JBCCDA010000076.1:0-22496 GCA_039033215.1 Pseudomonadota bacterium | reverse complement strand
GGCCGACCAGCACCCCCTTCTTGGTGCGCCTGCCCGCGAAGGTGACGCGGCGTCGGCTCGCAGGGGGGGAGGTGACGGTCTCCCGCACCTCGATGTCATCGATTCCTCTCGCCGCCAGCGCGCGCACGACAAGATCGCGTTTCCAGCGCGCGACAAGGGTATCGGACGCATGCTGCAGGCTGCAGCCGCCGCACGCATCCACGTGGGGACAGGCGGCCTGGACACGGTCGTCCGAGGGCGCCAGCAGGCGCTCGACCCGGGCGCGGTGGCCCGTGCGCGTGACGCGGACCCGCTCCCCCGGCAGCACGCCCGGCACAAAGAGACCATCACCCGTGGTCCCATCACCCTGGGCGCCAAGCGCCTCGATCACCACCTCTTCGGACATGGGTGTCTGATAGCAACGCCAGAGCGTCGGCGATACGGCTATCGGGCCCCGGGCGCGCGTGCCGCAATCAGAAACTCGCGATTGCCATCGCCGCCTTCGATCGGGCTCTCGGTCTCGCCGATGATCGCCCAGCCGAGATCGCGCAGAAGGGTCCGGATACGGCTCAGAACCACGCCCTGAACGGCACGATTGCGCACGATCCCGCCCTTGCCGACATGGGCCGGTCCCGCCTCGAACTGTGGCTTGACGAGCGCGACCAGAACGGCGCCGTCGCGCGCGAGGCCGAGGATGGCCGGAAGCACCTTCTCGAGCGAAATGAACGAGAGATCCACCGTGATCCAGTCCGGGGCCGGGACCGCGCCCGGGGCGAGATTGCGGGCGTTCGTCCCCTCGATATTGGTAACACGGGGATCATCGGCCAGCTTGGGCGCAAGCTGACCATGCCCCACATCAACCGCGTAGACCCGGTCGGCGCCACGGGCCAGCAGCACCTCGGTGAACCCACCTGTCGACGCGCCGACGTCCAGGGCGGTCCCCGAGGGGGTGAGCTCGAACGCCTCAAGCGCATGGTCGAGCTTGAGCCCTGCCCGGCTGACCCAGGGATTGGGATCGTCTGTCACCGCGAGCGTCCCCGTCACGGTATCGGACGGTTTGCGCACGATGCGCCCCCCGACCGTCACGACGCCTGCTTCGATGAGGGCGCGGGCGCGGGCACGGCTGGGGGCGAGCCCTTCGTCGACCAATCGCCGGTCGAGGCGCATCATCCCACCCCGAGCGCCTTGCGTACGGTGGAAATCGCGTCCGTCTCGTCGGTACCAAGCGTCCCGCCGTCGGATGTGGCGACGGTCTGGATCATCCGCTCCATATCTTCCGCCGCCTCGGGCCCCGCAAGCTGCGCCAGCACCTTCGACAGGCGGCGCACCGCTTCCTGGTTGGTGTTGCACTCGCCCGCGATCCAGCGCCCAAACGAGACGATGTCGAGCGCTTCGCGTTCCGTCACGTCGAACGTCTCGCGGGCCGACTTCGTGAGCGCCGCGATCTCGGCCTGGCTGATCGGGTTGTCCATGGTCGCCACCGCCACGGCAATGCCGGCCGCGGCCAGCCGCGCGTCGTCCACGCTGTCCGCGGGATGAACATCGTGCTTGCGCTTGTACATCAGCCGCCGCACGGCAAGGCGCACATCTTTCGCCCCGTCCAGCACGTCCTCGCCCGCCTGACGTGCCGCCTGCACGCGGTAGTACCAGAATGCCAGAGCGCCCACGAGTGCCAGGAGACCAAGGAGGATATGCATCGCCAGTGTCCTAGAGCTGCGCGGTGATCGTCGCTCGGTTGCGGCTGAGCTCCCAGCCAGCAACGCTCCAGCCGCCGGGCACTCTGTCCAGATGCACGTAAAGATACAGCCGACCGGCGCTGCTCCGCAACTCCACAAGTCGCTTCATGGCGGATTGAGTCTCCTGGACCTGCCACGTGTAGACATCGAACGGTCGGCCCTGGAACGAACGGTTCAAGGCACCCACGATCGTCTCGGTTTCGTCGGCGCTCAGATGCTCCGCAAAGCCCGCGTAGTTGCCAGTGAGACCTGTGCGCTGCAGTTCGCGGTAGTGCGCCGACTGCGTCTTGTACTCGGGTTCGGCTGTCAGAATGGACACAGCGCCGCCGCCGCCCTGCTCCGCACATGCGGTGATCAGGACAGCAATCAACAAAAGCGCGACGGCACCCGACGCGCTCGTCCGGAAACTCCGCATCGCCAACTCACCTCCCCGTTCGTCAGGCGCGCGGAGTATTGCCGGACCAGCGGGCGGGAGTAAATCCGATTTCAGTTCTCCAGGCTTTGGAAGAACACTGCACGGGCGCGACGGCTCCGGAACAGCAGGCGGTAGATGGCCATTACGGCGATGAACGCGACGGCCATCTCGACCAGCAGCAGAGTGTGAAAGAACGTGAGACCGGTCCTCGCGACATCGAAGGGCCAGGTGCTGAACTCCTCACTGATCATATCAATGAAGTAGGCAAAGCGCATCACCGGCTCGATCGTCAGCGCCCCACCCAGCCCAATCAGCGCGGCAAAGGGCGCAGCCGCGCTGCGTGCAAGCGCAAGAGGCAGCCAGGCGAGCCCTGCGAGCAGCAACAGGTTCCAAACGACAACTCGAAGCTTGATCGAGCCAACGTTCACGTCCAGGGCGCCGCCCGCCAGCAGGAACCAACCTTGCGGGCCGGTGCCCGGTCGAAGGTGGGCGATGTGCCAGATCAGCAAGACCCATGCGCCAAGGGACAGGATCGCAAACGGCAGAGAGATACCGCCCCATGCGCTCGGGCGGTATCCGTTGCCCTCATGCACGTTGTGCGGCGTTGATTTCCCCAAGGGCGGAAAGCGCTGTGGCCAGGATATCGGCCGAGGTCAGCCCCGCCGTCTCGTACATCTTCGCAGGGCTGTCCTGATCGATGAACACGTCCGGCAGCACCATCGGCCGAACTTTGAGCCCGTGGTCAAGCGCCCCTTCGGTGGCCAAGAGCTGCAGAACATGGCTGCCGAAACCGCCGACCGAGCCTTCCTCGATCGTGATCAGGCATTCGTGTTCGCGCGCAAGGCGCAGGATCAGGTCCCGGTCGAGTGGCTTGGCGAAGCGGGCATCGGCAACCGTGGTGGACAGACCGCGGACTTCCAGCTCCTCCGCAGCGACGAGGCATTCTTGCAAGCGGCCTCCGAACGAGAGAAGTGCTACCTTGGTGCCTTCCTTGACGACACGGCCCTTGCCGATCTCCAGCGCGGTGCCGCGCTCGGGCATCTCGACACCCACGCCCTCACCGCGAGGATAGCGGAACGCGCAGGGGCGATCGTCGAGCTCGACAGCCGTCCGGATCATGTGGACCAGCTCGGCCTCGTCCGCGGCAGCCATGACGACAAAGCCGGGCAGGCAACTCAGATAGGCCACATCGAACGACCCGGCGTGGGTGGCCCCATCGGAGCCGACCAATCCCGCACGGTCGATCGCAAACCGCACCGGCAGCTTCTGGATCGCGACATCGTGGACGATCTGATCATAGCCGCGCTGCAGGAACGTCGAATAGATCGCGCAGAACGGGCGCATGCCCGCCGCCGCCAGCCCGGCCGAGAAGCAGACCGCGTGCTGTTCCGCGAGGCCGACGTCGAAGGTGCGCTTGGGGTGGGCCTGCTCGAACAGATCCAGCCCCGTCCCCGATGGCATCGCGGCATTGATCGCCACGATCTTCTCGTCGTCGTTCGCTTCCTTGATCAGCGATTGCGCGAACACCTTCGTGTAGGAAGGCGCATTGGACTTGCCCTTCTTCTGCTCGCCCGTGATCACGTCGAACTTGGCCGTCGCGTGGCCCTTGTCGTCCGAGCCTTCGGCCGGCGCATAGCCCTTGCCCTTGACCGTGCACGCGTGGATCAGCACCGGACCGGTCGCCTTGGCCTTCACCGCGCGCAGCAGAGGAACCAGCTGTTTGAGGTCGTGACCGTCGATTGGGCCGATGTAGTCGAAACCAAGCTCCTCGAACATCGTGCCGCCAACGGTCGCCCCCTTCAGGATCGTCTCGGCCCGGTGGGCGCCTTCGCGCATGACATCGCCGAGCGGCCCGGGGACCGACTCCATGAACCCTTTCGCCATGCTCTTGAGGTCCGTCATGGGTCCGTTCAGCCGCGACAGATACTGGCTGAGCGCGCCCACGGGCGGGGCGATCGACATCTCGTTGTCGTTCAGGATCACGATCAGGCGATTCTTCAACCAGCCCGCGTTGTTCATCGCCTCATAGGCCAGCCCGGCCGTCATGGCGCCATCGCCGATCACCGCGATGGCATCGCCCGTGTCAGCCCCCAGATCGCGGGCCACGGCAAACCCGAGCCCGGCCGAGATCGAGGTCGACGAGTGCGCCGCACCGAAGGGATCGTACTCGCTCTCTGTCCGCTTGGTGAACCCGCTCAGGCCGCCGCCCATGCGCAGGGTCCGTATGCGGTCGCGTCGGCCGGTCAGGATCTTGTGAGGATAGCACTGATGGCTCACGTCCCAGATCAGCTTGTCGTGGGGGGTGTCGAAGACGGCATGGATCGCCACCGTCATCTCGACCACGCCAAGACCCGCGCCCAGGTGCCCGCCGGTGACGGAGACGGCCGAAATCGTTTCCTGGCGCAATTCCTGCGCCACCCGTTCAAGTTCGGGGATCGACATATCGTGTAGATCAGCGGGCGTACGCACACGGTCGAGCGTGGGCGTGTGCGGAGAGTCCACAGTCGTGTCAGTCACGGCTTACATCCCTGTCAATTTTGACGATGAATCGCAAAAAGCGCCGCCTGTTGCAACCATTTGCCACGTTCTCCGAAGTCACGAATTGCGCTGCAGGCCGCGTCCACCTCGTCCGCCGCCGCTTTTCGCGCCCCGTCCACACCCAGAAGCGAGACGAAAGTCGCCTTTCCGGCCTCGGCATCTTTCTGCAGGCGTTTTCCCGCGGCATGCTCGTCGCCCTCGATATCCAGTAGGTCGTCGCGGATCTGGAAGGCCAGACCCAGATGCTCGGCATAGGTCGCAAGCGCAGCACGCGCATCGGCGTTTTGTGCAAGGATACCACCGACTTCCGCTGAAAACCTGATGAGCGCGCCGGTCTTCAACGCCTGGAGGCGTGTGATTGTCGGCAGATCGAACGGCGCCTCCGCGGTCTCGGCCGCAATGTCGATCATCTGCCCACCCACCATGCCCGGTCCGCCCGCGGCCCTGGCCAGGGCGAGGCACAACTCGGCACGAACCGCGCCGTCGGTATGTGTCTGCGGGTCAGCCAGGATCTCGAACGACAGGGTCTGCAGGGCGTCGCCTGCAAGGATCGCGATCGCCTCATCATAGGCCTTGTGCGTCGTCGGCTTGCCGCGGCGGAGATCGTCGTCGTCCATGGCTGGTAGATCGTCATGTACAAGCGAGTATGCATGAAGGCATTCCGCCGCAGCCCCGGCGCGCAGTGCCCGGACACGGTCGACGCCCAGTATCGCGGCGCCCTCGACGGCCAGGAACCCGCGCAGGCGTTTGCCGCCGCCCAGCGTCGCATAGCGCATCGCCTCCCAGAGGATCGGCTCGCCAGGTGCCTGTCCAGAACCGTAGATCAGCGCGTCGAGCGCGTCTTCCAGCTCGGCCGCAACGGTACCGAGGTGCGTCTTGAAGTCCATTGTCAGGAAGTCTCGAACGGCGCCGTCTGACCGTCGGGTCCGACAATCTTCTCGACCCGCAGTTCCGCCTCCTTGAGGCGATGTTCGCAATGCTGACGCAGCGCCTCGCCGCGCTCGTAGAGATCGATGGATTTCTCCAGCGGCACCTGCGCGCTTTCCAGTTGGCGCACCACATCCTCGAGCGCGCCCAGCGCGTCCTCGAAGCTCATCTCGGCGATCTTCTTGTCGCTCATTACGCTGTCCTCACGCGGCGTGTGCCTTCAAGACGTCCAGATGCGCCGTCAGGCTTTCCGCCAATCCGTCAAGGTCATAGCCGCCTTCCAGGGTCGAGACCACCCTGCCCTGGCACACATCTTCAGCGATCTCGACCAGGCGTTCCGTCGCCCAGCGAAAGTCGCTGGCACCCCACATCAGGTTGGCCAGCGGGTCCGCGCTGTGGGCGTCGAAGCCGGCAGAGATCATGATGAGATCGGGGTCGTGCGCCCGCACGGCCGGCAGGATCGCGTTCTCGAACGCCGCGCGCATCTCGGCGCCGCCTGTCATCGGGGAGAGCGGCGTGTTGACGATCTGGTCGTGCTCGCCGCGTTCGCCGCGCGCACCGGTGCCCGGGAACAGCGGCATCTGATGCGACGACGCAAAGAGCACGCGCGGATCATCCCAGAAGATGTCCTGCGTGCCGTTGCCGTGGTGGACGTCGAAGTCGACGATCGCGATTCGGCCCGCGCCGAGACTGTCCATCGCATGCAAAGCCCCCACCGCGATGTTCGAGAAGAGGCAAAAGCCCATGGCCCGCTCCCTCTCCGCGTGGTGGCCGCAGGGCCGGACGGCACAGAACGCAGCAGGTGTCTCGCCGCCCATCACGGCTTCGACCGCCGCGATGTTGGCCCCGGCCGCATGGCGCGCCGCGACAAGGCTGCCCGGCGACATGTGGGTATCGGGGTCGAGGCTCACCCAGCCGTCGGTGGGCGACGACTCGACGATCTTCGTGACATAGCGCTCGCTGTGCGCACGGATCAGCTGGGCATCCGTCGCTGCGGGCGCCTCCAGCCTCGGCACATCGACGAAGGCGCCCTCCGACAGCACACGATCCACGGTTTCGATCCGCGCAACCCTCTCCGGATGACCGGGCGGGGTGACATGGTCGTGTGACGACGGGTGGGTGAGAATGCGCATCATCCGGTCACGTTAACCCGTTCAGGTCGACGCCGTAAACGATTGTCGGGCACCGGCGGTCCGAAGTCTCCGCCCGGCCGCCAGACCATGCTCAATCTGGCGTCAGCATGTACCCTGCCCCCCGCACCGTCTGGAGGTAGCGCGGGTTCTTGGGGTCCAGCTCGATCTTGCGGCGCAGGCGCGTGATCTGCACATCGACGGCCCGTTCCTGCACGTCGCCCGAGGCGCCACCCAGCTCCTCTGCCAGCCGCACCCTGCTGACCGGTTCGTTCGGTTGGCGCGAAAAGACCCGCATCAGGGCCTGTTCAGTCGAGGTCAGGCGCACGGCCTGCTCTCCCCGGGTCAGCTCGCCCCGCGTCATGTCATAGACGGTCTCGCCGAGCGCGAGCGCCTTGGGTGGCGCAGGGTCGGCCTGCGCGGGGATGGAGCGGCGCAGAACGGCCGCCATCCGCAGCAACAGCTCGCGCGGCTCGAACGGCTTGGGCAGATAGTCATCCGCCCCGGCCTCGAGCCCCTCGATACGGTCGTTGGTCTCGCCACGGGCGGTCAGCAGCAGAATCGGCACGCTGATCTCACCCCGCATGCGCCTGGTGAACGCGAACCCGTCTTCTCCCGGCATCATCACGTCGACGATCAGCAGATCGAACGCGAGGCTCTCGAGCAACCGCGTCGCATGGGATGCATCGCGGGCAACCGAGACCAGATACCCGTTTCGCGCCAGGAACCGCTTGAGCAGGTCGCGGATGCGCTGATCGTCGTCGACAACCAATATGTGGGCCTGTTCGCTCGACATGTTCATGGCGCTTCCTTCGTCACGAGACGCAGAACGTCCTCGCGACCGTCTTCGTCGATCAACTGCTCCAGCACCTGCCGGAACCCGGCCACAGCTTCGGGCCCTGCTGCTGCATACGCCCGACGCACGCGGGTCCGTTGCGCATCCGAGAGCGCGCGTTCCAGATCGATGCCTGCCTCCGACAGGTGCAGGTTACGCTCGCGGCGGTCCTTCTTGCCGACCGAGGACGTCACCAACCCCTCGTCCAGAAGCTGCCGCAGGACCCGGTTCAGTGATTGCTTCGTGACTTGGAGGATGTCCAGAAGCCCCGCGACCGTGATGCCCGGGCGGCGTTTGATGAAGTGGATCGCCCGGTGGTGTGCCCGGCCAAGGCCCCGCTCGGCCAGGATCTTGTCTGGATCTCCCGTGAAGTCCCGATAGGCAAAGAACATCAGCTCGATGCCTTGCCTGAGCTGCTCGTCCGTCAGGAAGAGCAGCCGATCCGCGTGCCCACCCCCCGCTCGCAGTCCCGCGCCGTGACGATCCATGAAAACTCCGCTCGCGTGTCTCTCACGATTTATGTCAGCGTTGTTGACACATCTCAACCCCAATGTTACCCGGCTGCCGGTGGGGTGGAAAGAATCGAACTATACAACCCCCATGTACGCAACAATCAAACGCGGCGAGGTCCGCGAACCCGAGGAGACGGTCATGGCCCCCGGCACCGGATACGACGACATGGATGGCTTCATCTGGATGGATGGCAACCTGGTCGAGTGGCGCCAGGCCAACGTACACATCCTCAGCCACGCGATGCACTACGGCAGCGCGGTGTTCGAGGGCGAGCGTGCCTATGGCGGCCGGATCTTCGAATCCGAGGCCCATTCGCGGCGCCTGCTGGACAGCGGCATGGCGATGGACATCCCGATCCCCTACTCGGTCGAGGAGATCGAGCGCGCCAAGGAAGACACGATGCGCGCCAACAAGCTCTCGGACGCCTACGTCCGGGTCGTCGCCTGGCGGGGTGCCGGACCGGACATGGGGGTCGCAAGCGCGCGCAACCCGATCCGGATGGCTGTCGCCACCTGGGAATGGGGCGCCTACTACGGCGACGCGAAGACGAAGGGGGCAAAGCTCGATATCTCGAAGTGGAAGCGCCCCTCGCCGGAGACAATCCCCTGCAAGGCCAAGGCCAGCGGGCTCTACATGATCTGCACCATGTCCAAGCACCAGGCCGAGGCCAAGGGCTGCTCGGACGCGCTGATGATGGACTACCGCGGCTACGTGGCCGAGGCGACGGGTGCGAACATCTTCTTCGTCAAGGACGGCGAGGTGCACACGCCCCTGCCCGACTGCTTCCTGGACGGGATCACCCGCCAGACCGTGAAGAAGATGCTGCAGGACCGCGGCGTGATCGTCCACGAACGCCACATCCAGCCCGGCGAGATGGAGGGCTTCGAGCAGGCTTGGCTCACCGGCACCGCCGCCGAGGTCACCCCCATTGGTCAGATCGGCGACTACAATTTCGAGGTCGGCGCGCTCGCCAGGGACGTCGCCGAGGGCTACGAGCGGCTCGTCCGCGGCAACCACTGAGGCCCCCGGCATGGGCGCGTTCCAGCGGGGGCGCGTCCGGTGCAACCGTCTCTTTTGCGTGCACCGACTTGTTCCTGACACAAAACTCGCCTACTTTTAGCGCGTTGGAGGGCTATTCGGATGCGTTCATCGTGAAGGCAGGTGGCCCAACCGGCGGAGGTATCGTTCTGAGCGTTGAGATCGCTTCGGGTGGCCAAGCCACCCAGTCACCGAAGACCCAATCAGGTCGCCCGGCAGAAACCCTCGGAAGCGCCGAGCTTCACTCCCTGATCCTGGAGAGCCTTGAAGACGATGTAGCACTGGACATCGTCTCGATCCCGTTGGCGGGCAAATCGTCCGAGGCGGACATGATGGTCGTGGCCTCGGGCCGATCGTCCCGTCACGTCACGGCGATTGCCGAGAAACTGATGGACCGGCTCAAGCAGGACGCGGGCGTGATCGCGCGGATCGAGGGCAAGGACAGCGCCGACTGGCTGCTGATCGACACCGGAGATGTGATCGTCCACATCTTCCGGCCAGAGGTGCGGGACTTCTATCAGCTCGAGAAGATGTGGCAGACAGCCCCTGACGAGGTCGCCCGCGCCGAAGCGCGCTGAGGCACCTTGAAGCTGACCATAGCGGCGGTCGGGCGGCTGAAGTCCGGCCCCGAGCAGTCCCTCATCGACGATTACCTGAAACGCGCAGGCGCCGCTGGCCGGGGGCTGGCGCTCGGCCCCGTCACTGTCACGGAAATCGACGAACGCAAGGCGCAGGGCCGCGCGGCACAATCCACCCGCCTGCTCGCCTGCATCCCCGGCGCGGGGACGGCCGTCGCCCTGGACGAGCGGGGCGATACCCTGACCTCGCCCGAGTTCGCCAAGTTGATCGCCCGGGAACGTGACGGCGGCTGCCCCGAGATGGTCTTCCTGATCGGCGGCGCCGATGGTCTGGACGAGGCCGCGCGCGCAACCACCGGCTACCGGCTGTCGTTCGGACCCATGGTCTGGCCGCACATGCTGGCGCGCGTCATGCTCTCCGAGCAGATCTACCGGGCAGTGTCGATCCTGGCGGGCTCGCCGTACCACCGTGTCTGAGGCCGCGCGCCGATCGTTCCCCAGCAACGGTTCTCCACGGGGAATTTCTGTTAATAAACAGTTGCTTACTCGGCCGCCATCGCCACCTGCCGGCAGAAGCACGAGGCCTTGATCGGCACATCGGCCCGGGCCTGAGCAAGGTCCAGCCGTTGCTTGATCATCGCCGCCTCGGCTGCGGCACCTCGCTGCACCAGACACTCGTGGAGCCCATGCAAAGACCACACGTTCTCAAGGTGTTGGCTGGCCCGGCTGAGCGTGCCGTCGAGCCCGAGATCGGCCCGATACACCGCCTCGGCTTCCTCGACATGACCCTGTTCCAGCAGCAGCGCCCCCAGCGCATGGCGCGCCGGTTGCATCCAGCCCCATGGCTCGTCGTAAGGAAGCGCGTCGTCCAGCGCGACCGACCGGCGGAGATGGTCGTAAGCGGCGGGATAGTTCCCCTTGCGGTACTCCAGCTCGCCATCCAGCATCGCCTCGGCGACCTCCAGCAGATCCGCGACCGTGTTGTTGTGCACCCGACGGCCCTTGGTCACGCGGCCCTTCGCGGCCACGAACAACTCACGGTGCCCCTCGGCCTCCGACACATTGCCAAGCGCCGAATGCGCGACCGACTTCGCATAGAGCATCATCGCCGTGGTCGCGCAGTAGAGATCGGGGTCATGCGGCAATGGCTGGTCGATGATCTCCTGCCAGCGGCCAAACCGGACCATGACGTGCTGCTTCATCGAAAGGTAGGCCTCGAGGAAATCACCCATGGGCGGACTCTCGACCCGCAGGACGTCCTCGGGGACCGTCGCGATCAGCTCCTCGGCCGCCGCCATGGCCGACCGGTACTGGCCCAGGAACATGGCCCCGTAGATCGTGAAGTGGAAATTGTGAATGATGTAGAGGAGATAGACGCCCGGGTTCTTCGCATAGGCCAGGAACTTGCGGTCGGCCACCAGCGCCTTCTGGTTATAGACCATCGTGTCCTTGTAGGCGCCCACCTGCACGTCGATGTGCGTCGGCATGTGGATCAGGTGCCCGCCGTCCGGCATGATGTCGCGCAGCCGGTCGCTCTGGCGGAGCGCCTTCTCCGGATGAGGCGACATCTCCATCAGATGCACATAGAGGTGCAGCAGGCAGGGGTGATCCCAGGCCCCGTCGAGCGTATCGAAGGCGTCCTCGAGCACGGCTTGCGCCTCTTCGGTGCCCGCACCTTCCGCGACCCCGCCGGTCGAGAGGTCCCACATCTGCCAGGGCGTCTCGTTCATGATGGCCTCAACAAAGACCGTGCGCACGTCGGGGTCGGCGCTGAAACGTCGAGACACCTCCCGCATCGCGTTGGTGAAATCCGCGTTCCACGGCATCATGTCGTCGATGGCCTCGCGCTGGGGATAGCGGGCGGGCAGCGCGTGGATCAGCGCCTGCTCCACCTCCGTGGCACCCCCGGCGTGCTCTAGCGCGCCCTGCATGGCGTCATAGGCCATCTCGAGCGCTTTTGCCCGGCCCTTGGGGTCATAGAGATGCCAGGGCAGGTTGTAGTTCGGCCCCGCCGCGTAGGCGACGCCCCAGTGCGCCATCGCGCAGGCGGGATCGGCCTCCACCGCCTTCGTGAAGCAGACGATCGCCTCGCCGTGGTTATAGCAGTAGAGCCAGTTCAGACCCCGGTCGAACCAGGTCTGCGCCTCGGGCGAGCCGGTGGTCACGCTCTTCGAGTAAGGTCCCAGGTCAAAGTAATCCATAGCAGCTCTCCCCAACGTTTCGGGCGAGGATAGCGCAGCGGGATGGCAGCCGCACGATTTATCGCGGGCCTGATCTGGTGGAACGAAACGGACCGCAGCGAAAATAACTCGTTCTTCGTCGGAAGATTTCGCGGTGAAGGATGCGCCGCCGTTGTTCCTGCCGCAGGGCCGCGCTACACCCCCCGCAACAACACGACCGGAGGCCGAGCATGCCGTTGAGACCCGTGGTCCTGTGCATCCTGGATGGATGGGGCCTGCGCGCAGAGACCGAGGCGAATGCCGTTGCATTGGCCCGGACGCCGAACTTCGACCGCATCTGGGCCGAGGGGCCGCGGGCCGAGCTGGCGGCCTCGGGCGAGGATGTGGGCCTGCCGCCCGGGCAGATGGGCAATTCCGAGGTCGGACACACGAACATCGGCGCGGGCCGGGTCGTCTGGATGGACCTGCCGAAGATCGACAAGGCGATCGAGACGGGGCACTTCTTCAGGGTCCCGCCGCTCATCGAGTTCATGGGCCGGATGAAAGCCTCGGGCGGGACGGCGCATCTCATCGGGCTGGTGAGCCCCGGGGGCGTGCATTCCCATCAGCGGCATGTGGCGGCACTGGCGCTGGCGCTGAGCGAGGCCGGGATCCCGGTCGCGATCCATGCCTTCCTGGACGGGCGCGACGTGGGTCCGAAGACCGGGCGCGCCGCGATGATGCGGCTGCTCGAAGATACCGCCAGCATGAAGGGCGTCCGGGTCGCCACGATCTGCGGACGCTTCTATGCGATGGACCGCGACAAGCGCTGGGACCGGGTCGAGAAGGCCTTCCGGCTGATGGCTGACGCCGAGGGCGCGCCCTACGCGGGGGCCATCGACGCGATCGATCAGTCCTATGCCGCGGGGATCACGGACGAGTTCGTGGAGCCCGCGGTCGTTGGCGCGTACCACGGGATGATGGACGGCGACGGGCTGATCTGCGCGAACTTCCGGGCCGACCGGGCGCGCGAGATCCTGGACGCGCTGGTCGATCCCGGCTTCGATGCCTTCGACCGCTCCGCCGCACCAGCGTTTGCCGCGACCCTGGGGATGGTCAGTTATTCCGACAATCTGGACCGGTTCATGCCGGCCATGTTCCCCCCCGACGAGATCATCAACACGCTGGGCGAGTGGCTGGCCGCCCACGGCAAACGCCAGCTCCGCCTCGCGGAGACCGAGAAGTACCCCCACGTCACCTTCTTTCTGAACGGCGGCATCGAGACCCCGGACCAGGGCGAGGATCGGCACATGGCACCCTCGCCCAAGGTGCGCACCTATGACATGGCCCCGGAGATGTCGGCGAAGGAGGTTGGGACCAAGCTGGCCGAAGGTATCCGGGCAGGCTATGATCTGATCGTGGTCAACTTCGCGAACCCCGACATGGTAGGGCACACCGGCTCCCTTGAGGCGGCGATGGCCGCGTGCGAGGCCGTAGATGCGCAATTGGGCCATGCACTGGATGCCCTGAGGGATGTGGGCGGCGCCATGCTGGTGACCGCGGACCACGGCAATGCCGAACAGATGGTGGCCGACGACGGCGGGCCGCATACGGCGCACACGACCAACCCGGTGCCACTTGTTCTGGTGCAGGAGGGCGATCAGGCGCTCGATTGCGTGCTCGCGGACGGGCGGCTTGGCGATCTCGCGCCGACCGTGCTGCACCTGATGGATATCGATCAGCCCGCGGAGATGACCGGACGCTCACTCCTGAGGCGGCCCGCTTGAGAACCCCCGCACTTCTTCTGGCAGCCCTGCTCGCGGGACCTGCTGCGGCGGAGAGCCCGGCCATCGAACGGGCGGCGATCGCGTTGGAAAAGGCGGCTCAGGCACTGTCCGGCGCGAAGTCGGGACGTGATCGTCTGGCGGCGCTGGGACGGGCGGTCGAGGCGCACGAGGTAGCCCTTGCCGCCTATCGCAAGGGACTTCGGGAGATGGCCGCCCGTGAGGCGCAGCTCTCGCGCCAGATTGTCGAGGACAGCGCCAGGGTCGAGGAGGTGCTCGCGGCACTGCAATCGCTGACGCGGGCACCCCGGTCGGCCCTGATGGCCTTTCCCGGCGGCCCCGTGCGGGCGATGCGCGGCGCCGGCCTGATGGCCGAGATCCAGCCCGCGCTCGAGGCACGGATCGTCGGGCTACGTGACCAGGCAACCGCCCTGTCGGAGATCCGCGCCATGCAGGAAGCGGCACGTATCGAGGCGCGCGGCGCGTTGGCCTCGCTCCAGGATCTGCGCAGCCAGACGGCGGCGGCCCTTCGCAGCAGGCGTGAAGGGCAGATAGCACCCCGTGCCGAACTGCGGGCCCAAGCGGAGGCCGCGGCCCGCCGGGCGACGGGGCTGGGCGATCTGACGGCGAGCCTGGAGGGTGCGGCCCTCTCAGGGCCCTCGCCGCTGGTGAGCTTTTCGGAAGCCAAGGGGCTGATCCCCCTGCCCGTCCAGGGAAACCTGACAGCAACCTTCGGCGAGCCGGACCCGTGGGATCGCCCCGGCCAGGGGCTGACCTTCGAGGCGCCGGCCTTCGCGCAGGTCCGCGCGCCCTGGGACGGCACCGTGCGCTATGCGGGACCCCTGATTGATTACGATCTGGTGGTGGTCCTGGAACCCGAAGAGGGTACGCTGATCGTGCTTGCAGGCCTCGGCAGCACTGACCTGACCGTCGGTGAGGCCGTGCTTGCGGGCGAACCGCTGGGCGATCTGGGGGGACCAGTTCCCTCTTCGGACGACTTTTTACTTGAAGCTACAACCGATCGTGATGCTATCGGTGTTGAAAGGCTCTATATGGAGCTAAGACGTGGTGGCGCGGCAGTGGACCCGGCGCCTTGGTTCGATCTGACTGGAGGAAATGGCGGATAATGCGCAAGACACTCTTGGCCCTCCTTGCGGGCACGGCAATCGGTGCGAGCGTCCCCATGCTGGTGGGCAACTCGGTCGCCCAGAGCGATCCCCGCAACACATACGAATACCTGGATCTCTTTGGGGAGATTTTCGAGCGTGTTCGTACATCCTATGTCGAGGACGTCGATGAGCAGAAGCTGATCGAAGCGGCGATCGAGGGCATGCTGACCTCGCTCGATCCGCACTCGGCCTACCTGCCGCCGAAGAACTTCCAGGACATGCGCGAGCAGACCCGCGGCGAGTTCGGCGGGCTGGGCATCGAAGTCACGATGGAGAACGGCTTCGTCAAGGTCGTGGCACCCATCGACGAGACACCGGCGGCCAACGCCGGTCTCGAGGCGGGCGATCTCGTGACCAACATCGACGGCGAGTCGGTTCTGGGCCTCAGCCTCTCCGAGGCGGTCGACCGGATGCGCGGTCCCGTCGGGTCCGACATCGTGATCACCATCGTGCGCGAAGGCGCCGAAGAGCCCTTCGACGTCACGATCACGCGCGATACGATCAAGATCCGCGCCGTGCGGGCCCGGGCCGAGGGCGACATCGCGGTGCTGCGCATCACGACCTTCAACGAACAGACCTACGACAACCTGGAAGCGGCCATCGAAGAGATGCGCGGCGAGATCGGCGAAGAGAAGATCAAGGGCTATGTGGTCGATCTACGCAACAACCCGGGCGGGCTGCTCAGCCAGGCGATCGCGGTGTCCGATGCATTCCTCGATTCGGGCGAGATCGTCTCGACCCGCGGGCGCGACCTCGAGGAAGCCGACCGTGTGAACGCGCGGCCGGGCGATCTGACGGCCGGGCTGCCGATCGTGGTGCTGATCAACGAAGGCTCCGCCTCTGCCTCCGAGATCGTGGCCGGCGCCCTTCAGGACCAGCGGCGCGCGATCATCCTGGGCGCCAAGTCCTTCGGCAAGGGCTCGGTCCAGACCGTGATGCGGCTGGGTGAGAAGGGCGCGATGAAGCTGACCACGGCGCGGTACTTCACGCCGTCCGGCCGGTCGATCCAGGCGCTGGGCATCGAGCCCGACATCCTGGTCGAGGAGCGCCGGGTGACGGATGCGGATGCCGAGCCCAACGGCCGCTCGCGGTCCGAGGCCGATCTGCGGGGCAGCCTGCAGAACCAGCTCACCCCCGACGAGCAGGAACAGCTCGACGCCGAGCGGGCGCGCCACGAGAAGACGGCGCAACTGCGGTCCGAGGACTTCCAGCTCGCCTATGCGCTGGATCTGCTGGCCGGTCTTGCCATCTACGAGACCAGCCAGGAGTGACCGATCGGATGCGGGCGATGACGCTGACGGATGCGGACATCGCCCGCCTGCCCTACCGGCCCTGCGTTGGACTCATGCTGCTGAACGGCGACGGCGACGTCTTCGCGGGTCAGCGAATCGACAACCCCGGCGGCGCCTGGCAGATGCCGCAAGGTGGCATCGACGAGGGTGAAAGCCCGCGCGAGGCAGCGTTGCGCGAGCTGACCGAAGAAACGGGCCTGCCGTCGGACAGCGTCACCGTCCTGCGCGAAAGCACGGTGTGGCTGCCCTACGAGCTGCCACGCACCCTGATCCCCAAGCTCTGGGGCGGTCGCTATCGGGGTCAGACGCAGCGGTGGTTCGCGCTGCGCTACGAGGGCCCGGACGACGCAGTCCGGATCGACGGGGACGAGCCGGAGTTCCGCTGCTGGGCCTGGATGCCGTATGCCGAGCTGATAGATCGGATCGTGCCGTTCAAGCGCGACACCTACTCGATGGTCTTCGACGAGTTCGCTGACCTGGTGCGCTGACGCCGCAGGTGCTCAGACTGTTGGCGTGACGGCTCAGGCAGCGGTGCGCAGTGTCTGCAGGTCCGCCAGGCGCTGACGCTCGAGCTGGATCCGATCTTCGCCGGCATCCTCGACCGATTTCTCGGCTTCGGCGATACGGGCATCCAACCACTCCGACGTCACATCCGCATCGGCCAGCGCCATCTCGGCCAGGACCGAGACCGTATTGTCGGAGATCTCGGCAAAACCGCCGGTCACGAAGAACCGCTCCTCGGAGGCGCCGTTGCGGATGACCACATAGCCGGGCCGCAGCGTCGTCAGGAACGGCGCGTGGTCGGCCATGGCGGTCAGGTCACCCTGCATGCCGGGGATGGTCACCGCTTCGGCATCTGCCGAGGCGAGCTTCTTCTCCGGGCTCACCAGCTCAAACGTCAATGTGTCGGCCATGGCCGTCTCCTTGCGCGGCAGGTGGGTTGAAAACCCACCCTACCCTTGTCCCGACTAGGCCGCCTCAGCGGCCATCTTCTGGGCCTTGGCCACCGCTTCGTCGATGTCCCCGACCATGTAGAAGGCGGCCTCGGGCAGGTGATCGTACTCACCCGCGACGACGCCCTTGAAGGACGCAATCGTCTTCTCGAGCGGGACCTGCACGCCGTCGAAGCCGGTGAAGACCTTGGCGACGTCGAACGGCTGGCTGAGGAAGCGCTGGATCTTCCGGGCGCGGGCCACGGTCAGCTTGTCCTCTTCCGAGAGCTCGTCCATCCCGAGGATCGCGATGATGTCCTGCAGCGCCTTGTAGCGTTGCAGCACGCCCTGCACGTCACGGGCCACCTGGTAGTGCTCCTCGCCGAGAATGGCGGGGTCCATCAGGCGCGAGGTGCTGTCCAGCGGATCCACGGCCGGGTAGATGCCCAGCTCCGAGATCGCGCGGCTAAGAACCGTCGTGGCGTCCAGGTGGGCGAAGGTCGTGGCGGGTGCGGGATCGGTCAGGTCATCCGCTGGCACGTAGACGGCCTGGATCGACGTGATCGAGCCCTGGCGGGTCGAGGTGATCCGCTCCTGCATCGCGCCCATGTCGGTGGCCAGCGTCGGCTGGTAGCCCACCGCCGAGGGGATACGGCCCAGAAGCGCCGACACCTCGGAGCCCGCCTGCGTGAAGCGGAAGATGTTGTCCACAAAGAACAGCACATCGGTCCCGGACTGGTCGCGGAACTGCTCGGCCAGCGTCAGGCCGGTCAACGCCACGCGGGCACGCGCGCCCGGGGGCTCGTTCATCTGGCCGTAGACCAGCGCCACCTGGCTCTCGGACAGGTTGTCCGGCTTGATCACGTTGGACTCGATCATCTCGTGGTAGAGATCGTTGCCCTCGCGGGTCCGCTCTCCCACCCCGGCGAACACGGAGTAGCCCGAGTGCACCTTGGCGATGTTGTTGATCAGCTCCATGATCAAAACGGTCTTGCCGACACCGGCACCGCCGAAGAGGCCGATCTTGCCGCCCTTGGCGTAAGGCGCCAGCAGGTCGACGACCTTGATGCCGGTCACCAGCACTTCCGACTCCGTCGACTGCTCGACGAACTGGGGGGCAGGTGCATGGATCGGGCGCGTCTCGGTCGCATCGACCGGGCCGCCTTCATCGATCGGCTCGCCGACCACGTTCAGGATGCGCCCCAGCGTCGCGTCGCCAACAGGCACCGCGATCGGCTTGCCGGTATCGGTCACCGGCTGGCCACGGACCAGCCCTTCGGAGGCATCCATGGCGATCGTGCGCACGGTGTTCTCGCCGAGGTGCTGGGCCACTTCCAGCACCAGCCGGTTGCCGTGGTTCTGGGTCTCCAGCGCGTTCAGGATTGCCGGCAGGTGATCTTCGAACTGCACGTCGACGACGGCGCCGATAACCTGAGTGATCTTGCCCGTTGCGGCCATCTCTCTCTCCTTCTAAAGCGCCTCGGCGCCCGAAATAATCTCGATAAGCTCGTTGGTGATCGCTGCCTGACGCGAGCGGTTGTACTGGATCGTCAGCCGCTCGATCATCTCGCCGGCGTTGCGTGTGGCGTTATCCATCGCCGTCATCCGGCTGCCCTGCTCGGACGCACCGTTCTCCAGCAGGCCGCGGAAGACCTGGGTGGCGACGTTGCGCGGCAGCAGATCGGCGAGGATCTCCTCCTCCTCCGGCTCGTACTCGTAGTTGATCGAGGCGTCGTCCTCGGCTTCCTCGAAGGTGGCCGGGATAAGCTGCAGGCCCGTCGGGATCTGTGTCAGCACGGTCTCGAACTTGTTGAAGTAGAGCGTCGCGACATCGAACTCGCCCGCATCGAAGCGCGCCACCAGATCGGCGCCGATCTTGGCTGCCGTGTCGTAGCCCATCACCTTGATCCCGGAGATGTCGACATGATCGACCATCTTGTCGCCGTGGTCACGGCGCAGCTGCTCGCGGCCCTTCTTGCCGACAGTCAGGATCTTCACCGTCTTGCCCTGGCGCAGCAGCGTGTTGATGTCCTCGCGCACCTTGCGCACGATGACCGAGTTGAAGCCGCCGCAGAGGCCGCGTTCAGAGGTCGCAACCACCAGCAGATGCACCTGGTCGCCGCCACTGCCAGCCAGCAGCTTCGGCGCCGATGGCGAGTTGGCGGCGGCCCGGGCGAGGTTGCCCAGCACCGTATCCATACGCTCCGCATAGGGGCGGGCGGCCTCGGCGGCCTCCTGCGCACGGCGAAGCTTTGCCGCGGCCACCATCTTCATGGCCGAGGTGATCTTGCGGGTCGACTTGACCGAGTCGATCCGCGTCTTCAGGTCCTTGAGGCTTGGCATGCCGTGGCGTCCCTATCAGCCCGCGAACGTCTTCTTGACGTTCTCGATCACCGCCTTGATCTGGTTGGCCAGATCGCCATCGATCTTGCGGTCGTTGTTGGTGATGTCTTCCACGAGAGCCGACTGGTTCATGCGCAGCTCGCTCAGAAGCGCCTGCTCGAAATGGCCGACCTGGGCGACCGGCATGTCATCGAGGTAGCCTTGCGTGCCTGCGTAGATGACGCAGACCTGTTCGGCGTTCGTCTGCGGCGAATACTGGGGCTGCTTCAACAGCTCGGTCAGGCGCGCGCCCCGGTTCAGCAGGCGCTGGGTCGCGGCGTCTAGGTCCGAGCCGAACTGCGCGAAGGCCGCCATCTCGCGGTACTGCGCAAGCTCCAGCTTGATCGACCCTGCGACCGACTTCATCGCCTTGGTCTGCGCCGCGGAGCCCACGCGCGACACCGAGAGACCGGTGTTCACGGCGGGCCGGACGCCCTGGTAGAAGAGATCCGTCTCGAGGAAGATCTGACCATCGGTGATCGAAATCACGTTGGTCGGGATAAACGCCGACACGTCGCCGCCCTGCGTCTCGATCACCGGCAGCGCGGTCATCGACCCGGCGCCGTTGTCCTCGTTCATCTTAGCCGCGCGCTCCAAGAGCCGCGAGTGGAGATAGAAGACGTCGCCCGGGAATGCCTCACGGCCCGGCGGGCGGCGCAGCAGCAGCGACATCTGGCGGTAGGCGACGGCCTGCTTGGAGAGGTCATCGTAGATGATCAGCGCGTGCATGCCGTTGTCGCGGAAGTATTCGGCCATCGCACAGGCGGCATAGGGCGCCAGGAACTGCATCGGCGCCGGCTCGGAAGCCGTCGCTGCCACGATCGTGCAGTAGTCCATCGCGCCGTTTTCTTCGAGCTTCTTGACCAGCTGTGCCACGGTCGAGCGCTTCTGGCCGACAGCGACATAGATACAATAGAGCTTCTTGCTCTCGTCATCGCCGGCGGCTTCGTTGTAGCTCTTCTGGTTGAGCATCGCGTCCAGGGCCACGGCCGTCTTGCCGGTCTGGCGGTCGCCGATGATCAGCTCGCGCTGGCCACGTCCGATCGGGATCAGCGCGTCGATGGACTTGAGGCCCGTCGCCATCGGCTCGTGCACCGACTTGCGCGGGATGATGCCCGGCGCCTTCACGTCAGCGACACGGCTTTCCTCGGCGTCGATATCGCCCTTGCCGTCGATCGGCTTGCCCAGCGCGTCGACCACCCGGCCCAGCAGCGCCTTGCCCGCGGGCACCGACACGATCTCGGTCGTGCGGCGGACGGTGTCGCCTTCCTTGATGTGCTGGTCGGTGCCGAAGATCACGACGCCGACGTTGTCGATCTCGAGGTTCAGCGCCATGCCGCGCACCGGCTCGGCGGCGTTCTCGCCATCGCCCGAGGGCAGGAACTCGACCATCTCGCCGGCCTGGACCTGATCGAGGCCGTAGACACGCGCGATCCCGTCCCCGACCGACAGGACCCGGCCAACCTCGGAGACCTCGGATTCCTGGCCGAAGTTCTTGATCTGATCCTTGAGGATCGCGGAGATTTCAGATGCCTGAAGGGCCATCAGCCGACCTCTCTCATTACGGTTTGCAGGTTGGACAGCTTCGAGCGGATCGAGCTGTCAATCATCTTGGAGCCGACGCGCACGATCAGACCGCCGATCAGCGAGGGGTCGATCGTGATGTCGAGCTTCACGGTGCCGCCGACAGCGGACTGGATGTTCGATGCCAGCGCGTTGATCTGGGTGTCGGAGAGCGGCATCGCCGCCGTCACCTGAGCGCGCACCTCGCCGCGGTGTTCGGCCATCAGCTGCACGAACTGCTCGCAGATCTTCGGCAGGACCGCGAAGCGGCCGTGCGATTCCAGGGCTCCGAGGAAGCCGTCGAACGTGGCCCAGCCACCGCCTGCGCCCGATATGGTCTCGGCGACGCGGGCCATGACAGCCCTCTTGTCGGCGCGCGTGAAGGCCGGGTTCCTGAGCGTTTCTGCCAGCTCCGGGCTTGCCTCGAACGTGTCGCGAAGCGCGGTCAACGCGCCTTCGGCCATGTTGAGTTGTCCGCTCTCGTTCGCAAGCTCGAAAAGGGCGGTTGCGTAGCGCTCGGCAACCTGTGCGTCGGAGGAACTCGAAGATGCCACGTTCTATCAGCCCCTGTCCTGGTGCAGCACGGCCATCACCGCGGCGCACATGTTCATAGGCGCGGACCAGAGCGATCCGCGTTGCGGGGAGCCGTTAACATGGGAATCATCAGCCTGCAACGCCCCCCGGCGACGCCGAGGGGTTTGATCGCTCGATTGCCGCTTGTGAAGGCTGCAGACCGCGGCGCAAGCGCGCACCCAGGGCGGTCAACCCGGCATGTCGCGGTCAATCCGGCAGGAGTAGCAATTGTTGGTCGAGGACCGGACGTGGACATAGGCCACCCTCGGGTCTGCCAGCATGTCCTCAGCGGCCTCGGGGATTTCGCCTGGTGGCACGATGCGGCCCAGACCGTACACAATGCGATCCTCCGGCGAGTAGCCTTTGAGCAACCGGGCCTCGGCGGCAGCGGGCTTGAACATCGGAGGCAATCCATCGCCGTCCCAAGCCTCGCAGCGCTCGGCACAGACGAAGATGGGACCGGTTTCGGCATAAGGCTGCGGCGCATCGAACGGGCGATGCGCAAGGATCAGCATGGGCGCGCCCTCGGGGATGTATGTGAGGCAGTGCCGGCAGGGGTTCCCGGCGCCTTCCGACACCGCGCGCTCGGGCGGCAGGCCGTTGGCGTCGGTTGCGCCGTTCTGGTAGGCGCGAACGATCTCGGTCGGCAGGGGTTTGAAGGTAACGTCGGGCATCGGGCTCTCCTCTGTTGGATGCCCCCACGTGACGTGATGCGGACGCCTGCCGCCACCCGGATCTTGCGCCGGGTCGCCTGCAGGCCGGATCGCCTAGAGGAAGGACTGCGGGTCGATGTCGATCTGGACCATGACGGCCGAGGGGATCTTCACGGCCGCCCGCCATTCCTTGATCGCCTGCTGCAACGGAACGCCCTTCGGCGCCTTGATCAGCAGCCGCACCCGCGTCTTGCCGCGAAGGCGAGCCAGGGGGGCGGGCGCGGGCCCGAAAAGCTCCGC
>JBCCDA010000075.1:0-22563 GCA_039033215.1 Pseudomonadota bacterium | reverse complement strand
CTCGCCTTCCTTGATGTCGAAGCTCACGTCCTTGATGGCCGTGACACCACCAAAGCGCAGGACGATGTTCTTGATTTCCATCATCGTCCCGCCGATGCGGCGCGGGTTTAACCCGTGATCAATCTCTTTGTGCGCATACTCCTGGTCGGAGTCCGCTGCCGCGGCGACATCGTGGCTCATGCTGTGCTCCTTACGCCGCTTTGTCTTGCGCGCGCGGATGGACTTTGACGTCCCGGATCTCGAGCGTGGCAGAGATCGAGCCCTTGCGCCCGTCCTCGTAGGTCACCTCGGTGTCCGCGAAGATAGTGTCGGATCCGTCGTAGAGCGCGTCGATCAGTGGTTTGTAGCGCTCGGCAACGGTAGCCCTGCGGACTTTGCGGGTGCGGGTCATCTCGCCATCATCCGGATCCAGCTCCTTGTGGAGCACCAGGAAGCGGTGGATCTGGCAACCCGAAAGCATCGGGTCCTGCGCCAGCGAGACATTCACCTCCTCAACATGGCGCTGGATCGTGTCGTAGACGTCCGGGTGCGCCGCCAGTTCCTGGTAGGAGGCGTAGCTGACATTGTTGCGCTCGGCCCACGAACCAACAGCGCCGAGGTCGATGTTGATGAAGGCCGTACACATCTCGCGCCCGTCGCCGTGCACCACGGCCTCGAGGATGTTGGGGTAGAATTTCAGTTTGTTTTCAACATACTTGGGCGCGAACAACGCACCATCGGCCATCTTGCCGACATCCTTGGCGCGGTCGATGATCCGTAGGTGATTGGTGCCTTCCTCGATGAACCCGGCATCGCCGGTGTCGACCCAGCCGTCCGCGTCCTTCGTCTCGGCGGTCTTCTCGGGTTCCTTGTAGTACTCCTGGAACACACCTGGCGAGCGGTACCAGACCTTCCCGTCCTGATCGATCCGAAGCTCGACCCCGGGGGACGCGACCCCAACGGTATCGTCGCGGACCTCACCATCCGGCTGGGCCGTGATGAAGACCGATGCCTCGGTCTGCCCGTAGAGTTGCTTGAGGTTGATCCCGAGCGAGCGATAGAAGGCGAAGATCTCGGGCCCGATGGCCTCGCCGGCGGTATAGCCCAGGCGCACGCGGCTGAGCCCCAGTGCGTTTTTCAGTGGACCGAAGACCAGCAGATTTCCCAGCCAGTACTTGAGTTTGGCGCCCGTGCTGACGTCCTTGCCGTCCAGAATGTCCCCACCAACGCGTTTGGCGAATTCGACGTAGTTGGTGAAGACGCCGCGCATCCACTCGGGCGCGTCCTCCATCCGGATCATCACGCTGGTCAGCAGGTTCTCAAAGATCCTCGGTGGCGCGAAGAAGTAGGTTGGCCCGATCTCCTTGAGGTCGTGCATCATCGTGTCCGGGCTCTCGGGGCAACTGACGCAGAACCCCGACCAATACGACTGCCCGACCGAGAAGATGAAATCACCGACCCAGGCCATCGGCAGATAGGCCAGCGTCTCGTCGGTTTCCTTGAGTTTGTCGAACTCGCAGGAAGACGCGGCAGCGAAGATAACGTTGCGGTTGGTGAGCACAACGCCCTTCGGGTTGCCCGTGGTCCCGGAGGTATAGAGCATCACGCAGGTGTCTTCTGCTCCGCCTGCGGCGACGCGACGGTCCAGGCTCGCTTCATGCTCGGCCCGATTGTCCCGACCCAGCTTCTGGACATCGGTGAACGAGTTCAGGGTCGAGTGATCGTAGTTCCGGAGGCCCCTGGGATCGCGGTAGATAACATGGCGCAGGCCCGGCAGGCGGTCCTTGATGGATAGGACCTTGTCCACCTGTTCCTGGTTCTCGGCAATGACGAAGGTGATCTCGGCATGTTCGAGAACATAGACCATCTCGTCGGCGACGGCGTCCTGGTAGACCGGTACGGGGACCGCGCCCACCATCTGGGCCGCGACCATCGACCAGTAGAGCGGCGGGCGGTTCGATCCAACGATCGCCATGCGCTCGCCCGGCGCGAGCCCCAACGCCATCAGGCCAAGGGCGAAATCCCGGGTTTCTTCGTGAACCTGCGCCCACGTCCAGGTCTGCCAGATGCCGTACATCTTCTCACGGCTGGCGGGCCGCGCCGCAAACCGCTGGGCGTTCAACGCCAGCAGCTTGGGAAACGTATCACGGCCGTCCTGGACCCAGGTGTCATCTGTCACTGCGTGTTCCTCCCGAGCCCCGGTGATCGACGCCTCTGACGGGCGACTTTGCGGGGCTTCACATCACATACGCGAGCAAGCGAGCGCACTAAGCAATGTGGAAGGGGTTGGGTCAAGGTCAATCGTGCCGCTCAGACCCTTGAACGCGCAAGATTGTTTCGGAATAACGCAGAAATGATGACCCAGCCGAACTGGCGTCACTCGGCGGCGACGGCTTCTGCCATTTCCATCATCGAGGTGAAGCGGAACGAGACCTCCGGCATATCCGGGACGACCGCGGTTGCGCCCCATCCACCGCCGTCGGCGAGGTTCTGGCGGTCGATCCAGCACTTGGTCAGCCCGGCCCGGGTTGCCGGCACGTGATCGTGGAAGAGACTCTGTGCCGTATGCAGGATCTCGCTTGGCTCGAGCCCCAGGTCGGCTTTCAAGTGGTTCAGCATGAAGTCGAAGTTCGCTGGGTTGGGCTTGTACGAGCCGACGTCCTGCGCGGTATAGATCGCGTCGAAGCTGACTCCGAGCTTGCGATTGGACGCCGCGAACCCATCCCGGTTCACGTTCGACAGGATCACCAGCTGGTAGTGCTTCTTCAGGATCCGGAGTGCATCGGCGCTGTCGGGGAAGGCGGGCCAATGCGCGACCGAGTTGCCAAAGGCGCGATCCATGTCCTGGGTCGTCGTCAGGCCGAAGCGCTTCGCGAGTGTCCGGTGCACGTGGGTCAGCAGCCGTGGATAGAGCATATCGGGGGTTGCGGCTTGTTGGGCGCTCTCCGCCTCGGCGAAGGCCAGCAGCGCCTCCTGGCGCGGGACCTCGCACCCGCCTGCGAGCCAGAGAGGTTGCAGCGCATCCCAGATCCCCGATTCCCAGTCGATCAGGGTGCCGTAACAATCGAATGTCAGGACTTTGAAGTCAGTGAGTTTGCTCATTGGATCCCCCATTTTGCGCACACGTTATGCACGAAAACGCCCGCCCCGGAAGAGGGCGGGCAGAATGCTCCTGGGGTAGACGACCGTTTACCCCCGGCGCTGCTCAGACGGCCGTTTACGCTTCGATGGTCCTGGCAGCTACGGCGCCCGACTTGATCGATATGGTGCGAGGCTTCAGCGCCTCGGGCACTTCGCGGATCAGATCGACGTGCAGCAGGCCGTTGACCAGTTCCGCGCCGTTGACGCGCACATGGTCAGCCAGCTGGAAGCGGCGCTCGAACCCGCGCTCCGCGATACCGCGATGCAGGTAGACGGGCTTCTCAGAGCCGTCGGTCGCGACCTTCTTCGCCGTGATGGTCAGACCCTGGTCCTTGACCTCGATGTTGAGATCTTGCTCACCAAAACCAGCGACGGCGACCGAGATTCGATAGGCGTCATCGCCTGTCTTCTCGATATTGTAGGGGGGATAGCTCGGCTGGGCGCCGTCTGTGGTCATCAACTGATCCATCAGTGATGCCATGCGGTCGAAACCTACGGTCGAGCGATACAGAGGGGAAAGATCGAAGTTACGCATGCGAACCTCCTTCAGAGCGATCTAGCGATGATGGCCCCCCATCACGGGCGGACCGGGTTACGTGCCGGACCCACTCGGTGGCCTCCGACGCGACAGATATGGGAGAGCGAAAATCGCGGTTCAAGGGGTTGGCAGAAGTGCCTTCAGCTCTTCGATCACCCGGTCTGCGCGCACAGCGAATGCCTGCGCCGCGCCGCGACCGCCCATTGCAGACAGAACGGCAACCACCCTGGGTGTCCCGTCCGCCAGCGAGAAGACGGGCGCGCCCGAGGCCCCGTAGGTCACCGGGCATTCCAGTTCCAGCATCTGGCCGATGATGGCCCGGTAGGGGCAGTCCGGTTGATGGGTCAGCGCATGCGGGCGGTCCCGTCGGTATGAGATCAGGGTCAGCGGCTCGCCCGGCAGGGGCGGGATCGTGATTGCAAACGGGATCCCAGCCGCCGCATCCAGGGGTGCGCGCAGGCGGATGAGTGCGAGATCGCTCTCGAGCCCCTCCAGCCGCATGTTCTGACGTCCTTGCCAGCCCGGGTGAATGGCCACCGCGTCGGCCCGCGCGTGTCCTGTGCTCTTGCCCTGGTACCAGCCAGCGACGAAGTGGACGTTGCCGGGGGGAAAGGGTGTGTTCGTCCGGGGATGGGTGACGCAGTGAGCTGCTGTCAGGACAAGGTCTGGCGCAATCAGCGTTCCGGTGCACATGCTGCGCTGGCGCACGTTCGCGATGTTGACCCGCCCGACGCCGCGCCAGGGTTTGGCTTCTTCCGCGTCGAGCAGCGTGGTTGGCGACACCTCTGCGCTTGTGGCGGGCCCGCCCAGTGCCACCGCAAGAAAGGCGGCCATGAGGACGGTGGCGCTACTCCGCCGCCACAGGTGCCACATGCGGCGCGACCCCCTCGATCTCCGCAGGCCTCGGCCCACCGGTCGCCCAGTCCAGCAACTGCACCGTATGCACTACCGGCACGTCCGTCCCGCCCCCGATCTGCATCATGCAGCCGATGTTCCCGGCCGAGATCAGCTGCGGCGCCGTCGCCTCCAGCGTCTTCACCTTCCGGGCCTTCAGCTCGTTTGCGATCTTCGGCTGCAGCAGGTTGTAGGTCCCCGCGGACCCACAGCAGAGATGCGGATCCTTCGGCTCGACGATCTGGAACCCGGCCTGCTTCAACAGGGTCTTCGGCGCCGCGGTTATCTTCTGTCCGTGCTGCAGCGAACACGCCGCGTGGTAGGCGACCTTCAGCGGCGGCACCGACGGCGCCTCCAGCCCGTGGTCCGCCATGAATTCGGTGACGTCCTTCGCCAGGGCGGACACCCGGGCGGCTTCCCCTGCCTTGGGATCGTTGCGGAACATGTGGCCATAGTCCTTGACCGTTGTGCCGCAGCCCGAGGTGTTGATGATGATGGCATCCAGCGGGTCCGCCCGGTCCTCGGCCATCCAGGCATTGATGTTGGCCGCGGCAGAGGCGTGGGAGAGATTCTCCTTGCCCATATGGTGCGTCAGCGCCCCGCAACAGCCGATGCCGTTGGCAATCACAACATCGCAGCCATGGCGTGTCAGCAGGCGGATAGTGGCGGCGTTGATCTCGGCGTTCAGGGCGCGTTGGGCGCAGCCTGTCATCAGAGCGACCCGCGCCCGGCGGGGACCAACGGCAGGGTGCACCTGCGGGTCGTCGTGGCGCGCGGGCGGGGCAATACGCGCAGGCACCATATCCAGCATGGCGCCGAGTTTACCGGGAACCAGGGCTTTGAAGGGCGCCGCCAGCTTTGCGCCGGCCAGCGCCAACCGGAACCTGCCAGGATATGGCAAGATCTGTGTCAGCAGCCAGCGGAGCGCCCGGTCATGCCAGGGGCGGGTATAGGTCTTCTCGATATGCGCGCGAGCATGGTCGACCAGATGCATGTAGTGGACGCCCGAGGGGCACGTCGTCATGCAGGCAAGGCACGAGAGGCACCTGTCGATGTGCTTGACCGTCTTGGCGTCCGCCGGGCGATCGTTCTCGAGCATATCCTTGATGAGGTAGATCCGGCCTCTCGGCGAGTCCAGCTCGTCGCCCAGCACCTGATAGGATGGACAGGTCGCCGTGCAGAACCCGCAATGCACGCAGGAGCGCAGGATCTCGTTCGCCCGCGCAGTGCCAGGGTCCTTGAGCTGATCTTCGGAGAAATTCGTCTGCATGTCGTCCTCAGGCGCCGATCCGGCCGGGGTTCAGGATACCGTGGGGGTCGAACTTAGCGCGCAGCCCGGCCGAGATATGGGCCAACGGCGCGGGCTCGGGCTGGAAGACGTCGACAGCTGCGCGGACGGGATCGGGTGCCCGGACAAGGGTCGCATGGCCGCCGACTGCGGCGACGTTTTCGCGAACGATCGCTGCGCTGCAGTCTTCCGTCTCGGGCGTCAAGAGCCAGACAAGACCGCCGCCAAGGTCGTAGAGTGCAGAGAGATCAATGCCCGCTTGTTTCAATGCCTGGACGACGATGGGGCCGTCCGTCGGTTTGACCGAGATGCGCCAAACCGCGCCTGCTCGCCCGGCGAAGGGGGCGGCGTCGCGGACCGATGTCCAGCGCTCCAGCGGGTCTGGTGCCGTCTCCCAACCGTTGCCGAGCAGGGCCAGCAAGCGTTCTGCCCGGTAGGCCACCGACCCTTCGAGACCTTCCAGGCGAACCATGGTCTCGGACGGGCCTGCTGCGGCGCCGGCATCGAGATGCGCCGCCCCGGCCACGTCGTAGGGAGAGCCAAGGGCCCTCGCCATCGCCTCGACTGCTTTGGTGTCGGCCAGGCCAGACGCTCTCAGCGTCACGGTCTCGCGCGGGGCGGGCAACACCTTGAACGCGATCTCCGAGAGAACGCCCAGCGTGCCATGCTGTCCGGCCATCAGCTTGACCAGGTCATAGCCGGTCACGTTCTTCATGACGCGGCCGCCGTTCGCGATGGCCTCCCCCGTGCCATTGACGAAGCGCACGCCCAGCATGAAGTCGCGGACGGCACCTTTCTGGATGCGCCGCGGACCGGAGGCCGCGACCGCAACCGCGCCGCCGATCGTGGGTTCTCCGGTGGTCCCGAAGAGCGCGCGGTGATCCATCGGCTCGAATGGCAGCATCTGCCCTTCGGCGGCGAGCGCCTCTTCGATCTCTGCTATCGGGGTGCCTGCCTGCACGATCAGGGTAAGTGCGCCGGGCTCGTAGGTCGTGATACCGGAAAGCTTGCCTGTGGAGAGTGTCGCCGCCGCCTGAACCGGGCGGCCAAGGCCAGACCGGGTCCCACCGCCACGGATCTCCAGTGGTGTGCGCGCGGCTGCGGCCTCCGCCACGGCCTCGGCCAGTTCACCCTCGTTTGCCGGTTCCAGCAGCGTCGTCATTCGGCGGCGATCTTGGCGGCCTCGCGCCGGGCGCGGCTCACTGCCAGCGGGAAGACCTTGGCGGGGTTGAACATCCAGGCCGGGTCGAACACGTCCTTCACGTCCATTTGCGCGGCGAGGTCCTGCGGCGCGAACTGGTGCTCCATCAGGTCGCGCTTCTCGACGCCGACACCGTGTTCTCCGGAGAGGCAGCCCCCGACTTCGACGCAGAGCTTCAGGATCTCGGCACCCAGTGCCTCGGCAATTTCCAGATCGCCGGGCTTGTTGGCATCAAATATGATCAGCGGGTGCATGTTCCCGTCGCCCGCGTGGAAGACGTTCCCGACCTTGAGCCCGTATTGCTCGGCCAGCTCGCCCGTGCGACGCAGCACCTCTGGCAGTTTCGAAACAGGGACCGTCCCATCCAGGCAGATATAGTCACCCAACTGACCCATCGCGCCGAAGGCGGACTTCCGGCCCAGCCAGATAGCTTTCGACTCATCGGTCGAACTTGCCTCGCGCAGGTGCATGGGGTTGTGGGACTGGGCGATCGCCTTGACGGTGGCTAGCTGTTCTTCGATTTCGACGTCGGAGCCTTCGACCTCGACGATCAGCAAGGCTTCGGCGTCCATCGGATAACCGGCGCCGGCATGTGCCTCGGTCGCATGGATCACATGGCGGTCCATGAACTCGATCGCGACCGGGATGACCCCGGACTTGATGATGTCTGCAACGCAGGCTCCCGCCGTTTCGGAGGAGTCAAACCCCATCAGAACCGGCCGCGCGCCTTCGGGAGCGGCAAGGATCCGCAGTGTCGCCTCGGTCACGATGCCGAGCTGGCCTTCCGACCCGCAGACCAAGCCGAGCAGATCGTAGCCGGCGGCATCGAGGTGCGCGCCTCCGATCTCGACAACTTCGCCCTCCGCCGTGACCAGTTTGACGCCGAGAAGGTTGTTCGTCGTGACCCCGTATTTCAGGCAATGAGCGCCGCCGGAGTTCATGGCGATGTTGCCCGCGATGGCGCAGGCGAGCTGGGAGGAGGGATCGGGCGCATAGAAAAACCCGTCGTCCTGAACCGCGCCGGTGACCGAGAGGTTGGTGATCCCTGTCTGCACGCGGATGGTACGATTGGGGTAGTCAGTCTCCAGCACATCGTTCAGGCGTGCAACGCCCAGCAGCACGCTGTCCGAGGTGGGCAGCGATCCGCCTGCCAGCGACGTGCCTGCGCCGCGCGGTACGATGGGGACGCCTTCTTCGGCGCAAATCTTGACTGCGTCGGCCACTTCTTCGGTCGTGCGAGGCAGGATTACGGCGAGCGGCGGACAGCGGTATGCTGTCAGCGCATCACACTCGTAGGCACGGACTTCCTCGGGTGCGGAGATCACACCATCAGAACCCAGTCGCTCCACGAGGCGTCGAACGATAATGTCTCGCCGCGCAATGACGGAGAGATCCGGCTTCGGCATATCCATTGGGCGCCTCTCGCACTAATTGGTAAGATCAGCTTACCAATTTGGCGAAAAATGGCAATCCCAATCTTGCCTCAAAGAGAGGTCCTCAGAACCTGAACGTCAAGGCGAGTTGGGCAGTAACATCCTCAAATCCGGGGGCCACTTGGCCCGTTGCGAGGATCCCGACGTTCTGATCCTGGATCAAGGAAAGGCCACGGAACCTCGGATGGCTGGCCGCGTTGTCGACGATGACGCCGACCGATCCGACAAGACTTATGACGCTTTGGGGGCCTGTTCCGTTTGACCAACGCTCTTCGTGCGGGGTCTGCCAGGCGAAACTTGATTGCCCGTCGGCCTGGCCTTCACCATCAGATTGGGATGATTGGTTGTCCAAGATCGATAGCTGATAGATCGGGGTCCATCCCTCGCCCATTGCCGTACCCGAGAATGCCATGATGATCACCAAGACGCAGACCCCACGCCAGACCGAATGGATGTCGCAAATCATGATCTTCCCCTAACTCACGGAACGGGAAGGAACATGCGACGAACATGGTTACTATCATGCTAAGCTTGAAGTTCCGAGATCAGGGTTTTGAGCCACGAACCTGGAGCATCGACTGCAGGGCGGGCCGCGCCGATGGGGCGCCAAGACGCCTCGCGGCGTCGATTGCATCCCGGATTTCTCCCAGGTGAGACCGCAGCAAGGTCTGCTTCACCGGCCCGATCGAGGTGGGTCGCATAGACAGCTCGCGAAACCCGATCGCTGCCAGCGCGAGTGCTTCGATCGGACTTCCAGCGGCCTCGCCACAAAAGCTGAGGCGCAGCCGATATCCGGCACATCGCTGAACGATCTGCTCCAAGAAGCTCAGGAAAGCGAGGCTAAGGAAATCATAGCGGCTGCGCACACGCTCGTTCTCGCGGTCGGCGGCCATGAAAAACTGGAAGAGGTCGTTGCCGCCGACGGACATGAAATCCGCAGCCTCATAGAGCTGTGCCGGCGCATACAGCAACGCTGGGACCTCGAACATCAGGCCCACCTTCACATCGGCGGGAGGTAACTTTCCAAGCGCCTGGTGCCGGGCGAGTTGTGCATCGACCATCTCGCGCGCGATGAAGAACTCGGACGCATCGGTCACCATCGGAAACATCAGATGCAACTCGCGACCGGCTGCCGCCCGGATCAGCGCCTGAAGCTGCATCTGGAAGAGCTTGGGGCGATCGAGCCCGACCCGTATTGCGCGCCAGCCCAACGCGGGGTTGGGCTCCCGCTCGCGCCGCATGTAGGGCAGGACCTTGTCCGACCCGATGTCAAGCGTGCGGAAGATGACCTCGGCTCCGTCCGCGGCGTCCAGCACCCGGCTGTAGAGCTCGGCCTGTGTGTCGCGGCCCGGTAACCGCTGGCGCAGCATGAACTGCAATTCGGTGCGGTAGAGGCCGACACCATCCGCGCCGGATTGCTTCAGCGATGGCAGATCGGCCAGGACACCGGCGTTCATCTTCAAGGAGATTGTCGAGTCATCGCGAGTGGTTGCAGGCGTGCCTACAAGTTCCTTGTAGCCCTCCCGCGCCTCCGCCGCCAGGGCGATCCGGCCGCGAAGGTGGTCCAGAACCGGCCCCTCCGGGCGCAGATGGATTCGACCGAGATCGCCGTCGACGACAATCGTGTCGCCTGGGTTTGCATCCCGGGTCACGTGTTCGGCCTGAATGACCATCGGGATACCAAGCGCGCGCGCGACGATGGTCGCGTGGGCTGAGAGGGAGCCTTCCGCCAGCACGACGCCGCGCAGTTTCTGGGCATGGTCCATCAGTTCGCCCGGGCCAAGATTGCGCCCGACAAGGACAGCCCCGTTTGGCACATCTTTTGGTGTGCCGTCTGGCCCGACCAGATGGTGCAGCAGCCGGTTCGCAAGGTCGTCGAGGTCGTGCAGCCGCTCTCGGAGGTAGGGGTCCGACACCCGCTCCATCCGCGCCCGCGCCGCGGATTGTACCTTCTCGACGGCCACTTCGGCGGCCAGTCCACTGTCGATCGCTTCGACCAGCCGGCGGGTCCAGCCCTTGTCGTAGGCGACCATGCGATAGGCCTCGAGGATGTCGCGATGCGCGCTCGACCGCGCCCGGTCGGCTTCCTTCAACAGACGATCGGCATCGATGCGGACGGCCTTCATAGCCGTCATAAGACGCTCACGTTCGATCGCGGGGTTCTCGGCAATCGGATCGAAGGCGACCAGCCGGGGTTCGTGCAGATGGACAGTGCCCTCGGCCATGCCCTCGGCGGCGGGCCGCCCATCTATCCGGAGCGGCCCCGATCGGCCCGCGACAATTCCGGAAGAGCCGAAGAACGCACCGGCCTCCGCCATCTCAGCGATGACCATGGCGACGACTTCCAGCGCCTCGACGTCGTCTTCTTCGTACTGGCGGGCGACGGTATTCTGGACGACAAGGACGCCGGTAATCTCGCCCAACCGCTGGATCGGCACTCCGACGAACGACTTGTAGAGTTCCTCACCGGTCTCGGGCAGATAGCGGAACCCGGGCGTGCTCTCGGCATCATCGGTGGCCAGTGGTTCCGCATCCTGTGCAATCCGGCCCACAAGCCCCTGTCCGATGCGCAGACGGGCCGAATGGACTGCGGCCTGCGCCAGGCCCTCGGTCGCACACAGCTCCAGCGTCTGGTCATCGCGCTTGAGGTAGATAGAGCACACCTCGGCCACCATGTTCGAGGCGACCAGCCGGACGATCTTGTCGAGGCGTAGCTGACCATCGCCGGTTTCGGCCATGGTTGCCCGCAGCGCCCGCATCAGCGCCCGCGATCCACCCCGTTTGGTGGGCATTCTCGCCCTCCGTTCCTTGCCCGGAAAAGCCCAGGCAGTACGCCCTGTCTAGGCGGTTTCCAGATCGAATGCCTTATGCAGCGTCTGCACCGCCAGCTCCATATAACGACGATCAATCAATACGCTAACCTTGATCTCGGACGTCGTGATTACCTTGATGTTCACGCCGTCGCCTGCAAGTGCCGAGAACATCTTTTGTGCGACGCCCGCATGGCTGCGCATGCCGATCCCGACGATCGAGACCTTGGCGACCTCGTCATCGACGATCATGTCCTGGTAGCCAATGTCGGTGCGCGCCTGCTCAAGCGCCTGATGGGCAAGCGGAATTTGATCTACCCCCATGCTGAAGGTCATGTCGGTCATGCCGTCGGCGCCGATGTTCTGCACGATCATGTCGACGTTCACACCGGCGTCCGCCAGCGGCCCGAAGATCGAGGCCGCGACCCCTGGCCGGTCCGGAACCTTCACCAGCGTCGCTTTGGCCTCGTCCCGCGAATAGGCGATCCCGCTCACGACATTCTGTTCCACGATGTCCTCCTCGGCACAGACAAGCGTCCCCGGCCCGTCCTCGAAACTCGACAATACCCTGAGCGGCACCCGGTAGCGCATGGCCAGCTCGACCGAGCGGGTCTGCAGTACCTTAGCCCCCAGGGAGGCGAGCTCGAGCATCTCTTCGTAGCTGATCTTCTCGATCCGCCGAGCGCGGCGCTCGATCCGGGGATCGGTTGTGTAGACGCCGTCGACATCCGTGTAGATGTCGCAGCGCTCAGCCTCCAGCGCGGCGGCAAAGGCCACGGCGCTTGTGTCGGATCCGCCGCGCCCCAGCGTCGTCACGCGCCCGTCTGGGCCAACACCCTGGAACCCCGCGATGACGGCATGCAGCCCCTCGCCGAACTTCTGGTTCAGGTTCTCCGTCGGGATCTCGACGATGCGGGCGGCACCATGTGCATCCGTCGTCTTCACCGGCACCTGCCAGCCTGCCACGACCGAGCCGGGATCCCCATCTCCTGAAGCGTCAACGCCATCAGGCCCGAGGTGACAAGCTCCCCGGACGCGACCACCGCATCGTATTCCCGCGCATCGTACAAGCCGTTGGCGTTCGCCCCTGGCGTCGTCGACGCTTCGCGCACCCACCCCACAAGTTCGTTGGTCTTGCCGGACATGGCCGAGACGACAACAGCCACATCATAGCCTGCCTCCACCTCGGCTTTCACCTTCGAGGCAGCGTTGCGAATGCGGTCAAGGTCGGCGACCGAGGTGCCGCCGAATTTCATCACAAGGCGCGGTTTCATGGGGCGCGATTTCTTTAAGGCTGGGTCCGGCAGAGTTCGGCGCCCCTATATCGCCCGCGCGGCGGAGTGGCAAGGTCATGGCAACCTAGCCTGATACCCCGAATTGCGTCCCGCATACGTGCAGCAAGAGTCTGTCATTCGTGCAGCAATTGTCCCGCAGATGTCGTGCAGTCGTTCCTAAAGTGTCCTGCATTTGTCGGCCCCCACCGCGCGGTAGCGAATTGTGATGCAACACCCGGTCAGGATCCGCGCAAAAGTTGCACGGGGGCCGATACCAAACGGCCGTGGCCTACTCCGCTTCGGGGATCGCCTCGGCCAGCGCCTCCAAGACCATCGATGCCGAGGGCACCGGACTGAAAGGGATCAGCTCACCGTTGAGAAAGTAGGAGGGTACAGAGGATCTGCCGTCGCTGCGCACGGACTTCAGTATCTCAGCGTTTTCCAAAAATTGATTCACATATTCTTTCTTTGAACTGGGGCTGTAACAATACGACCAGTCGAAATCTTTGAGGCGTTTGTATTTCTGGGATATCTCCCGGTATTTCTTAAACCCCTCTTGATCGAGCAGCGGCCAGGTCTTGGCGGGGTTCCCGTCGGCTTGGCCCATCTCGTGGTAAATCACTGCCAGCCATACGAATGACACGACGGCGTCCAAGCCACCGGAGAGATCCTTCACGCATTGCGTCTCCACTCCCCAATTCACCGAAGCCTGCAGAGCCGACGCTTCTTTGTCGGGATCCTGAAGGCGGTTGTGCAGTTGAGGCACCAGCCGAACAACAACGCGGAGATGCCCTGGCGCGACGTAGCCTTCCAGAATCTTACGGGCGGTCGCCCCAAAGGTCTTCAGGCAGCTGCGGCAGCCCGGCGAGAGGTAGACGATCAACTCGTTCTTTGGGCCTGCGGCGCCCAGTTTCCCGACAATGATATCCCGGTCGGGGTCGATCTTGTGGTCGGCGGCCTGCACGGGCCCGGTTGGCAAGACAAGGGCGGTCACTGCCACCAACATGATCAGTAACGCCCGCATGAAAAGTCTCCTTCCAAATCACTGGGCCTTTATCTAGCTCTCCACAATACCTCAGGTCGTACAACAACCGTCTGCCCTCTAACCACGGCCCGCAACAGGTGCTGACCCACAACAGTCGCGATTATGACCTGGGCGGGTAGTAGTTGAACTCGATCAGGAGGCAGCCTTCCTCGCTGAAGAACGGCCCGTGCGGAACCCCCGCCGGCCGCACGGCATAGGTTCCAGCCTTGAGCAGTTCCTCCTCGGCGCCCGGGGTGCCGATCGACATGCTGCCCGAGATCAGAAAGACCTCCTCGCACCACGTGTGGCTGACGACGTGGGGGACCGAGGCGCCGGGCTTCCACCGCGAAATCCGAGTCACGGCGCCGGTCGAAGCCGCGTGGTCGAACGCGCCCGAGAGGACCTTCGACTCCACGCCATCGTAACCCTCGACAGGCTCCCAGTCTTCGTCCGCGAGGGCATCGAAAAATTCGGCATGGGCTTTCGCGAAACTGCCGAAGCCTGCGTGTGGCGCATCTGCGGTCATGGTCATCCTTCCATCATCCCCGACGTCGTGTAGCCGCCGTCCGCGCCATAGACATGGCCCGTCACGAAGCTGGCTTCGTCCGAGGTCAGGAACGCCGCGACGGCCGCGATCTCTTCGGGCTCTCCCCAGCGCTGCAGCGGCATCCGTTGCATGACCGCAGCTCCCGGTTCAGGTGTTGTTGCCACCCGCGTCCGGGTCGGCCCCGGGGCGACAGCGTTGACACGGATTCCATGCTCGGCCAGTTCAATCGCCATGGTCTGGGTCAGGTTGATCAGCCCCGCCTTTGAGGCGCCATAGGCCGCGCGGCCCCGCCCGCCGAACACGCCCGAGTTCGAGGCGACGTTGACGATCGCGCCCTTGCGCCCCTCGGCAACCATCCGCTTGGCAATCGACTGGCTCACCAGGAAGGCACCCTTGAGATTGATGCCCATCACCCGGTCCCAGAAGCTGCTCTCCATCTCGAGGAAAGGCTGTCGGTCCATCGTCCCCGCGTTGTTGACCAGGATGTCAGCCGCATGCGCCCCGGCCAGCGCCGCAATCGATGCTTCATCCAAAACATCGACATATGCGGCAGCACCGACGCCAGACGCCGCCGCCTCAACCGCCTCCAGATCGACGTCTGCGAACACCACCGTGCAGCCTTCGATTGCCAGGCGGTTGCCAATCGCCCGCCCGATCCCTCGTGCCGCTCCGGTCACAATCGCCGTCTTTCCCTGCAGTCCGCGCATGAACCCTTCCTTGCCAACTGAGCACTAACCCTCCATGTCCCCGACGATAGCGCAAGCCCGGAGTGCCACTATGTCCGAAAGCTCATCATCTGAAGCAACCCGGCTCGCCCCGAGCCACAGAGAACGCCTGGCGATCTGGATCGAGACCATGCCGGTGCGCAAGTTCATCATCGGCGTAATCCTCTTGAACGCGGTTATTCTGGGGCTCGAAACGTCTTCCAGCTTCATGGCCAACTGGGGCCCGATCCTGATTGCGCTCGACCGGGCCTGCCTGGCGTTTTTCTGCGTCGAGCTGCTGATCAAGCTATACGCCTTCGGGCCCAAGTTCTTCCGTGATCCGTGGAACTGGTTCGATGCGATCATCATCACGATCGCGCTGATGCCGTCCTCGGGGTCGATGTCCGTGCTGCGGGCGCTCCGGATCCTGCGGCTCTTGCGCGTGATCTCGGCTGCACCGCGCCTCCGCCGTGTGGTCGAGGGCTTCATCCAGGCGTTGCCGGGCATGGGGTCGGTCTTCCTGCTGATGGGACTGATCTTCTACATCGGTGCAGTGATGGCGACCAAGATGTTCGGGGGCGAGTGTGCGGCGTGCACGCCCGAGGAGGCACTGCTGTTCCAGGAGTGGTTCGGCACCGTCGGGACATCTGCCTATTCGCTCTTCCAGATCATGACACTCGAGAGCTGGTCGATGGGCATCGTCCGCCCGGTCATGGACGTCTACCCCTGGGCCTGGGCGTTCTTCGTGCCGTTCATCATGGTGACGACGTTCGCTGTCGTGAACCTGCTGGTGGGTCTCATCGTCAACTCTATGCAGGACGCGCACAGCGAGGAAGCCAACGCCCAGACTTCCGACTACCGCGAAGAGGTGATGAAGCGCCTTGCCGCGATCGAGGCGAAGTTGGAGACCAAAGAACGCTCCTGACCGAGGACCACGCAGGTATGCTCGCCGTAAGTTCAGTTTGTTCTGTCCGAGGGAGAGGACACCGATCGCCACCGCGACTGCGATGACGGTTACCAGTGTGGCGACGTCTTTGGGAGAGGGCGACCCCAGCTTGGCTGGCTATTTGAATCCGCTAACCATGACTCTTACCGAAATCTTCGCCCAAGCATGGTCTTTGGTCCTCTTTGAGAAGCATGGCAGCGGGGACACCAATGGCCGAGACTCAACGATTCGTCAGGGCCGACGGCGCTGACTCGCAGACGCGCCGGGTGATTCAGCGGCTCGCCGCCAACATCCATGCTGTATGGATCGCCGACAACGGGCACAAGCACTGCCGCCTCGTGGACGTGGCGCCGACCGGTGCGCGCCTGAAGGTGCGTAACCCAGACGAGATGCCAGACATCTTCAGGCTGTACGTGCCTGACTTCCAAATGCTCTATGAGGTCGAGACGCGCTGGCGCCGGGAGGGTCATATCGGCGTGATGTTCCTGCGTGCCTGGCGTGAGGAGCGCTGAGCGCAGCAACGATCAGGGTTTGACCACCATCGGCCGCGGGACATCGGCGAGGCACTGGGCGCCGCTGGGTGTCACGTGCAGCGTCTCGGTGATCTCGAGGCCCCAATCGTCGGTCCATAGACCCGGCATGAAGTGGAAGGTCATGTCGGGCTCCAACGTGGTGTCGTCCTCGGGACGGATGCTAAAAGTGCGCTCGCCCCAGTCGGGGGGATAACTGAGGCCGATCGGATATCCACAGCGGCCTTTTCGTGCGACCCCGTGTTTGGCCAGCACGGCGTAGAAGGCGCGGGCGACATCGCCTGCCGTATTGCCGGGGCGTGCCGCGCTGATGCCGTCCTCGATCCCTTCCATCAGGGCTTCCTGGGCACGTAACATGTCTGTAGGCGGCGTGCCCAGATACACCGTTCGGCAAAGCGGTGCATGATAGCGGCGGTAGACGCCTGCGATCTCGAAGAACGTGCCCGCGCCGGTGCCCAGCGGCTTGTCGTTCCAGGTCAGGTGCGCGGCGGTCGCGTCCAGCCCCGTCGGCGTTAGCGGGATGATGGCCGGGTAGTCGCCGCCGTAGGTCACCCCCTCGTGCTCGGCGCCACGATAGCCTGTGGCCGTGATCTCCGCCACCAGATCGCAGGTGCGCACGCCCGGCGCGATCATCTCGCGGGCGGCGGCATGCATACCCTCGACGATCCGCGCGGCCCGGCGCATGAAGCCAAGCTCGGCTGGCGACTTTATCGCCCTGCACCAGTTGACCAGCGCCGTCGCGTCGACCAAACGCGCAGGTAGTGCTTCACTTAGAACCGCATGCGCCCTGGCGGAGTAATAGTAGTTCTCCATCTCGACGCCGATTGTGCCATCCGACCAGCCACGTCTCGCCAGTTCCGCGGCCAGATGATCCATGGGATGGTGTTCGGTCGACATCACATAGGTGTCCGGATAGGCAACGATGTCGTCTGCGCCCAGGTAAGCAGTCCGCGAGGCACCGACGGCATCCATCGCCCGGCCCCAGAAAACGGGATCGCCGTCGGGGCCGACGATCACCCCTTGATGGACATAGAAGCTCCACCCGTCATAGCCGGTCAGCCAAGCCATGTTGGAGGGATCGACCGTCACCATTGTGTCGATCCCGGCCCGCTCCATTGCGGCACGGACCTTGACCAGCCGGTCGGCGTACTCGGTGCGGGAAAAGGGCAGGTCGATCTCGGTCAAGGTTGGCTTCCTTCTGGGTAGTGTGGACGCTGTCCGGTCTAGAACTTGTAGGACAGGGTGAGCGAGCCGAATTGCGCGAAGCCTTTCTGCCCCTGAAACTCCGGCGAGCGGAAGACGTGCGTGTACGCGAGCTCGACATCCTGGAACTGGAGGGCGAACCCCGCCTGGAAGTCGGCGACGAACCGGTGCGGTTCAACCGAGGGGCTGTTGCGAAACGTGTTGCCCTCTAGAAAGATGTTCCGCCCGACGAACCGGCCATCGACCCCGGCATACAGGTACCAGCCGATGCCATCGATCTCCTCGAAGAAGCCTGGACTCGCCAGTGCGGGGAGAACGCGCGGCGGACCATAGTTGTCGCCCAACTGGTCGCCGACCCGCAACGTGAGCCCCGCCGAGGCAGACGTGTCGACGTTCCCCAAGGCAAAGGAGTAACTCGGAAGGACATCCATCTCGAGATCGAAGAACGGCAGGTCACTCTCAAAGCCGAATCGGTACTTGCGCTCGTAGAGCAGCCGAACGCCGGGCTCGTTCTTGAGCTGCGAATCCCAGCCTGCGGGGTCGTCGAACCCGCCCAGATCGTGGACCAGCCTCTGGATGTCGTCAGCCTGCGCAAGCTCACCGACCACACCGAGGTCTAGCGCCCAGGTATCCAGCCGGTCGCCCCGGTCGGCCGAGATCCCGACCGAAACGTAGCTGAACCCCGCATAGGGCCGGTCGTCCGGGTCTGGCGGATTGTTGATGATTTCGACGGGCGTGTAGATGTTCTGCCCAATTGCGAAGGTGCCATACCAGTCCTCCGCATCGGTCAACCAGTTGAGGTGGCGCCGCGCGAACCGGCCGATCCAGGGCAAGTCATTGCGTGGTGTCACGAACGTGAGGCGGATTCCGTTGGTATAGGCCTCGTCCGTGCCGCCGACGATATCGTTTTCGAACGTCAGCGACACGCTACCTCCATCCGAGGTCGCAGGGGATGGCTGGTCCAGATCCTGCGCGACGACCGGGCCGGCGACAACGCAGATCGCCATGATGTTGAGCAAGCGCAAAGTGTTTCCCCCGGGTCGCGCAGCGCAACCCTAAGTCTCACGGTATGGGTAGCACAATCCGGCGCAGGGGCGTTCCCGACAAATTTAGAACCATTCTTGATTTCCTGAGTGTTTTGCTCCATTTCTCGTATCCAAACAGGAGGTGACCATGTTCATCCAAACCGAAGCCACGCCAAACCCCGCCACGCTGAAGTTCGTCCCCGGCCGGACTGTAATGCAGACCGGGTCCGCGGATTTTCCCTCTGCGGACGCAGCTGCGGCATCCCCGCTGGCAGCGCGCATCTTCGGGGTGGAAGGCATCGTCGGGGTGTTCCTGGGCCCGGATTTCGTGTCGGTCTCGAAGAACGACACGGTCGACTGGTCGCACATCAAGCCTGCCATCCTTGGCGCAGTGATGGAGCATTTTCAGTCAGGCGAGCCGGTGATCGCCGGTGAAGGCGCCGACGATGGCCATGCCGCTCACGATGGCCCGGATTCCGAGATCGTCGGGCAGATCAAGGAACTGCTCGATACGCGGGTCCGGCCAGCCGTGGCGCAGGATGGTGGTGACATTACTTTCCACGGGTTCGAGCGTGGGGTCGTCTACCTTACCATGAAGGGGGCTTGTGCGGGCTGCCCGTCCTCCACCATGACGCTTAAGCACGGGATCGAGAATCTGTTGCGCCACTACATCCCCGAAGTGACCGAGGTGCGCCCGGTCGGCGTTCAACTCTGACGGAGATGCTGCACGGCCGCTGCTACTGCGGTGTGACGACCCTTGTGGCTGACAGCGCGCCCGAGACGGTGACATATTGCCATTGCGACGACTGCAGGCGCCTCACCAGGGCGCCAGTTGCGGCGTTTGCAGCGTTCGCGGCAGGAACCGTATCGATCGTGCCCGATCCGGGTCTGACGTTGGTTGCGCCTGGTGTGATGCGCCGATTTTGTCCGGCGTGCGGGTCGGCGCTCACGGCCAAGTTCGACTACCTGCCAGAACAAGTCTACGTCCCTGTCGGGATCATGGACACAGCATCCGAACTGGTGCCGGTGATGCACGCGCATGCTGAGAATTGCCTGTCCTGGTTGCGACTTGACGATGAGCTGCCGCGTTCCCAAGGCAGCGCCCGTCAGGACTTGCACGCGGGGCACGGGACGTGAACGCCCAGCAGGTGATTCTGGCGATCGACACGTCGGCGGGCCAATGCGCCGTGGCGTTGTCCGGCCCTATCGAGGTCGCGAAATCCCAACAGATGTCCCGTGGCCACGCAGAGGCGCTCTTCCCGATGATCGAGGACGCACTGGCCTCTGCGGGGTTGAGCTATGGCGATGTCCAGCGAATCGGTGTCTGCACGGGGCCGGGCTCGTTCACAGGCGTTCGTGTCGCGGTCGCCGCCGCGCGGGGTCTGGCCTTGGGGCTGGGCGTACCCAGCATCGGTGTCACCCGGTTCGAAGCTTTGGCGCCACCCGGCTGGACGGGCACCGTTACGCTGCCCGCGCGCGGCGGAACGATCTGGTCACAGGCATTTAACGACGGTGCGCCCTGCGGTTACCCCTCCCAGACCGATGGGGTGGCAGAGGACCTTATGCCGGACCCCCTGGCAATTGCGCGCATCGCAGCTGCCCGTACGCCCGGGCTGGCCCCGGCGCCGCTTTACCTCAGGGGGGCCGATGCTGCCTTGCCAAGCGTGCCCGCCCCGGTCCTGCTCGATTGACCGTCCGGCAGATCTTTCTCGACGAAGAGATTGCGACGCGTCTGGTCGCGCTGGATCGCTTGTGCTTTTCGGATCGCGCAGCCAGCTGGTCGGAAGCGGAGTACATTGATCTGGCGGCGACGGAAGGCGGTATCATCCTGGCCGATCCGGATGCGGCTGCCGGGTTCCTGCTGATGCGGATCGCGGCGGACGAGGCCGAGATTTTGAGCCTGGGGGTTGCTCCCCACGCGCGGCGGCAGCGGCTGGGAGCATCACTCGTGGGCTCGGCAATTGCGATCGCGCGGCTCCGGGGTGTTGCGAGAATGTTTCTGGAAGTGGCCGCGGACAATGCACCCGCCCTTGCGCTCTACGATGAGGCCGCGTTCACGCCGGTCGGGCGTCGGCAGGCGTACTATCGCCGACCGGACGGTGCCCGAGCTGATGCGCTGATAATGGAACGTGCCATGGACGGGATGCTGGGTTTCAGTCAGGCCAATTGATGAACTCTTCCCAGATCTTCTCGCCGACAAGGCAATCGTAGGGCTCGCGCGATTGCACAGGCACGATCCTTGTGGGGGGCAACCCCACAAGCTCGAGCACCAGTTTCTGGCGGACCGCATCGGGGAAATGGGCCCAGTTCACGACGGGGATAACAAACGCTGCCGGGCCGCCAATGACGCAGTCCTGATAATAGAGATCCAGATCGTCCAAGTGCCATTGCGCTCCCAACCCCTCCTTCGTCATCAGGGGCAGCCCGTTGATCACGATCCCCTGGGCTACCGCGGCGTTGCGGGCGCTGGTGACCGGGCGGCCCTGGTTGTTCGGCCCGTCACCCGAGACGTCGATCACGCGGCGCAGGCTTCGAAACCCGTTGCCCTCGAACAGGGTCGCGGCATGATCGATCGCGCCTGAGATCGAGGTTCGGCGCAGGGCGTTGTCAAAGTGCGCGGTGATCCGGCTGGCCAGCGCTTCAGCGTCTGCCGGAGTGGCAACCAGCGTCCACTCGACGACGGTGCGCTGCGACAGCGAGCCGGCCCATTCCACATACGTGATGGCGACGCGGCCGTGGGGGCCCGACTGGATTGCAGCGAGCACGTCGGGTGACGTCAGTGCGGCGGCGTATCCCGCGCGCTGGATCCCGAGCTCGCGCGGGGTCATCGATCTCGAGACATCGACCGCGAGCACAAGTTCGACATCCACGAAGATGTCTTCTGCCGTCGCGCGACCCGGGAATGTGATCAGAGCCGCGACCAGAAACATGAGAATCGCCCGCATCGGCCAAGTGTGTCGAGGACACACCCCTGTGTCGACCTGTGCGTGATCACAACATGCTCTGGCGATCTGTGCGGAAGTGCCCTTCAGAACCACTGCCCGGGCTCGATCATCCCAAGTTCGAGCAACTGCCCCGAGTGCCAGTCGAAACGCGTGCTTCCCTGCCAGAGCAGCCGATCCCGCAAGGGTGGGAACTCCGGATGCGCCAGGACCCGCCGTGCGCGCCGTAGCGTCATCAGGGCGCCTGTCGGGTTGTGGTGCCACTGACACGAGACGGCGCGATAATCCGGCTCGAGGAATGTGAGGTTCGGATCCAGATGAATTCCTCGTTCGGCCCGGAAGAGCGACGTGCGACCGATCTGCGCCATATCGTTTGGCGTGATCTCCTGAAAGCGCCAGCCAAGTCCACCGTAGACTGTAAGATCTTGATTTGCATCGGGAAATGCATGATATCCACTACTGTCGAACCAGAGTTCCAACCCTGTCGGGTCGCTATCCGGGGCGGGCATGTCGGGCGCGTAGAGATCGAGGGCATAGGTATACAGCCCACGGCGTCGCTCGTCCGAGAGGAACGCCGTCAGGTCCGCCAGCTTGCGTGTCTCGCAGAACGGGAAGAAGAAGTACTCGGCGTTCCACTGCCATAGCAGCCAGCGCCCAGCCAGCCCGTCGATCAGTTGATTGACCTGAGACGCCGCCACGTTCCGGTCCGGCATCTCTCTGATGCGCAGGACCGGGCACGCTGTCGTTGGCATCGGCCCGGTCTCGCCCAGCGTGATGACCATAGACGCACCCAGATCCGCGAGGCGGCGCACCGACGATGCCGCGTGAACTGCCGACTCGCATAACAGGATGGCCAAAGGACCGGGCGGTAGCCCGACGCGGGCGGCAAGGAACCCCTCCACCGTCTCAAACTTCAAGTCAGCGTCCGGCGTGCGCATATTGCTCCCCTAGCCAAAGCTCTGCGACTTGTCGATGAACTCCTCCAAGATTTTCCCGCATCGCGCGATTTGATCGCGCAAGACGGCTGCGTCCCAGCGCTTGTGCGCCCTCGCGGGCCACCGTATGGTCCGGCGCAATGAAACGG
>JBCCDA010000074.1:0-22663 GCA_039033215.1 Pseudomonadota bacterium | reverse complement strand
TTGATATCGTCTGCCAGGTGCGCCAACGTCACCCGGACCGTTGGCGAGACACTGGCTCACCGCTCATCGCTACTTTTCCTCCGTGTAGCACGAGCAGGATTTCACCGGGTCGATACACGAGAGCGCTTTGGGATACCCACCGCCGGCACCAGAAACCATCGTCCAGATGGACCACAGACCGGTCATGCGCTGACACGCAACACGGACCAATCAGATGACGCTGCTCACTGGACAAACTCAGTGGGGGAGCTTCACCTTGGCGCCCCCCGGAAGTGTGCTCCCACGCCATAGAAAGCCTGCGCCTGGGTGGAACTGGCGGGAACCCAGTTGTCTGGTGCAGACGCGAGGGGACATGTTGCAGAGACCCATACCTGCTAAACCCGATCAGTACGCACCGGTGCTTCTGAAGAGAGCGAACGGCGTGCGGAACAGAATCTTGAGATCGAACCAGAGAGACCAGTTCTCGATGTAGAAGAGATCGTGTTCAAACCGTGCCTTGAGTTTCTCAGCTTCGTCAATCTCTCCTCTCCACCCATTAATCTGTGCCCATCCAGTGATCCCGGGTGGAAGACGATGACGCGCGGAGTAGCCGTCCACGATCTGAGAATAGCGCTCGTGCTGGCTTGACTTCGCGTTCAACGCGTGAGGGCGGGGCCCTACCAACGAGAGCTCTCCGCGGAGGACGTTGAGAAGTTGCGGCAACTCGTCGATAGAGCTGCGCCTCAAAAAACGCCCGACCCTTGTGACCCGCGGATCGTCCCGAGTGACGTTCTTCACGGCCCCGGGATCCGCCATGTGGTGATACATTGACCTGAACTTAAGGACGTCGATCTCACGGTGATTGTAGCCATGACGGCGCTGGCGAAAGAGGACTGGACCCTGGCTCTCGAGGCGGATCGCTAGAGCTGCGAGACCCATAATCGGCCACAGCAGGGCCAGTGCGATCGTCGCGAACACCAAGTCGAACACGCGCTTTGCGAGCTGCCGGTCCGGTCCAAAGCTTCGCCTGAACCCAGCTTGTGTCCGGCCAAGATCAGAGTGAGCAAACGAGTAGTCCTGGCTGTATGCCGAGAGCCGTACCTCTACAGGCAAAACGCGAAATTCGTTCAAGAGCCAGTTGATGCGTTTCTCAGCGCTCAATGGGAGCGCAATGATGACCATCTGGATCTCGGATGCCCGAACGAAGGCCATCAGCTCATCGTACCCACCGAGTTTTGGCACCCCCAACACCTGTATCGGAGAGCGCGCCTCATCCCGATCATCGAAGATCCCCACGAGGCGGATGTCGCTGTTGCCCTGCGTTGCCAGTCCACGAATGAGTTGAGCCGCCGCTTCGCCTCCCCCTGCGATCAGTGCCCGCCGTGCAATCAACCCGGTCTCAATTGCCCAGCTTACAGCAACTCGAACGCCGTATCTGGCGGGAAGCACAGCGGCGGCCAGGCATGTGACAATGGCCAGCCCCGCCGCTGCCGGTGACGCCGTCGGTGTGAGCGCAACAAGTCCGATCCCGGGAAGGAGGGAACATAAGGAGGACCTAGTGAGGGACGACCACAGGTTCGCGACTGCACCGCTCCGATATCCCCCAGTCACAACCATCGAGGCGACGAACACGGCCGAGGCCACTGTCGCAAGGCTGGCCGCGACAACTGGGTTGAAGGCCGCAGTCGGCACGCTCACGTACTGAGCAAACCACGTTGCGACCGCGAATACGGGCAAGTCGATGCAAATCAACACGCAAGTGAGCCACAGCGGCTCCAACGTTCCGCGCGTGAGGCTGGCCGACACAGTTTGAGCTGCCTCGCTCAGACTGGGTGTTTCTGCCTCAAGTCTCCTGAATGTCTTTTGCATGCCCTTACGCGCTTCGCTCTGCATCCAACTCTGATCAGTATCTCGCGAATGGATAAAAAATGACTTCCTCCTCGGCAGAAAGTGCCGTGAGGAACCACGAAATTCAGACAGATAGCCCCGTTGGCCACGATGAGAGTGGCTCCTTTGCAAACGACTGGGAGCTTCTGAAAGGCTGCTGGCGTTGCCCGTCGCGTTCCGCGCAGTGCTGAGGTGCACGTGGGTGGGATCGACATCGATCGTTTCGCTGTGACGGATGGAAGTGCGTCAACCGGCAAACGTTATTGCGGGCGGGCGTCGAACTTCGGGGTCAGATCGGTGGGGGATGCTGTGGTGCCCAGGGGCGGAATCGAACCACCGACACGCGGATTTTCAATCCGCTGCTCTACCGACTGAGCTACCTGGGCACGCGCAACGAGCCGTCGAAATAGGCGAACGCTCTGTCGCTGTCCAGAGCATTTTTCCAGCGCTACAACCGCTAGAGGCGACAGACCTGGCGAGCCCGCATCTTGTGCGGCGGGTGCGGACGGCATTTCCCCAAAGGTCCGGTATTCACGCCGCGGCACGCAACGATCGGATCGCCGCCTTCCCCGAGGAGGTGCTGGTGCGTCCGATGGTCGTGGGCAGATGTGGATTCGGTCAATGCGACGTCCTCCGGATCGCAGAGCCCAATGCCCAAGACCGACGTCCATGCCGACTGCGGCAAGGGCGTGAGGCCGTTCATGGGCATTTAACCCCTATCGGCAAGCCTGCGGCAATAAACCGGAGGAGACGCAATGAACCTCTATCATGTCACGTTCGATCTGAAGGACGAGGCGAAGACGCTGGGCTTTGCGAAGTCGCTTGGGGATTGGCTTGGGTACCTGGAAGGCGAGGGCGTGATCGGCCCCTGGCGGTTGCTGCGCCGAAAGCTGGGGCTCGGCTCTGACGCGCATGGCGATTTCCTGCTGGAGGTGGAGTTCCGCGAACTTGCGCACCTGGACGAGGCGTTCCGTCATGTCGGTAGCCATTCGGACGAGGTAGAGCGGCTCTATCATCCCGTGCACGCCATGATCGCGCGGACGCAGGTATCGATCTACCGGCCCTTCCCGGATGAGGAACGGGCGGAGCGCGTCGCCCTGCTGTGATGCGGGGCGCGGCCTGGTCGAGGTCTCTTTCGGGATAGGCCGGGGAGGCCCGGCGCGGCAGTACGATGACTGCGAACAGCAAAGGACGGAAGCGCCTGGGGCGCACGCGCCCCCCGACGGCAAGAACCGTCGGCCGTCTCGCTTGACTGTTAGGTCCTTGCCAAAGGGACCTCGGTCACGCCGGGCGTCTCTCACCCACCCGCGGACCACGGCTCATGAACGGGGCCGGGTTCTACGGGCCATTCCCTAAGAATTGACTAAAATCCTATACGTCAGGGCGAAGACCGGCTCGGGCGCGCGATGGGCCCTGGGGAGTGGCGGCACGTCCCGCGCGTCATCAGCGCTGAGCCAGCGCGGTAGATCCGCTGGCTGAAGTCGAACACGTCATACCCCTCGCGGCGGACCACCCGGACCCAGTCCGGCCCAGCGAAGGCCCGGAAAACGCTCACGCCATCCGAATGGGTCACGGACAGGGGGACAGGCGCGTGGCCCTCGCGATGCAGGGCCGCGTAGACGTTGAAGGACAGCGAGAATGGTTCGGTCGCCAGCTTGCTGCGCCCCGCGCAGCCGATGTGGATGTTGGCGCAGTAGAACGGCAGCGCGGGCCGGCAATCCAACCACACCGCCGTATCCGCCGCCGCTGGTGCGCAGAGCGTGCAGATCACTGCGCTGGAAAGTAGTCCTCGAAGGAACCCTCGCGGTGGACGTCCGCCGTGCAGCAATGCAATCCCCCCCCGAACGCGTAGGCGTCGCGCAGATCGACCGGGATCACGTTCTGTCCCAGCTTGTCGAGCTGCTCCATCTGCCAGGTCTCGGACGCCTCGACGCAGACCGTCTTGGGGTCCAGCACCAGCACGTTCATGCTGAGCCAGACCGACGAATAGCACAAGGGCGGCGGCTGGTTGTGCGCCGGTTGGGCGGCGTCCACGATCTCCCACCCGTTCTTCTCGAACATGGCCCGTTGGTCCGCCGGCAGGCGGCGTTGGGGGTTGTTCAGGATCAGCCCGGGCCGGATCGGCGTGAAGGTGGCGTCGATGTGGATGGGGTAGGGGTCGCCCGGGAAGTTAACCGCATGGACGCGGTGGTTGGGGAAGTGGCGGCGCAACCACTCGATGCCCTTCAGGTTCGTCGTGAAGCCATGCTGCACGACCAGGTCCTTGCCGAAGCGCAGCACGTCCGCGGCATCGAAGAGGGGCTCTTCCTCGGTTGTCACGAAGAACTTTTGGGCCGCCCATTCGAGGCGTTTGGCCTCGCCGATCTTCTCGCTGAGATAGTCCGGGTGGTAGTCGGCATCGGTCAACCGGGGCTTGGGCGCCGCCGAATGGCGGAAGTTCGGATCCTCGTCGAAGTAGCGCTGCATCAGCGGGCGATAGTTCAGATACTCGAACCAGCGGCAGCGATAGGACATCGTCGCCTCGAGGATCTCGTTGCCCACCGTCAGCAGCACATCTCGTGGCGGCATGCAGCCGAACTGGCTGTCGGTGTGGAAGTCCGGCGTCGTCGCGGGCTGGGAGAAGTCGATGGGTGATGGGCGGTCGACCGTGATGCCGCGCCCCTGCAGCATGGTCGCGAACCCATCCAGAAGCTCGTTGGCACGGTCGATCGTCTCCTGCGGGCGCATGCCCCATTGGCCGCGCATGTCCGAATCCTCGGGCACCTTCGCATCAAGCGCAGGCTCGGGCGGCGGGATGTGGCAGCCATCGGCGCGGCCCACGATCACGTGTTTCAGCGGATCCCATTCGTTCCAGGAATTGACGATCGTCTGGACCATGCCACTCTCCCCTCAGCTTTCGCCTGCATCAACGCCAAGGGACCATGCCGAGACAAGTCCGATCTGGACCCTCTGAGAAGCGGGAAGCGACATGCGTGCCGGAATGCCCGTTGTGCGGCCGTCCGATTCCAACGGAGGCGAAGCAATCGCTGCATCACCTGATCCCGAAGCTGAAGGGGGGACGCGGCGGGCCCACAATCCTGGTGCACCAGATCTGCCATAACGAGATCCATGCGGCGGCGACCGAAGCGGAGCTGGCGCGGCTCTACCACACGCCCGAGGCCCTGCGCGCGCACCCGCGTCTGGCGAAGTTCATCGCCTGGGTTGCGTCCAAGCCGGCGACGTTCCATAGCCGCACCGCAGGTAAGGGGCGGAGGCGACGGTGAGCAGCAAGATGATCCTGATCACTGGCTGTTCGTCGGGCATTGGCTACGATGCGGCGCACACACTGAGCCAGCGTGGCTGGACGGTCGTGGCAGCCTGCCGACAGCAGAAGGATGTGGATCGCCTGAAAACCGAGGGGCTGGCGAGTGTGCGCATTGACTACACTGACCAGGCTTCGATCGAGACCGGGCTGGCCGAGACGCTGCAGATCACGGGCGGGCAGCTGGATGCGCTCTTCAACAATGGCGCGCACGCGATGGGCGGTGCTGTCGAGGACACGGCGACTGATGGTTTCAGGGCGATCTTCGAGGCGAATTTCTTCGGTTGGCACGAGCTGACGCGCCGGGTCCTGCCTGTGATGCGGGGGCAGGGGCGTGGGCGGATCGTCCAGTGTTCCTCGGTCCTGGGGTTCGCGGGGCTGAGGATGCGGGGGCCCTATGTCGCGACCAAGTTCGCGCTGGAGGGCTATTCGGACGTGCTGCGGCTGGAGCTGCAGGGTACACCGATCCACGTGATCCTGATTGAACCGGGGCCGGTCAACACGATGATCCGCGTCAACGCCCAGCGCCACTATGAACGCTGGGTCGAGCGAAAAAACTCGCCCTGGGCCAGCTTCTATGGCGATACGCTGGAACCGCGGCTCTATCGCGAAGAGGTCACAAAGGAACCGTTCGAGCTGCAGCCCGACGCCGTCACGGCCAAGCTGATCCATGCGCTGGAGAGCCCGCGTCCTCGCGCGCGCTACTATGTGACGACGCCGACCTATATCATAGGGTTCCTCAAGCGGTTGTTGCCGACGCGTTGGCTCGATCGCGTACTGATCAAAGGCTAGAGCAGGAGAGTATCATGACGGTCGTTGCAGGCATCGGATGCGCCGTGGTGGCCGGCATCCTGATCTACGGTATCGGTGGCTTCGGGTCGGGCAAGATGACGCCCCAGAAGCAGAACAAGGTCATGCAGTGGCGGATCGGTGCGCAGTTTGTCGCTGTGCTCCTGATTCTGCTGGCGGTGGCTGTGGCCAGCGACTGACGACACGGTTGCCGGCCCATGCTCAGGCACTAACTGCCGGGCAAATCAAGGAGGGGAGACGGCGATGGTCGTGCTGAACAAGATCTACACGAAGACCGGTGACACGGGGGAGACCGCGCTGGGCAATGGCTCGCGGGTCGCGAAGTATACCCTGCGGGTGAGCTCGTACGGCACCGTCGACGAGGTGAACTCGACGGTTGGCATGGCCCGGTTGGTGGCGGACGGCGAGATGCATGCAGCGTTGGCGCGCATCCAGAATGACCTTTTTGATCTGGGCGCCGACCTTTGCCGGCCAGACCCGGCGCGTGATGGCGATGCAGAGTATCCACCGCTTCGCATGGCGGAGGCGCAGGTGACCCGACTGGAGAACGAGATCGACGTGATGAACGCGAACCTCGAGCCCCTGCGGTCCTTCGTGCTTCCCGGCGGCTCGGCGCTGGCTGCGCATCTGCATGTTTGCCGGACAGTGGCCCGCCGGGCCGAGCGGCTGACGGTGGAACTCGCCACATTGGAAGAGATCAACCACCGTGCGGTGACCTATCTCAACCGGCTCTCGGACTGGTTCTTTGTGGCCTCTCGCGTGGCGAACGAGAACGGGTCGAAAGACGTGCTCTGGGTCCCGGGAGCGAACCGCTAGGGGCGACCGATGGCGTTGCGCGAAGAGCTTGAGGCGAACACCGACGCCCGGCGCGAGAAGATGGTGTCGGACGAGTACGATGCCATCGACCGGGGGATCGCGGAGCTTGTTGCAGCGAACACAGGCTCCGGCGCGCCGGTGGCGGGCAGCGTGGCCCCGGGGTTCGAGTTGGCTGATGCAAGCGGCCAGCCCCGTCCGCTTGCAGGATACCTTGCCGATGGTCCCGTCGTGCTCAGCTTCTACCGCGGCGGCTGGTGCTCCTATTGCAACATCCAGCTTCGCGCGTTCCAAAAGGTTCTGGACGACATCCGCGCCGCAGGGGCCGAGCTGGTGGCCGTCTCGCCGGAAATGCCCGACGAATCGTGGTCGCCGGCCGACAAATTGGCACTTGAGCATCCGGTGCTGTCGGACCAGGGCAACGCTACCGCCCGCGCCTACGGCCTGGAGTTCATCGTGCCTGACTGGCTGCGCCCGCTCTACCTCAAGCTCGGCATCGACCTCGAGGCAAGGAACGGTGACGCGACCTGGTGCCTTCCGGTCCCGGGAACCTTCGTGATCGCCTCCGATGGTGTGATTGCCGCCACCTTCGTCGATCCCGACTACCGCAACAGAACCGAGCCGGCGGACGTGCTCGCGGCCCTCTCGGAGATCTGACGCAGCGATATCCGATCAGAATGGCGATTCCGTATCTCCCCGCGTCGATTTTTCCGTAGGGGAGCGCCGAAATCGGCGCTAAGTGAGGCGCCACAACACGGGGCAACTGGCTGCTCCGGCAAGGAGGAACACGCATGAAGGTCCTGGTGCCCGTCAAGCGCGTGATCGACTACAACGTGAAGGTCCGCGTGAAGGCGGACAATTCGGGGGTCGATCTCGCTAACGTCAAGATGTCGATGAACCCTTTTGACGAGATCGCGGTCGAGGAAGCGATCCGGATGAGGGAAGCGGGCAAGGTCGAGGAGATCATCGCGGTCTCGATCGGTGTTGCGAAGGCTCAGGAGACGCTGCGCACGGCGCTGGCGATGGGGGCCGACCGCGCCATCCTGATCGAAGCCGCCGAAACCGTGGACACGGACATCGAGCCGCTGGCGGTGGCGAAGCTGCTCAAGGCCGTCATCGACGAGGAGCAGCCGGGTCTGGTGATCTGCGGCAAGCAGGCCATCGACAACGACATGAACGCGACCGGGCAGATGCTGGCGGCCCTGCTGGGCTGGAGCCAGGCGACCTTCGCCTCGGCCGTCGATGTGGATGGCGATACCGCCAAGGTGACCCGCGAGGTCGACGGCGGCCTGCAGGTGATCGAGGTGAAGATGCCCGCCATTATCAGCGTGGATCTGCGGTTGAACGAGCCGCGCTATGCCTCGCTGCCGAACATCATGAAGGCGAAGAAGAAGCCGCTGGACATCAAGTCCCCGGCCGACCTGGGCGTCGACGTGGCGCCGCGCCTGACCATCGAGACCGTGAACGAGCCGCCTGCCCGCAAGGCTGGCGTCAAGGTCGCGGATGTGGCCGAACTAGTGGCGAAGCTGAAAGACGAAGCGGGGGTGCTCTGAGATGGCTGTACTGATGCTGGCGGAGGTCACGGATGGTGCCCTCGCGATGGATGCCACGTCGAAGGCCGTCTCGGCGGTCAGCGGACTGGGTGAACTGACGCTTCTCTGCTGTGGGGCAACCTGCTCGGACGCGGCGGCGGAAGCCGCAACGATCCAGGGTGTCTCGAAGGTGCTCTGCGCGGAAAATGATCTTTATGGCAAGCGCCTGGCCGAGCCAGTCGCCGATCTGATCGTCAGCCTCGCGGGCGACTACGACATCATCTGCGCCCCGGCCACGACGGACGCGAAGAACATCATGCCCCGCGTTGCGGCGCTGCTGGATGTGATGGTGATCTCGGACGTCCAGGAGATCGTGGACGCGGACACCTACATCCGTCCGATCTACGCGGGCAACGCGATCGCGACGGTGAAATCCTCGGACGCCAAGAAGGTCGTGACCATCCGGACGGCCACGTTCGATGGCGCCGCCGCTGGCGGCTCCGCCCCGGTCGAGAGCATCGATCCGGCTGGCAACCCGGAGCTCTCGAAGTGGGTCGAGGACAAGGTGGTCGAGAGCGACCGGCCCGAGCTGACTTCGGCCAAGGTGGTCATCTCCGGTGGGCGCGGCATGGCGTCGAAGGAGAACTTCGAGCTGATCGAGAAGGTCGCTGACAAACTGGGCGCTGCCACAGGCGCGTCGCGCGCCGCGGTCGATTCGGGCTACGCGCCGAACGATTGGCAGGTCGGACAGACCGGCAAGGTCGTGGCCCCTGACCTCTACATCGCGGTCGGGATCTCTGGCGCGATCCAGCACCTTGCGGGCATGAAGGATTCGAAGGTGATCGTTGCGATCAACAAGGACGAGGAGGCGCCGATCTTCCAGGTGGCCGACTACGGTCTTGTCGGCGATCTGTTCGAGATCCTGCCGGAGCTGGAGAAGTCGCTGGGCTGACCGGCGGTGGGCTGAAGCCCATCCTACCAAACACAGCATTGGGCGGTCTTCGGGCCGCCCTTTTTTCGTTTGGCCGCCGCGATCGAATGCGGTTGGACGCGTCTCAAACCTGACCTTTGACTTGGGTTTGAGTTCGCCCGCCCCGGCACCATTGATTGGGTTTGAGACATCGTCATCTGCCTCGTCATCAAATTCGACACCTGTTCCGTCGAGACGGCACGCGGGTTAACCAAGAGTGTGCATTCGTCACAGACCGTCGCCCGCTAGTTTGGGAGAATCGCCTGCATCAAGACTGGTGGAGGCGATGATGAGACGATTGGTGCTGGCAGCATTTTTTGCCTTTTTCCCGCTGACCGATGCGGTCGCGAAAGTCCTTGGGCAATGGCAGTGCTCGGCCATGTATCAGGGCATGCCACTGCAGGGGACCTATACGTTGGAGTTTTCGACCCATACGCAACTCTACCGGCACCAGGGACGGATGTACGCCAATGACGGGCGCTTCTGGGATTTCGAGGTCGAGACCGCCAGCATGGGCGGCGTCGGTGGGATCTGGGCGAACAACATGTGGCATCGCCAGACGCACATGAAGTTCCAGGCCTATCAGGGCGGCTACACCATCATCGCCGACCGTGAGCGGTTGGACGCCCGCTGCCAGATGTGAGGCGGCGGTTCCACCGTTTGGTGATCGCACGCCTGGATACCGGGCCGGTGCGCTCCTGCGTCAAGGTTGTCCGTCCTCAGAAGTCGCGTTTCCACTGAATGCCGACCGAGGAGTCGCCACCAGCCTCCATCTCGGCGTCGAGGCCAATGTCCTCGAACACCTCGACCTCGACTGCGACCGAGGTCCCGCCTTCTCCGCCCAAGGTCTGGCGTGTTCCGACCCAGATGCCTTCGGCAACCTCCTTGCCCACGCCAACGGCGGCGTTTCCGTCATTGTCTTCCTCGATCCGAAGCTGGTCGATTCCGATCGCACCGCGCACTTGGTCTAGCGTACCGCCGCCGCCGTCCATCAGGGTCGCAAGCCCCAGCGCCAGCTGGATGGCCTGACTTCCGGTCAAAGACTGGCGCGATTTTCCGAACAAAGTTCTCGGGAGTACTTCGTCCTCGGGAAGCGAAGGGGTCGAGGCAAAGCGCAGCTGCGGGTCCGAGGCCACACCGTCCACGATGACGCGGCCCACGATGTCGTCGGTGTCACGGCTGAGCATGACATCGATGCGGGGATCGATTTTAGCTCCGCCATCGAAGCTTATCTGGCCGCGCTCAAGCTCGAAGTCCTTGCCGATCAGGCTGAGAACGCCGCGCACACGCTCGATCTGGCCGGTGATGCGCGGGTCGGCAGCGGTGCCGCGGATGTCGAGCCCCATCTTCCATTCGCTGTCCAGTCCGCGACCCCGGACAAACATGCGCCCGGGTGCGTCGACGTCGATTCGCAGGCTGATCGAGCTGCCGCCATCGGATTCTTCAGCCGGTGGCGCACCCTTGATCTCGACCTCGCCGAGATCGACAATCGAGGGAGGGTTGGCGTTGACCAACCGGACCTCGGCCTCGGTGATCGTGATGTCTCCGTCAATGGCCAGCGCCGTCATCGGGCCTTTCACCGAGATTTGTCCGTCCAGGCGCGCTCGGACGTCATCCCGGCGGACCAGCACGGCCCTGTCGATTGTCGTGGTGATATCGATGCCCGAGGCGTCGAGGGCCAGGTTCCCGTCGACGTTGACCGACCCACTAGCGCCGTCGGAGGCGGCGACGCTGAGCTGGAGGTTGCCACCCTCCAGCAGCTGGGTGCCGACCGTGAGGTCTGTCAGGATCGTGCCCGCATCAAGGTTCTGGTAGCCGCCATCGGTCAACAGAATCTCGCCCGTTAGGGCCGGGGCGGATACATCGCCAGTGACGCCCAGATCGATGTCGGCCTGTCCGGTGACAACGTGGCCGGGCGCCGGGACCAACGCCCAGAAGCGTCCGACATCTCCCTGCCACGTCAGGTTGGCCGTGACTGGACCGCGCTGCGCCAGACCCGGGACACCGCCCGAGACGGCGATTGGGACCGTTGCGGTCAACCGCACTGGTTGGCCGAACTCGCCGACCAGCGTCACGTCGACATCCGCCTGACGTCCTGCCCAGTCGAGCGTGGAGTCGAGATCAAGCTCGCCACCGGCCTCGATGTCCGCAAACCGGACGCCGCGCCCAGTCACGGTCGCCTGCGCCCGGCGCCGGCCGGTGTCGAACGTGGCCTCGGCCTCGAGCGTGCCCTGGGTCAGAGGAATGCCCGCAAGTCGCTGCAGCACGGACAGATCCGGCGCGTTCAGGCTGAGCTCGCCGGAGAGCGGCCCCCCGCGCGAGGAGATGTTCCCCGAAAGACGGCCCGCGCCTGGCAGCGCGAGATCGAGATTGCGGAGTGAAACGGTGCTCCCCTCCGCGGTGATGCCGAGGGGCTGATTGAGCGCGACCAAATCCTCGGCCAGGCGCAGCTCCAGCCTCGAGACCGTGGCCCGAACGGTCGGCTCGGCAACATTGGCCCGGGCGTCGGTCAGGAAGCTGAGCGGCTTCTCGTCAACCGTGCCCTCCGCCCGGGCAGTGAGATCAAGCTGCGAGAGGGGCCCCCTGACAGTGGCCGTCGCCGTCGCAAGCGCGATGTCGCCCGCTGTGATGGTCGACGCGTTGAGGGACGCCTGCACCGCGGGGGTGCCCAGAAGATCGTTCAGGGCAGCCTCAAGTCGGAGCTGACCAATCCCCGCGCCCTCGGTCGCGAGGCCCGACAGCCGCAGATCCAGCGCCGCGTTCTGGCGCCCGTTCGGGGTTGTCAGCCGGAGCGTACCGTTGCCGGAGCCGCCGAGCGCGGTCCCGGTGACCGGGCGCAACCCGCCGAGATCGCGGATGGCCAGCGCGATGGTCCCCTCGGCCAACGCACCGTCGAGATTGACGGCGACATCGCCCGTGGCCGCCAGCCCGAGCGCCGTGGCATCAAGTCCTGTCAGCCGCAGTGTGGGCTGCTCCAGCGCGAACCGGGTCGCGATCCGGGCGGGGCCGTAAGCACTGCCGTCGGAGATCAGCACAAGCTCCCCATTGGGGTTTTCCGACACCTCGACGTCATGCTGCAGATCCAGCCTGCCGTAGGCGGTGCCATCGTAGGTCAACGCCCGGAGCGAGAGATCCCCTGTGATGCGGGGGGCCTCGCTCCCGCGCAGGACCGCCTGACCCGACGCGACCAGAGCGCCTGACGCGGGCTGGTCATAGAGCTGCGCGACCGGGCCGAGGTCGGGCGTGGTCACCTGGTAGTCGACCGTGCCGATCTGGTCGGCGGTGTTCAGGGTGCCTTCTGCCATCACCTCCAGCAGTGGCGAGGTCAGCCGGGCGCTGGCCAGATCAAGAAGATCCTCAACCAGCGTGCCCTCTGCCGCGAAGGTCGCGGTTGGCAGAAAATCGGGGCCGATGCGATCGAGCCGTAGCGCCCGGGCCTGGCCCTCCGTGTCGAACGTGAGGCCCGCGTCGCTTTGTGTGACGGCGGCGATGATCCGCAGCCGCCCGGCTTCGGCCGCCGGGTGTCGGAACTGCGCGAGGCGCGCATCCACGTTGGCCTCGGTCGCTGTTTCGGTGCGGCGCACCTGGCCAGAGAGAGCGATCCCGCCCGATGCATCCACCCCGTAGGCGGAGGCGACGGGGGCGATGTCGGGGGCCGCGATGCCGATACGCAGGTCTGCTGTGAGCGCCTCGATGTCCACCGTGCCGGAGGCGAGCACATCGAGCGGATCGGAGCCGAGCGACAACTGCGAGACACGCAGGTCGTTGCCAGTGAGCGTCAGGCTGAGCGCGAGATCAGCGTCCCCAATCGCATCCGCGGGTATCTGGTCCAGCCGCAGCCCCTGCGTCAGCCCCGCCATCGTGAGGCTGGTGGTCGTCTCGGGCGGCGCGGCGTCTGGCCCGGTCCCGGCCTCGGGCGTCGATTGGCGCAGGTCCACGGCAAGTTGCGCCGAGGCGACATCCACGGGCGCCGTCTCGAGCCCACGGAGAACCAGATCACCGTCCGCCGCGAATGTGCCGGGCGAACCGGTCAGCCGCCCATCGAAGGTGAGCCCTCCGAAATCGACACCGTCGAACGGGTCTGCCAGTGCCGCCCCCGCGTCGAGGTCGATCATAAGATCCGCCGCCGCGGTTGCCCGTGTATAGGTGCCATCGGCCACCAGGGTGAGGTCGGGCGAGGTGATCCGTGCCTCGGCAATCTCGATGGTCGTATCGGAGCCTTCGGCCAGCCGGACGACAATCTCGGCCCCCTCACCCAGCAGTGCCGCGAGATCCGGGTCCAGTTTGGGGCCGGGGGAGGCCGTGAACCGGGCATCGACTGCCAGCGGTCCCTGGTACGAGATGTTCGCCGTGCCGCTGGCCGCAACCGTGTCGGCAAGGGCAAGCTCCAGCGTCACGCGCCAATCCTCGGGCGGACCATCGGCCGTCAGTGTGAGCCGCGAGGCCGCATCGGCAGGCAAGCCGGACAAGGCTGCGATCAGCCCGTTCTCGCCCTCGTTGGCAGTCAGGTTAATGGCGAGGATTGCGGTGGAGAACTCGCGGCGGTAGTCAACGGCGATCTGCCCCGGCACGGCATCGGAGCGGGTGACCGTCAGGTCGATCGCCTGAATGTCGCCTTCGTCCCGGGCAGAGCCTTCGGCATCAAAGGCGATGGCGTGGCCAAGAACGGGTTCCTCCAGGCGCACGCCGGCCAGCACCATGCTCTCGATCCGGAGCGCGAGCGGCGAGCGGGGCCATTCAATCCGGGGGATCAGCGCACCATCATCTGCGGGGGTGGGGGGGGCGACTTCCGGCTGGGCCGACGCGGCCGGCTGGCGGGCGACGTTGACCCCGCGGGCAGCGAGGCGGCTGAACTCGATCTCACCTGAGGTCAGGCGCCCAGGGTTCCACGCGAACTCGAGCGACTCGACGGTCATCCAGACGCCGTCGCCGTCCGAGATGGCGAGGCCGCGGATGGCGGTGGCACCGTCGTCGAGATCGGTGATCTCCTCGACCGAGATCTCCAGCTCCCCTTCGACCGAGATCTGGTCGATCAGGAATTCGATCATCTGGTTGCGAAAGCCCGACAGCGAGAAGAGCGCCGCGGCAGGCGCCGTCAGCGTGGCCAAGATCAGGCAGGCGAGGAGAATGCGGCGCATCGGGGCTCCGGTGTGGCGTTGCCGTTAACCTAGGGGAGGAGGTGCCCCGGGACCACCGGATTCCACGCAAGATCAGCTGCGTTCCGGCGAGCAGTCTTCCGGGGCGATCCGAAGCTCCTCGCACACGGTGGTGTTGACCCAGTCCGAGAACCCCGTTGTGCCGATATTGTAGCCGATCACGATCGTGGCGATCACGCCGAGGGTGAAGAGGAGGCCGGATCTGTACCCGGGTAGACTGACAATCGGGATTGCAAGCAGGACCCCCAGATTCGTCAGGATGAGGATGGCAGCAACGACGAGTTGCCAAACGTCCATGTCCGCAACCGGGATAGCGAAGGGCGATCCGCCATGGGCGATGACTGCGAAACCGACCGACATCACGATGCCGTACATGAGAATACCGAATGAGCCGAACGCGAATGCTGGCCAGTCCGCGTAAGCCTCGCCCGAGCGCATTTCGGAGATCATGGCGAGCAGCATGGGGAACGGGATGGCCAGGAAGAAGACTACGGTCGATACCGTTTGCGCCGGGATGTTGGGAAGGTACGGGATGATCGCGATACTCGCACCTACCCACGCCATCACATCGTTCCAGCCGAGGATCATGGCGTAGAGGGCGCGCAGGGCCTCGATCTGCTCGAGCTCGGTAATCTGCGGGATCAGCGCCACCAGGGCCATCGTGCCCATGACGCCGCGCACGAACCAAAAGCTTTGCAGCCAGATGGCGCGCTTCCTGACCAGCTTGTCCCAGCTTCCCTCGTCCTCAGGCATCGCTCCCTCAAAAACCATCGCGAGGATGGTATCAGAACGCCTGCCCGATGGAGAAGTAGAGCTGGAAAGCGTCGTCGGCGTCGCGGCCGTTCAGTGGAAACGCCACGTCGATCCGAATCGGCCCGGCCGGGGAGTAGTACCGCAGGCCCACTCCGGCGGCGGTTTGCACCCCATCGTTGAAGTCGGGGAAGCTCTCGACCGAGACCGAGCCGGCTTCCGCAAACACCACGCCCCCGATGTCGCCATAGAGCCGGGCGCGCAGCTCGAGCCCGGCCTCGAGCGCGGAGAGCCCGCCGATCGGATCGTTGCTCGCGTCCAGCGGCCCGACGAACCGCTGGGCAAACCCCCGGACTGAGCCGCCGCCACCTGAATATAGCCGCCGCGTTGCTGGCACGTCGGACACATCACCCGCGATGATCGAGGCGAAGCGGGTGCGCGCTGCAAGAACATACGCCTTTTCGCCCGTGATGTCGTAGTAGGCAGACCCCTGACCATCGATCGACAGAAACGCCGTCGGCTCGTCGTCGAAGAGGCCCGCGTAGGGCACTGCGTCCAGCCTTGCCCGTACCCCAGTCGTGGGGTTTAGCGGATCGTCCGACCCATCATACTCGGCAAAGAGCGGAATGCCCGCCAACAGTGCTTCGGTGTCCTCGCCTTGATCGGTGATCAGGCTGGCCTCGCCGAGGACGCCTGCACCGACGATCCAGTTGGGCGTCAGCCGACGTTCCAGCCCCAGTGTCCCGGTGACGGTGAGGTCGTCGAAGGCATCATCTTCCTCGCGTTCGAGCGTAAGGCTGGCGACTAGATCCTGGCCCGGACGCATGTACTGCGGCTCGCGGTAGCCGAGGCCGAAGGTCTGCACCTCCAAGCCGACTTCGGCCGCGATTGTAAGCGTCTCGTTCTCCCCGAAGAGGTTGCGGTGTTCGTATCCGCCCCTGATCGATGGGCCGTCATCGGTGTTAAACCGCGCGCCGGCGGAGACCGTTCTGAAGGGACGCTCGGTCGCCTCGACCGTGATCGGCAGGGCAACCGGCCCGGTGCCGGGCGGCGCCTCTTCCGGCGGGCTCACGCGGAGGGTCGCGAAGAGATCTGTGCCGAGAAGCGCAAGCTGATAGTCGCGCAACGTGCTCAGATCGAAGGGCTCGCCTTCGTCCCAGTCGATATATGTGCGGAGATAGCGCTCGCGGACATCGACCAGCCCTTCGAAGGTGATGGGCCCGAAGACAGCCGCCGGGCCCGGCGTAATTTCGCTGTCGATCTCCAGCGTCTGGGCTTCGAGATCAGCGACCGCGCGACGATTGCCTTGCTCCGCATAGGGAAATCCGGCCTTTTGGACGGTGTCGAGGGCTGTCGCCTCGGCTTTCACGATTGGCTCGGCAGCGGCGGTTTGCCCGACCGGCGAGCCAAGGGCGGCCGCATCGAGCTGGGGCAAACCAGGCGCATCCCCGGTCATCACGAAGTGGTGGCGCCGGAGCGTGAACGCTGGCCCCGAATCAACCGTCAGCGTCACCTCGGCCTGGGTGAGGTCATCGGGATCTGCCGCGTCCTTTGGTGGAAGATCACGGACCGTGACGTCGACGGTCCCGTCATAATATCCACGCGACCGCAGAAGGCGCTGCAGGATGCTCACATCGCCCTCTGCCCTCCGACGCAGGAAGGCGACACTTTGCGCGCCATCAGCCTGGTTTCGATAGACAGCGAGGGTGTCTTCAGCGACCGCCGCCATCTCTTCGGACGGCAGACCGACCAGTGTAACCTCGTATTCCACCGCGGTTTCCGGTGGCTCAAACTCGAGACGGTCGAGGTCGTCTTCGCCCGCGCAGGCACCCAGACAGGCGGCCCCCAGCAGAGAGATCAGGAATCGCCATCTCGTTCTCATCGCGCGACCCTAGCCGCCCGCCGCACCCCGGCAAACAAGAATACGGAGGATTGTACACATAAACGGACTCTTAGGTGGTTGTGCCTAAACACCCTTCGAGTAGCGCGAGCATGAAGAGGCGGCACATGAGCAATCCGGCGGACACTTTCCGACAGGAAGCCAACGATATCCTCGAAACTCTCGAGGACAATCTGCTGGAGTTGGAGGCCGATCCCGAAAACCGGCAGATGGTCGACACCCTGTTTCGAGGTCTTCACACAATCAAGGGCTCGGGCGAGATGTTCGGGTTCTCCGCCTTGGCGAAGTTCGTCCACCACCTCGAGAGCGCTTACGATCTGGTGCGCAACGGGGCCCGTCAGGTCACGCAAGAGCTGATCGATTTCTCACTGCAATCGCGCGATCATATCACGGCGCTGCTTGAGGCCGGGCAAGACGAAGCTGCCGCCGCCGAGCTGACGTCGGGAGAGTTCCACGCGACCCTGCTTTCGCGGATCGAAGCGTTCAACGGTACCGGGGGTGATGCGGAGTCATCGGCAGATGCCGCGCCAGCCGAAGAAGCCAAGCCCGCTGGTAAGCAGCGTTTCGACATCTACTTCAAACCTGAACCGCTGGCGCTGAAAAACGGCATGCGCCCGGATCTCGTTGCTCTGGAACTGGCTGAGATCGGTACATGCGAGACGACGATCAGCGCTGACCACGTCCCGCCACTTGACAAGTTGGATCCCGGTGAAAGCTATCTCGCCTGGCATTTCACACTGGAGACCAGCGAGCCCAAGGACCGAATTGAGCAGATTTTCCTCTTCTTTGACGACGGCGATATCGAGATCAGCGAAGCCCAGAGCGCTGCAGATGAAGTAGCAGAGGCTGAAGAGACCGCCGGACCATCGAAGAAGGCTGCCGAGGCTGCTCCGCCGGCGAAGGCAGGTACCAGCAAGGGGGCGGGCGGCGACGAGTCCAAGGCATCCAAAGGTCCTGCGATGGGCGAGTCCGTGCGGGTACAGGCGTATCGGCTCGACGAGTTGATGGATCAGCTCGGCGAACTGGTGATCGCTCAGGCAAAGCTCAACCGGATCTCGGAACGGTTGGATGAAACGGCGCTTGCCAGCGCCGCCGAGGAAATCGAGCGGCTCGTGACGGGTATGCGCGATGCGACCCTCTCAATCCGGATGCTTCCAATCGCCGGCGTCTTCGGAAAGTTCCGGCGGGTTGTGCGTGATCTCGCGAGCGAGCTGGGCAAGGACATCGAACTTGTGACCGAGGGCGGCGACACCGAAATCGACAAGAACATCATCGACCGCCTGTCCGAGCCGCTCGTCCACATCGTACGTAACTCGGCGGACCACGGGATCGAAAACGCTGAGACCCGGGCTGCCTCAGACAAGCCTGCCCAAGCTACCCTGACGATGGCTGCTCGCCAAACCGGCGGGGAGGTCCACATCTCGGTTTCAGATGATGGCGGCGGCCTCAACACAGAGAAGATCCGATCGAAGGCGATCGAACGCGGTATCATTGAAGAAGACAGCGACTTGTCCGAAGAGGCGGTCCATCAGCTGATTTTCGCACCTGGGTTCTCGACTGCTGATGCTGTGACAAGCGTGTCCGGTCGCGGCGTTGGCATGGATGCGGTGCGCAACTTCATTGAGGATCTCAGAGGCGCTGTCGAAGTTAAGTCCGAGGCGGGCAAAGGGACCTCGGTAACGCTACGTCTGCCGCTCACACTGGCAATCATTGATGGCCTCCTGGTCCGGGTCGCGGAAGGTGATTTCGTCCTCCCCCTCGCGAGCGTCGAGGAGTGCGTGGAACTCACTGAAGATCAGATGTCCGACAACGGACAAAGGTCGATCATCAACATTCGCGACGAATTTGTCCCATACTTGAACCTGACAGAGATCTTTCAACTTGGTGATGCCCGCGACAGCAAACGTGTCGTTGTCGTAAACGCTGATGGGCGACGCATCGGTCTCAAGGTCGATGACGTCATTGGCCAGCATCAGACAGTGATCAAATCACTGAGCGCTTACCACCAAGGGGTCGAAGGTCTGGCAGGGTGCACGATCCTCGGAGACGGCTCAGTCGCTCTCATCATTGATCCCGCCGCACTCGTAAAGAGCTTCGGTGCACTTACCCGGGAGGCTGCGTAATGTCTGTGGATACGCATGAGACAACCGAAACACCGTCCGAGCCGGCGGGTGCAAGCTTCATGGCCCTGACGTTCGAACTGGATGGTGAACGGTTTGCGGTGGATGTGGGCATCGTGCAGGAGGTCATCGACCCTTTGCCGGTGACTACGGTTCCGACCGCGCCAGCATTCGCTCCGGGCCTCATCAATGCCCGAGGAACGGTTGTTCCGGTCCTTGACCTCCAGCAGCGGCTTGGAATGGAGGCAACAGACCGTACGTCCGAGACGCGGTTTGTCGTAATGGAAGCGGAGATAGATGACGATCGAACTAGGTTTGCAGTTGTTGCTGACAGCGTCCACGAGGTTGTGGAGATCGAAGAAGATCGAATTCTACCGGCCCCAGAACTTGGAGTGAAATGGCCTCCCGACTACATTCGTGGGATAGCTCAGAGAGGCGAAACACTTCTAATCTTTCTCAATCCTCAGAGTATTTTCCAACCTGCGGTAAATTGATCCTTCGTAACGCCGCGGCCTTACATACCGATGAACAAGACCAGACTTATCAGGGGTGAAGAATGTTAGCGACCACCGAAACCTCAACTCAATTCGATGCTCCAAACCTCCCCCAGTCTACGGCCGATCTTGCAGGGACGTATCTGACTTTCGACTTGGCTGGGCAAATTTTAGGTGTCGAGGTCCGAAACGTTCGTGAGATACTTGACCGCGCAACGATCAGGCAAATCCCCAATGCCCCTCACGATATAGAGGGAATCGTGGATATAAGAGGCAAGAGCATACCGATCATCGACATGGGATCGCGATTGGCGTTGCCCAGAAGCGAAGATGGCGAAGATACACGCATCATCGTGTTCGAATTTGATCAAGGCGGAGACGTCCGTCCGACTGGTGTGATTGCTGATCGAGTGAGGAACGTGGCTCAAGTTGGACCGGAAGCTATAGAGGCACCGCCCAAAATCGCAGGATCTGACAGCCGGAGTTCGGTGCTGCGTGGAGTTGCGCGACAGGATGAGTCAGTTATTCTGCTCTTGGATATCAGTCAGATTCTTGGAGAAGACGACTTCGATTTTGGTTCTACTTACAACTGAGGCGGAAGAGATGGCTCAGGCTTCAATGCAAGCAACCGGCGGCGGGCATCATCTAACGCCCACGAACATTGCAAGAATGAGTGCAATTGCAGCACGCGAGTCGGGAATTAACCTTGGTCCCGAAAAAGCCGATTTTTTGGTGGCTCGGCTTGGTCGAATTGTCGAAAAGATGTCGAATGGGAACTTCAGTGAGTACTGTTCTGTTATTGAAAATAGAAATAATACTACAGAAATTCGCCAGTTTTTAGAGGCAATCACAACTCATACAACAAGTTTCTTTCGAGAAAATGGGCAATACGAGTGGCTTGATGAGGCTGGTTTTGATATTTTGTGGAGTAATAGGACCGGTTCGAAGCGAGAGTTGGTTGTCTGGAGTGCGGCATGTTCTACTGGGCAAGAGCTTTACACAGCAATGCTGCAGGCAAGGTCTTCAGCGAAGGGTTCGTTGGCCAGTCTTCGTGTCAAGGGAATCGGGACGGATCTTTCTCGTTCGGTCGTTGCATCAGCAGGTCGGGCCATCTATGACACTACAGAAATTTCGGGCATACCGCTGCATTTGCGACGCGAGTATCTTCTGACTTCCAAATCAAATCCAAACATCCACAGGATAAGTCAGGACATCCGCTCAATGACGGAGTGGCGAGTTGGGAACCTCACCCAGAGTAACACATTGACTGGTATCGAAGCTGACATTGTGTTTCTTCGCAACGTTTTGATCTACTTTGACGATGAAACGCAGGCGACAGTGTTGAAGAATGTACTGTCTCGTGTCCGCCCCGGCGGGTTTCTCCTCACGGGCCACAGTGAGACAGCAAGGGTTCGCACAATGGGGCTGACCGTTGTGCGGCCGACGATCTATCGGAAGGAAAGCTAATGACTGCAGGTAGAACACGCCAGGTTCTTGTAGTCGACGATTCTGCTGTCGTCAGGGAAACTCTATCGGCGCTCATCAACCGCCATCCTCAACTTGAGGTGATGGCGACTGCAAAGGACCCGTACGAAGCTGCCGAGAGGATGAGAGAGCAGATTCCGGATGTGATCACACTGGACGTAGAGATGCCGAGGATGGATGGAATCTCTTTTCTTCGCCGTCTTATGAGTCAACGTCCGATACCAGTTGTGATCTGTTCATCTTTGGTTGGTCAAGGAACGGAGACGCTTCTTGCGGCGCTTGAATCAGGGGCCGTTGATATTGTCCAAAAGCCGGCGGTCGGCACGAAGCGCTTTCTTGAGGAATCTGCGATCCTGATCCAAGATAAAGTTCTTGCCGCAGCCCACGCGCGTTTGCCATCAGGAAGCGGAAGGAAGAGCGTACAGAGGATGCCAACCAACCGGGCGCAGTCTCGCCCACCTCGTGCCATGGTCAAGACAACCCAAACCATCGTCGCTATTGGGTCGTCAACCGGGGGGACAGAAGCTCTTCGTGAGATACTGACTGCGCTTCCGCCGTTTTCACCACCGATACTGATCGTTCAACACATGCCGGAGCACTTTACGGGCGCGTTCGCCGAAAGACTGTCACAACAGTCGCAGATAACGGTTCGCGAAGCGAGGGACGGTGACCGAGCACTCCGTGGCACGGCACTTGTTGCACCTGGCAACCATCATTTGATGCTCACGCGCAGTGGTGCGGAGTATCGTGTAAAAGTAGCGGAAGGTCCGTTGGTCAGCCGACATCGACCATCTGCTGACGTCCTGTTTCGATCCGTGGCGAAGTACGCGGGCAAGAATGCCGTGGGTGTGATCCTAACAGGTATGGGTAGTGACGGCGCTCAGGGCCTGAAGGAGATGCGATCCTCGGGCGCACATACCATCGGCCAGGATGAGGCATCCTGCGTGGTCTACGGGATGTCTCGGGCAGCAAAAGCCGCTGGTGCCGTGGTGGAAGAAATGCCACTGAGCGATATTTCCGACGCGCTTGTCGAGTTAGGACGCGAGTCGGCAGCATGAATCGATTTGGGCAATTGGTTGCGTTACCTACGACGTCAAGTCTTGGGATCAGGGCCGTGAGCCTCGCTCAGAGTAATTGGACACGAAGGACGACCCTAAGGCCAGGTGACGCTTAGAACGCGACTTAGCTGAAAGCGTTGCGAGCGTCTATTCGTCAGCGATCGTGGACCCTGGGGGTGCCGCTCGAGAGTTCGAAAGCCCGTGGAAAGTAGGCTCAGTGTAGTGTTTGGTTTGAGCCCGCATTCCTGGAGCCGACGTTAGTTGTTGATCTTGCTCTGTTCCCTGAAAACTGGGCCGTTTGAAGCTGGAAAATCCGGTAGGTGTGACCGATGCCGGACAAGGAGCTGAGAGCGATGAAGGCGAGTAAGTTCACAGACGCCCAGAAGGCTTTCATCCTGAACCAGGCGG